>CBFCZO010000012.1:0-54399 GCA_965602675.1 uncultured bacterium | reverse complement strand
GCGACGGAGTCGGGATAGCGCGTGCCGGATGCGAGGAACTGAAGCGATACGCGATCGCGGTCCGTGATCCGCAGCTCGCCGTCGAGCCCGAATAAGCGGTTGAAGTAGTCATCTCCTTCGCGGTCGGTGGCCAATAGCCCCAGAGTGTAGCGCCTGCCGAGATCGCGCTTATAGCGGAAGACGGAAGCGGTTGAGGCTGACGGCAAGGTAGTGGTCTGCGATCTTTGGCTGGAGGGAAAAACGAGGTTGGTTATTTCGTCGCTGACGACATAAGCCCCGATTGTGTTGGATCCTTCCTTCCCTGAGAATTTCAACCCCCAAGCGGGATCGCGCATCATGCGCGTGTAGACCGCGTTCAGCCTGGTGCTGAAGAAATCCGCTCCTTCTGTGAAAAACGGCCGGCGTTCCTCGAAGAAGAGCGCGAAGGGCTGGTTGATGTCGAGTTGGAGAGCGTCGGCCTCGACCTGTGAGAAGTCGGGATTGACCGTCCCGCTGAGCGTCAGATTCGGAGTGAGCCCCCAACGCGCCGTCAGGCCGGGATCGGAGCTCTGATCACGCTTCTCAAGCTTGGCGGAAGGCTCGGAGCGCCCATCGGTGCGCAAGGCGGTCAGCGTCGGGGTGATCTCGAGCTTCCTGCCGGGCGAGATGCCGTCGAAACCTTTGATCTTGTCGATTTCGCTTAGTATATTATTAATGTTGCGGTCGTCGGGAATCGTCGCCAGCCAGTGCCCGACGCCTCGCGGATACATTCTCAAGGCAGCGAAGCCCCAAATCTGGCTTCCTTCGGTTCGCTGAAAGAGAAGCGAATTGAAAGGCAACGCGATCTCCGCCGACCAGCCCTGGTCGTCGATCGTACAGGCGGCATCCCAGATTGCGTCCCAGCCGGTGTCGTTGGTCCCGGAGTAATTAGTGAAATCCATCTGAACGCCAAAGGGATTGACGTAGAGGTTGAAGCTGCGGCGCTCGTCGTTGAACGTGTCCAACATCACGCCGACTCGATCGTCATTCCAGGCGTTGTCGCGCTCGTAATAGTGCGCCCGGATTAGCGAAGGCTCGGGATCGAGACAGCTGAAACCAAAGTAAACGCAGCCGCCGTCGTAGAAGACCTTCACGGACGTGCGCACCGGCGCGGGGGTGTTCTCGCTCGGGCTAGTCTCGAAGCGCAACTCCAGTGCGAGCGCATCAGCCCAGGCCGCTTCGTCGAGAATGCCGTCCACTTTAACTGCCCCAACAAGCCGGGGTACCTCAAGTGGAATAGCCTTTTGGGCCTCTATGGATTGGCTGCTTTCAACAGCCGCTAAATTTTGAGCGGTAACAAGCAAAAAAAATAGAGCCGACAAGATCGTGTATCGCATAACAGCATCACCCCTCTCGACAACAAAGCCTGAACATTTCGTACTGTAAAATATTTTACATGTTCGAGCCGCGGGAGTCAAGCAAAAGTGTAAAAATATTTACCTAATTTGTTGTTTCGCCCCCGCTACAGCCGGGCCAGGATCTGCCGCGCTGCACGCCGAAGTTCAAGATTGTTGCTTTGCCGGTAGGCGAACAGTAGGGAATGAAACGAGCTCGGGTGCCCGATATCATCGAGCCTGTGGATGATTGCCATCCTGAGCTCGTCGTCGAACGGTCCCCTGTTGAAGGTATCGATAAGGGCCCCGTTGAGCAGCTCAACCGTTCGGTTGTCGTTCAGGCGGCAGAGCCCCATGATTGCTTCCGTTTTCACTTCGTTACTGTCCGATCCGAGAGCCGCGGCATACGCGGGCAGAATGCGAATATCGTTGATTCTTCCGAGCTCACGCAGTGCATTGATACGGATTTCGTTACTCGGGTCGCTGACCGCGGCAGCTATCAGGGGATCTATCGCCGATTCATGACCCAGGTTCCCCAGGGCGTCAACAGCCTCGTTTCTAACTACGTTTGCGTCGTCCTGCAGCGCTGATGCCAGGCCCGGAACCGCTTTGGGACCCCGTATCTCGCGAAGGTAGCTGACAGCCATTCGGCGGATCTCCGTATTCGGATCCTGCATCGCCTTGTTCAGCCCGGGGATAATCCTTTCGTCGCCGATTCGTGCAAGCTCGACCACCGCCTGGCGCCGGACCCCGCTGACCTCGTCGTCGAGCGCTGCGATTAGAGTTGAGACGGCTTCATCATCCTCAACACGGCTGATGGCGTGCAGCGTCTGCTGTCGGATGAAAGGATCGCTGTTCCCCGCGCCGGCGGCTAGCGCCCACGCCGCGTCGGCACCCATCCTGCCAAGCGCCCAAAGCACCTGCTGGCGCACTTCCGGCTCGGGATCATTCAGTGCATTTCTGAGCGATCCGGCGGTGCAGGAATAGGCCAGCCGCCCTAATCCCCAAGCTGCGTACTGGCGGACCAACGGATCGCTGTCGTAAAGAGCAACCGCGAGACGGCCCGCCGCGAGCCCACTGTCTAGCCCGCTCAGGAGGATTGCCGCCCTCGCCCTGACGGCGCTATCGGAATCCGACATCATGGCCGTCAACTCTTCGACATCCACGCTGGTACCTAGTTTCTCCGAGAGTTCGACTATTTTCTCTACGCGCGGACTTTCCGCGACGACCCAGGGATGAAACGCCGCCAGCGGAAGCATAAGCAAAATTATCACCAGCCCGAGCGACAGGATCCGCGCCGGATTGAACGGCTTGCGGTTGGCAATCGGATCAAGAATTGCCTTCAGCCTGTCTTTCAGCGACGACCGGTGGGCCATTGCCGCCGAAGCCCAGGAGGGCCTCGGGGACTGCAGCGAACGGGCGATCTCGGCAAGATGAAGAGCATAACTGGAAGGGACGATACCGGAGGTGATCACCATGTCGTCGCACGAGCGCTCCATTTCGTTACGCATGTGGAGATGCGCGAGCCAGACGAGGGGATTGAACCAGTTGACGGCACAGGCGAAGCGAGAAACCATTAACGTCAGGATATCCCACCGCCTGATGTGCGCGAGCTCGTGCATCAGAACAAGGCTGCGCCGTTGCCGGTCCCACCGCTCGGCCTTGGCCGGCAACACGACGACGGGGCAGAGAATCCCTCCGGATTTCGGCAGGTGCATGTGTTCGGATATGTGCAGCCGAACCTTTCGCCTGATCCCCAGCACCCGCGACAACTTTGAGAGAAGGCTTTCCCAGGCCGGATCGGTTTGTTTCGTCGAGCGGGCGATGACAAGGAACGAGGCGATCGCCCCGACAAGCAAGCGGATCAAGACCAGCACGAAGCCGGCGAACCAGATAAAGAAGATCCAGAACGACCAATGAGGCGATCCCAGCAGCAAATCACCTCCCTCGTCAACTTTGATCAGGCCGATCCGATCGGCCTCCATCGTGAGGCCGGCCAGCGGATCGTAAAGTTCGACGGGCGGGGGCTCCTCTTCAGATAACGCTGATGCTTTTGTCTCCGGATTTGATCCCAGCAATCGCTCCCCATATTCAAGCGGGGAAAGATCATTGGCCAACTCCTCTTCGGGCCTTACGTCGGGATCGAGATTTAACGTGGAATTCTCAAACACCCTGGGCAGGAGCGGAACCCGCCAATCGGGAAGCAGGTTGGTCGCCAGCGGCTGCAACAGCACCGCCACAAGCGCCAGGAACCAAACCGCGTGGCGCACCGCGGCCGAGGCTCTGCGCAATATCCTCATTGCGGCGAAAGCCGCAAGAATAATCAAGGTCCCCTTGAGAGCGAAATCCAACAGAAAAAGAAGCCACAAGAATGGATACGCTGGCTGAATTATTGCCGTTTCCATCTCGAAAGCCACCCCTGCCGACCGCCGGAAATTCCGGAACAGGACATTACTGGTGTCGAGGATAGGAGGTTTTGGTGTTAATGCCTTTTAGAAAAATTACACTTTCGCGCAATCGCCGACTTAATTAGTCCGCGCACTTCGCGTCGAGGACGCTCACCTCCCCTGCTTGCGGGCATCGTCTATTATCCGGTAGATCTCGTCCCATTCCTCCTCGCTCATCTCTTTTTGCGAAATGTTGATCAGGTCCGCCATCAACTCCCGGGGCGAACTGTCGAAGAAGGTTTGCATCACGTGCTTGAGCTCGGACTTGCGGGCCCT
Organism: uncultured bacterium; assembly: GCA_965602675.1. Classification (GTDB taxonomy): domain Bacteria; phylum Acidobacteriota; class DATKUA01; order DATKUA01; family DATKUA01; genus DATKUA01. Next base: position 50,324 of record CBFCZO010000012.1, on the reverse strand, counting down.
CCTCGGAGACACGGTGGGATAATAGACGTAGCGCTGCCCCTGCCTCTCGTGACGCAGCAGGCCCTTGTCCTCGAGCAGGTGCATCAACACCCTGGCCGCGGTGTAATTCGGAATGTCATCCAGGTCATCGCAGACGTCGGCCACTGTCGCCTTCTTGCGCCTGTAGACAACATCCATGATCTGCCGTTCTCTCCGGCTGAGGTACTCGTTCGATTTCTTGACCATCTGAACTTCTCCATTCAATCAGCTTCAACTTGAATCCGCAGAAGACACCGGAATCACATCCGTAATTATATTTACAAAACCGGGTGCTAGTCAAGGTAGTTCGAAAAAAATCACAGGTGGTGACACCGGGCTTCTCGCGGTTTCAGATCAAGAAATGTCATTGCTGAGGGTATTCAGCAGCCGATTTCAGCGCCTCCCAGGCGTTGACCATACCGGCGGACTTCACCCCGCCTTCGAGGGCGGGCAGTTTCGTCGCGCTGCGCATCAGGATCTCCTTGACCTGGGGGCCTGAGAGGTCGGGGCGGAGGCTGAAGACGAGGGCGGCGACGCCGGTGACCACGGGCGAGGCGTCGGAGGTGCCGCCGCCAAGACCGTAGGTGGAGCAGTTGTCCTTGAGCTGGGTGGTGTAATTTTGGGCGAGGGCGGCAACGTCGATGTTCTTCGGGCCGTAGTTCGAGCCGCCGATGTACTTGCTTCCCTCAGGAACCTTGTAGAGGATTCCGTCGAAGTCGACCTCGGCGACGACGATGATGTTGTCGCTCTCAAAGCAGGCCGGGTAGAAGCGGTTCTCCTCGAGGTCGATGTCGCGGGCGTCGTTGCCGGCGCCGACGATCAGGAGCACTCCCCTGCTTCCTGCGTAGTCGATCGCTTCCCTCAAAAGGTCTAGTTTTTCGGGGCGGTCCTCCCGGACAAAGCCGCTCCAGTTGATCGCGCGAGCGCCATTGTCGGCGGCGTAGCGGATAGCGCGGGCTGTGCGCTCGGCGCGGTCACGGCCGGTCTCGCCCTTGTTGCGCCAGATGTTATCCCGGATGTCCTCTTGATCGTAAAAGAAGCCGTCGTCGAGCAGGGCGACGATTGTCGCTCGGCTGCCTGTGGTGATCGCCCAGGCGCAGGTCATCTGCAGGTGAATTCCCGGCTGTAGTTGGAGCTCGACAGGGCTGCGCTTGCGGGATGTCATATCGACGACCACCAGCCCGCCCTGGTTGTCGTAGCTTACTTGGTACTTGAAGAACGGGTCGTCTGGGATCATCCGTTGCTGTGCTGCGGCACACGCGCTGAGCATGAGGAACAGAAACATTAAGACGGTAACTTTTTTCATTGTCTCACTCCCAATGAAACTTGGGTGTGCGGTGATACTTCTCTCCCGGATAGGAGCGGAGTTGGGGAGAAAAGTCGATTTAAGCCCGGAGAATCAGTTCTGGATGACGTTCATAGTGACGATGACGACAAGCGCCTCGTCGCCGCCGTCGAGCTTGGAGGCGCCGACAACCGCCACGCCGCCGTTTTCGACGCCGATGTCGGTCTGCATCAGAGATGTGTAAGCGCCATTCTTGAGCAGCCCCACGCCGAGGTTATGAAGACTCAGACGTTTGCTCTGTCGGCTGTAACTGATCTTGAAGGAGATCGATAGGTCTGCGCCGCCGATTCCGGAGAGGCGCAGCTCACCCCTGTCGGCGGAGGAAGCGAGGGTCAACATACCACTGTCGATCGGGCTGAAGACGCGGTAGGCCATCACGCCCGCGAGCTCATTGAGGCCGCGTTTTACGCCCTCAGGAAGGCCTTCCGGAATGGTCCGACTACCGCCCTTGGTCGCCCGGAACGCGAAGAAAGTCAAGCCGATGTTTTCCGGGGCCAGGTCCATCTCGGCAATTATCGCGGCCATGTGGGCGACGGCCTCGCTTGTATCGCGGACGACGATGATGGAGCTATTCTCGTCGGCGTTGATCGTTCCCCACGCCGTCACGAAAGAACGGATCATGCGGTAGATTGCTTGCACGTCCCCATGCTGAATTGTGAAGATGCGCTCTACGATTTCCGGTTCCTGTCGTTCCTGCTCCTCCTGAGCCAATAGATATCCGGCCGGGACAAGAAGCAGGACGGCGAGGATCAATATGGCAGCGATGCGGGTCTCTTTTCTCATGTTATTCTCCTTCTTCATCGAGTTCGAATTTCTCGGAGAAGGTCCAGTAAATTTTGACCTTCGGATCGTCGGTGGCAAAGGACATCTGCATTGAGCGGGGTTTTGCCTCTTCCGTTTCAACCGCCGGGGGGGTTGCCTCTTCGCTGGCGTCGGCGTCGGCAAACGGCGGAGTCTCAGCCAGCTCGGCGGGGCGGAGCAGGAAGAACAGGGCCGCGGCGACGACAATGAAGAATACGACTGCAGCGGCTCTAAGGTAGGAGCGCCAGGAAAGCGGTAGGTCGCGCAAGCTCCCTTCGCGGCGGCTGCGCAGCTCGCTCATCACACGGTTGCTGACGGTGCTCATGCGGACCTCTTCGAGCGGATCGTGGACCGCGCTGCGCAGGATTCCCATCTCGCGCTTCATCGCCTCGGTCTCGAGGCGCAGCTCTTCATCCTTGCTGAGTAATTCCTCCAACTGTTCCCTTTGCTCATCCTCGAGGTGGCCGTTGAGGTAATCGATCAGCAATTCTTTGGCTCTCTGCCTGTTCATACCAACTCTCCCGCGACAAGACCCAAAGCCTTGCGCAGCTTTCCGCGCGCCCTGTGCAACAGGACGCGCACAGTCGCCGACCGGCATCCCATGGCCGCGCCGGCTTCGATGCTGCTGTAGCCCTGGTGGCTGGTGAGGATGAGCGCCGCCCGCTCTCTCGGGCTGAGGATATCGAGGGCTCTGACGACCGCCTGTGTCAGTTGGCGCATGTCGAGTCCGTCCTCCGGATGCATGCAGCTCGGCATGATCTCCGCCTTGAGATCCCTGGAGCGGCGCTTGGCGCGGAGGATGTCGTAGCAGCGGTGGATCGTTACCCGCCTCAGCCACGCGCGTATTCCCCTGTCCGCCCGCAGGCGGCGGAGAGAGCGGAAGAAGCGGAGGAAGACGTCCTGGCAGATGTCCAAGGCTTCGTCAGGGTCGCCAAGCATCCCGAGAGCGAGGCGGTAAACGGCCGAGCGGTGCAGCCTGAGCAGCTCTTCGAAGGCCCATTCGTCGCCCTCTCTGGCGGCGGCCAGGAGCTTCTCAGTGCGCTCAGTGGTCTTCTGCTCAGGCTGGGCCTGGGCGTCAACTGCTGCCTCTGTGCTCATCCGATCACTCATCTCACGATGTCCAATTACCACCCTTATTACTGGTGAACCCGCAGTTCTGTTTACTACAATGTCTTCAATCAGTTAGTTTATCACCGCTGGAAGGAGGCTGCACAATGGTCAAAGCCGACCTGCTGATAACCGGAGCATCGGAACTCGCGACGCCGCTGGGCGGAAAAGCCAAAGCGGGAAGCGAACAGGACGAACTAAAAGTGATAAAGGGCGGCTGCCTGGCCGCGCTGGAAGGTGAAATCGTCTTCGTCGGTAGCGAGGAGGAAATGAAATTTCGGGTCGAAGCGGTTGCGAGAGCCTCGATTATCGACGCTGCGGGCGGGACGGTGCTTCCCGGTTTTATCGATCCCCACACTCACGCCGTCTTCGCAGGCGAGCGCCCTGAAGAGTTCGACATGCGCCTTCGCGGGCGGGGATACGCCGAGATCGCCAAGGCGGGCGGGGGAATCCTCTCCACGGTGCGCGCCACGCGCGCGGCAAGCGAGGACGAGCTCGTGGAGATCGGCACTCGCCACCTCGACAGCATGCTCACCCTCGGCACGACCACGGTCGAAATTAAAAGCGGCTATGGCCTCGACCTTGAGACGGAGTTGAAGATGCTGCGGGCCGTGCGGCGGCTCTCGGAATCGCACCCATTGACCGTCGTCCCGACCTTCCTCGGAGCGCACGAGGTTCCGCCGGAATACCGCTCCCGGCCGGAAGGCACGAACCTCTATGCTGATCTGGTTGTCAACGAGATGATTCCGGCAGTCGCCGCGGAAGGGCTCGCGAAGTATTGTGACATCTTCACCGAGACGGGGGTATTCGATTTGGAGGCATCCCGCCGCATCCTGACCGCCGCGCGCGAAGCCGGCATGCAACTCAAGGTTCACGCCGAACAGTTAACTCCCCTGGGTGGCGCAGAACTTGCCGCGGAGTTGGGGGCAATCTCGGCCGAGCACCTCGAGTTCGTCTCTGAAAAGGGCATTAGTAAGATGGCGGAGGCGGGCACGATCGCTATACCGTTGCCCGGGGCGGCCTTCTTCCTGATGATGAAAGATTACCCGCCGGTGCGCAGGATGATCGAAGCGGGGATGCCCGTGGCGCTGGCGACCGATTTTAATCCCGGCAGCAGCCACTGCGAGTCGATGCCGTTGATGATCACCCTCGCCTGCCTCAATATGAAGATGTCGGTGGCCGAGGCGCTGGTGGGAGCAACGCTCAACGCCGCAGCGTCAATCGGCATGGCCGATTCCGTCGGCAGCCTCGAGCCGGGCAAGCGCGCCGACGTGATCATCCTCGACGTCCCCAGTCACTTCCATATCGTTTATCACTGGGGAGTCAACCACGTGCGCAAAGTGGTCAAGGACGGTAAGATTATTTTTTAATCTCCAACCTGGCTTGTTCACCCTCGTCCGTTGTTATCACTATGCCACCGTCTTCCGACTGCCCTGAGTTTTTCAGGAACCGCAGCGTCTGCAATTCTCTTTCTCCCCAGACAAACACCGTGGTCACAACGTTATCCTCGACGATTACTTCAGTCTTGCCGGCCTTATTACCTGAGAGGCTTGAAGAGCGGTTTAAGACGCGGTTCAACCTCTTGGTCCGCCCCTTGTTTACTACTTCACCATCATCGCTGAGAACCACGATATTTATCGAATACGAACGCTTTGAGAAATCATTCTTTTTGCTCAGAAGTTCCTGCCTAATCTCCTCGGCGCTTTGGGATGCGACCTCATCGCTTCCGAAAATGCAGATCGATTTCTCAACGATAGTGTCACCCGCTTCGAAACTTGTGATTTCGTACTGCAGTCCTTCGTCGAGCTGCTTTTGCAGATCCTCCACGCGCTCTTCCATCTCCATGTGTTCTTTCCATAACTCCATGGTTTGCCGGTTTCTTGACCTCACCATGGATACCTGCCAGCTTTGCCCGAGGTCGGGAATGAACGGTGACAGGTCCATAAATTCCGGCGCGTAAATAAACAATGATCCCCGGCCCATACCGGCAGCTACCATGCTTTTTATTAATTCGATATCATCGGCCAGGAGCAACTCGTTGGTGACGGCCGGGTATGCGAAATACCCACCTTGCTCGTCTCCCTCTTTTTCCGCGGAGATCGATAGGATCGGCCTGCCCATAATTTTTTCGCCCGTTCGGCTGAGCCACCCGGCCGCGAGGCCGTCCTTCACCACGGCCCTTGTGTCGTCGAAGGCCAGGACCCACATACTCCCCTCGTCGCCACGGATGCTGTTTGCCAGCACCTCCTCCCTGCCCAGCCTCTCTTTCTTCTTCTCGACAACTTCTCCATCGGAGATGGTCACGATTGAACGAATCTGCCTGGTCTCTCCCATCTCATCCTCATCCGCGAGGCGGAGACGGAGAAGCCTGGCCATGCAGACCCACTCCAAACCTTCCAGCGCCGATTGAGGCAGAGGAGTAGAATCGATCAGAAGACCAAACTCTGAGTTGCTAAAGACGTCACCGAAATCGGTAAAAACAATTGTCTTTTGTAATCCGGCCCAATCGCAGAAGGCCAAATAACCGTAAGCACCCTCTGGGAACCACTGGAGGGCATCGAGAGCCGCTTCACGATTCTGACCTGCTGCCAAGGGGGCGCAACAGGCAAGCGCCAACATTATGGCAAGCAACGTTCTTCCAGACATAACCGCACCTTTTAAAGTGTACATATCTCTCTCGCCGTAAAATACCTAATTATTAAGACGTTTTAAAGCCCTCAAAGTTTGACACGCCCCGCGCTTTGCACCATCGACGGCAAGTGCACTTCCCCGGCATCCGGCGTCTGATGCCCATAATACACCTCGCCTTGAGATGCTGCTGCTCGACATATAAGCCCTCACCCGGCGCAAAAGCCGCGGATTCACGCTGGCTACTAATGTAACAATGCTCCCAGGATACTCTCATGCGCGATACTTATATAACAGAGATGCTTTTGTATCTTAGTTAACTGCTTTAACATCAAGCTTTTCCACGCGCTGGCCCTTTCCGAGGTTCTTGAGCAGTTCGGAGACGGTCACCTGAAAGACGGGATGGATGAGTTTCGAGGCGATCTCTACCAGCGGCTCCAGCACGAATCGTCTGTCGGCTATTCTGGGATGCGGCAGGATGAGGAAAGGATCGGAGAGGATAACGTCGCCGTAAAACAGGATGTCTAGATCGATCGCGCGGTCGGACGAAGCAACGCGGTCCCTGCCCAGTTCCGCCTCGATCCGCAAACACACCTTGAGTAGTTCGCGCGGCGGCAGTGGTGTCCGCATGCTGATGACAGCATTATAGAAATCGTCGCCGTAGCCTTTGCCGACCGGTTCGGTTTTGTAAATCGATGACGATTTGAGCAGCTCATGGCCGGGAAGCGTGATCAGCTCCCTCGCCGCAGATTGCAGATTGGCCACGCCGTCGCCCAGGTTGGAGCCGAGGCCGATCCATGCGGTCTCGTTTCGCTGGTCCTCCATTTGAATTCACCGGTCTCCAGTATACATCTTTACAATCCGGGCTTCCTCATTCTTTTCATTGCCTTAGGGCGGTTGCCAGCACGGTCCGGCGGCGGTACACTATCCGGCCTTGCGCAGGATTTCGTACAATGGGAAAGAAGAAAAAGAAGGGCGGCACTGCCGGTAATGTGCTCGCGACAAACAGGAAAGCGTTCCGCGATTACCACATAGCCGAGCGCTTCGAGGCGGGCATTTCTCTCGTGGGGACAGAGGTGAAGAGTCTGCGCGAGGGCCGCGCCAACCTAAAGGAAAGCTACTGCCGCCCCAAGGGCGGAGAGGTCTGGCTGCTCGATTGCCACATAAGCCCGTATCACTTCGGCAACGTCAACAACCACGAGCCAACCCGGCCACGCCGCCTGCTCCTAACCCGGCGAGAAATCAACAAACTGATCGGGGCCGTCACCGAGAAGGGCTTCACCATCGTGCCACTGCGTTTTTACCTCAAGGGGCCGTACATCAAGCTGGAGATCGCCACCGCCAAGGGCAAGCACATGTACGACAAGCGGGAAACCATACGCCGCAAAGACATCGACCGCGAGACCGAGCGGGCGATGAAGGAGCGCGACTACTAAGTCCCCGCAGCAAACCTCCGCTTATCGTTTGAGCACGTCTCCCGCCAACTGATATAATCCTCGGCATGCTAGGAAAATGGTCGATTCTCTTTTTTTCCCTCGTGGCCGCCTGCCTGCTGTTTATCGGATGCGGCGGCGAGACGGCGCGGAATCCGATAGAGCCGGGAGGTGAGATCCCGCCGTTACTGGCTACACTGCCCGACGGCGTATACCTGGCAATCGGACATCTCGATATCGACAGGCTGGTGGGCTCGGAAATCGGGCGGGAACTGCTCGACAGCCTCTCGCTTGCCAACCTGATGCTGGCGGCGCAGGGAATCGACCTGCGCAACGGTTTTCATGAGCTGGCCTTTGCCGTCGGATTCGTAGGGCGGGCCTATCCGAACCTCGTGCACGCGCTGCCGGCGATCGCGGTGCTGAGGGCTGACATCAAGCCGGAGACCGTGCTGACGCTTTTGCAGGCGGGCGAAACGGAAACCTTCCGGATCGGCGCTAACGAGGTAATACGTTTCCGGATCGATATACCCCGCATGGGAAACCTGATCTCCGGCGCGGGGTTTTTATCTTTTCCCCAAGAAGGTGTTACCGTTCTCTCCACATCGCGCGATTTGCTGGAGCAATATCTGGAGCACAGGGATGATGGTGCCGAAGGGATTGGCGGATCGAAATCCGCTGCGATGCTGGCGCGAGCCGACAAACGCGTCCCCGGCTGGATGGTGATGCGGCACAGCGAGGAATCGCGCAGCCTGCTGCAAATGCTTGCGGGATTTGAGGATTGCATCATCTCTGTCGATGCCGGCGAAGCGCTCGAGATACTCTGCGTGCTGGATTTCCCGACGGCCGATGCCGCCGAGGAGTCGATCAAATACTCCGATTACACCCGCAGGCAGCTCGAACGCTTCAAGGAGAAGGCGGAAGCGGATCAGGATTACGAAAAGCTCGCCGGCGATATCTCGCTGAACTTTATGCTGGCCTTCGAAGCAGAGCGCAGCGCCGACCTCGCTATTTACTCTGCCCGTTTCAACCGCGAATGGTTCTCAAGGATCGGAAACATCCAACCGCCCCAACCCGAGGAGGAGCAGCAATGAACCGCGCGATAACAACGGCCTTATTCGCCATGATTCTGGTCCTCTCCGGCTGCGGACTGATCGGCGACGAGGCGGCCGTGCGCGGCGCACTCCACAATTTTTTTGGAGCGGCCCAGCGCGGGGAAATAGAGCGAGCGATGGAATGGGTCTCTCCTGATCAGCCCACCGCGAAACTGCTGGCGCGGCTGAAACGTGACGACCGCGAGGCCTACGACAAAAATCTTGCCGGTCTCGGAGAACGGATGCACGCGCAACTCGAGGGCGCGAGGCTTCACGTCAGTTCTGTCAGGATCGACGGCGAGCGGGGTATGATTGCCGGAATGATACTCCGTGAGGGCCTGGAGGAAAAGCCGTTCGCGATAACGACGGTAAGGCGTGAAGGCAGGTGGCTGTTGGAGAGTTTGCCGGAGATCTATCCCGAAGGGGACTAATCGCACGCCTCCGGACAAGCCGATCAGTTCTCGGCTTTTGGCCTGAGTTTCTTCTTGTAACGAAGCTGCACTCCCGGGCGCGAGCATTCAATACTGACATAAATAGGCTTGTCGCCTTCGTCCTCATCGAGGTGAAAGCCAAGGACGTAATAGGCGCTCATCTCGTAGTCGATACGCTCAAACAGCGAAAGCAGGTTGTTATGGTAGCGGAAGGTCTTTCCGCCCGTCGGCCCGCTGTAGAGGCCAAGGTTGGCACCCTGCTTGACCAGATCGACGATCCCTACAGGCAGCGAAGCGACGCGCGTGCCCGGCTCCTTGAAGCTGAGGCCACGTGCATCGAGTCCGTAGACTCGCACATCGGCATCCTGCAAGGCTTCGATGGCGCGACGGTAGTCGCTATAGCCCCCCTGCCCGCGAACGCCGAACATCCCCGCGGCAACAAGGATGATGCTCACCTTATGCGGCATGCCCGCATATCGCCGCGCCAGTTGGGCAAGGTAGGAGTAATAGCGATCGAGCATGTCGATATTGCGGAACTTGAACTGAAGGCCGTCGATGGCTTCGAGAAGGACCTCCTTGTCACCGGTAAAGTCGACCTCGAGATCGGCGTACTTGTCGAAACAGACCAGCGAAATCCGGTCGCTCGGCAGCATCTTCTTCTCGATGAACTCCCGCGCGGCGGCACGCGCAAGCTGGAAAAAGCCGAACTCGTATTGCATCTGGTGCATGAAGATAACGAAATAGCGCGGTTCAGGCTGCTCGACCGGCTCGTACTCCCGGTATTCAACGTCCAGATGCCGTAGTTTGCCGAAACGCCCAAGGGCTATCTCCCGCGGCAGGAACAGCCGGAGATCGCGCTCGCGGCCGCTGGTGAAAAGCCTCAATTCGCTCTGCTGGAGGTCGGTGACATGACGGCCGTCGCTGTCTTGTGCCTGCAGCGTGACTTCGACAAGGCGCACGCTCGCCTCGAAGCGAGACGGCTCGCGCTCCTGCGCAATGCAAAGCTGAGTGAAATTAAGCGCAGTTGCGAATATAATTAGCCAAAGGGGAATTATCAGAGTTCTCTTAAAAGGGACCATGTTCACACCGCCCTGATTATAGCAGAGGGGTGGCAATTCGTTTATAACCGGGATTACATCCCACCTGCGTGAGGAGGAATCATGAGACGCGACAAAGGATATCTCAGCCGTCGCCGTTTCCTGCAAAGCTCTGCAGTCGCCGGAGCCGCTGCCGCTCTCGGCCCAGGGCAACTGCACGCCTCGACAACCACACCCGCGCCACATCAAAATAGACCTGATCCGGACTCGGTGCACACTAACATCGACGCAGCCACGGCAGTACCGCGCACGGAGCAATCGATGCCGGGTCGCTATCCCGGTGTTGTCGCCGAGGTTTATCACCCTGAAGCGGTCGAGGGCAGCAAGCCGAACGCTGCCGCTGCCGCCGAGATGCTGGCCGCCGGCATGACAATGCTCACCGGTGACGAAAAGGCCGAGGACGCCTGGAGCAAGTTCTTCTCGCCTCAGGACCGCGTAGGCATCAAGGTAAATCCGGTCGCGGGCAAGCTGCTTGCTAACTCTCATGAGCTGACTCATGCGATCATCGACGCGTTGCTGGGGATCGGCCTGCCGAAGGAGAACATCATCCTCTGGGACCGCCGCCAGGAGCAGCTCAAGGATTGCGGCTTCACCGAGGAGAACTATCCCGGGATAAAAATCATCGGCACCGAGTACATGGAGAAGCAGGGCGAGGAGGAAATCTGGAAGGGCGAGGATCGGCTCGACAAGGACGTCTTCTACGAGTTCGATATAGCCGGCGAGTATAGCGAAGAGATGATGCCCTACATGATCAATGGCGGCACAAAGAGCTACTTCACTCACATCATCACTCAGATGGTCGACAAGGTGATCAACGTACCGATCCTCAAGAACGCCGGCGCGTCGGTGACGCTCGCGCTGAAAAACCTGGCATTCGGCGTCACCAGTAACTCCGCCCGCGGCCACAACATCTGGAGCCGCTACATCGCAGAAGTCTGCGCCTTCCCGCCGGTTCGCGACAAGGTGGTGCTCAATATCGTCGACGGCTTGCGCGGCTGCTTCGAGGGCGGCCCGGGCGCCGTCGCCCGCTACATTTGGAACGCCAAGACCGTTTGGGTGGCGACAGACCCGGTGGCCGTCGATCACATCGGCTGGGAAAAGATCTTCGCCAAGCGCGTCGCCGAGGGAGTTGCCTGGGAGGATCAGCGTAGCGAGCGCGATCGCAACCTCGACCAGTTGATCAGGGCAAACAAGCTTGGGCTCGGCGTCTACGACCGCGAAAAGATCGATCATCGGACGGTCAGGCTGGGTGGCGAGAAAAAGGCTTGATGCTTCAGCGTTGATCGAGGGAACCGGAATACCGAACAGGATGAATAGCTCGAATAATATTTCTTGCAGGAAAAATATGATCTCTATCCCAACGCAAACCAACTGAGCAAGATCAGAGAGATAGAGTTGCAATGAACGCTAATTGCCAGGGGAGTAACGACAGTCTTTCCAACCGCCGTCAATTCCTACGCGCGGCACTCATCGCCGGAGATGGCCTCACCGTTCCCGACGGATTCCAATCGCCGCATCCCGGCTTAAAGCAAGCAATGGAAAGGACAAAGTATGGCTGTAAAAGGAAGATGCAGGGGGGAGGGCCCGAGTCGGAGGGATTTCGTACATGTCGCAGGCGCCGCCGTGTTCGCAGGAGCGGCATCCGGCTTCTCATTCCAGGAGAAACAACAGCAGCAGACAGCAGAGAAACCGCCTGAGCCATTCGATCCCGATTCGATCCGCACCAACATCGCCACCGCCCTGGCAATGCCGCGCACGCCTCAGTCGCTGCCCGGCAGATTCCCTGGTGTGGTGGCGGAGGTGCTTAATCCTGCGGCCACCGAATGCCGAAACCCGAACCACGCTGATGCCTTGGCCGCGAGTGCGATGCTTGCCGAAGGGATGCAGGCGCTCACCGGCGCGGCCGATCCCCGCGACGCCTGGGCCCTGTTCGCCAGCCCGGGCGAGCGCATCGGCATCAAGATCAATCCCGTCGGCGGCAAGTTGCTGAGCAACACACACGAGCTCTTGCAGGCGATCGTCGCCGGTCTTGAATCGGCCGGAATCCCTCGTAGCGACATCGTCATCTGGGACCGCTTCGATGACCGCCTGGCTGAGAACGGCTACACCGCGGAGAACTACCCCGGTGTCGGTTTCACGGGCCTGCTACATACGGAAACCGTCGACGGACGGGAGGTGATGCTCGGCGACGACCGGCTGGACAAAAGCATCTGGTACGAGTTTGATTACGAAACGGAGTACGACGAATTCTGGGCACCGCGGCAGATCAACGTCGGCAAGCGCAGCTATTTCACTACCATCTTGACGCAGAAGCTCGACAAGGTGATCAACGTGCCGGTGCTGAAGAACGCCGGCAAGATGGTCACGCTCTGCCTCAAGAACATGTCCTTTGCGGCCACCTCCAACTGCCGCCGTGGGCACAAAATCATGAACCGCTTTCTCACCGAGGTCTGCGCATTTCCGCCCGTGCGCGACAAGTTGGTGCTGAACATCATCGATGGGTTGCGCGGCTGCTACGAAGGCGGCCCCGCGGCCGTGGCGAAGTACATTTGGCAGCCGAACCGCATTTGGATCGCCACCGATCCCGTCGCCGCCGACAAGGTCGGCTGGGACTTCATTTTCAAGAAGCGCGTCGAGCAGGGCATCGCGCAGGCGGGCGACCTCGAGCATGACCGCAAGACCTATGATTTCCTTGCCCGAGCCGAAAATCTCGGATTGGGTGTGTACAGCGGCAAGCCGATCGATCACCGCCGAATCGAACCGTAAGAGGAGGACGACAGATGACTGATAAAGACCTTCAGGTCGGAGTATCCGGTCGTTTCAACAGGCGCGGATTTCTAAAGGCGGCCGCTGCCGGAGCAGCGGTCTTCGCCGCAGGAACCTCATCCTGCAATGCGGCCTTACAGGAGGCCGAAAAGAAACCTGAACCCTGCGACGCCGATTCGGTGGTCACCAATATCAGCACCGCCCTGGCAGTGCCCAAAAAGGAGATCTCGATGCCGGGGCCCTTCCCCGGTCTCGTTGCGCGCGCCAGCCACTCAGGGGTAACGAGGGGGCAGAAGCCCAACCACGGTGATCCCCACGCCGCAACGGCGATGCTGGCGGCGGCGATGAAGGAGCTGACCGGGGAGAAAGATCCGCGCGACGCCTGGGCGCGCTTCTTCCAGCCGGGCGACAGGGTTGGGATCAAGGTCAATCCCACCGGCGGCAAGCTGTTGAGCAACACCCATGAGCTCAACCGCGCAGTCATCAACAGCCTCGTCGAGGTCGGTGTCGCCAGCAGCAACATCGTCCTCTGGGACCGCGAGGAGGACCTGCTCCACGACGCCGAGTGCATCCCCAAGAACTACCCGGATATCCGCTGCTCGGCGATGTGTTATATCGCGGAGGAAAACGGCGGCAGGGTTATCAAGGGCATGGACCGGATCGACAAGAGCGTTTACTACGAGTTCGACATCGAGCAGGAGTACGACGAATACTACACGCCCTACATGATTCACACCGGCACGCGCAGCTACTTCGCCAAACTCGTCACCGAGGAGTTGGACAAGATCATCAACGTACCGGTGCTCAAAAACTCCGGCCCGATGGTCACTCTCTGCCTCAAGAACCTTTCCTACGGCAGCACTTCCAACTGCCGCCGCGGCCACCAAATTATGAATCGCTTCATCGCGGAGGTTTGCGCCTTCCCGCCTCTGCGTGACAAGGTGGTGCTCAACATCGTCGACGGCCTTCGCGGATGCTACGAGGGCGGGCCCGCAGCCAATGCCCAGTACATGTGGGAAGCAAACAGCATCTGGACGGCGACAGACCCGGTGACCGCCGACTCGGTCTGCTGGGACCTCATCGCGAAAAAGCGGATCGAGAAGGGCATCGCCACTCCGGAGCAGATAGAAGAGGGAAGGCAGAAGTACGATTTCCTCGTGCGCGCGGAGAACCTCAGCCTCGGCATGTTCAAGGGCGGCGAAATCGAACTTAGAGAGGTGGACCTGGGATAAATTCAGCGGAGAGAGAAATGATAAACATCGTATTTGCAGTACTGTTTGCGGTATCCGCCGGCACGGCGGACGAAGCGATTTTCAGTCTACTGCCGCCCGATGGAGTGCCTGAGGGGTGGCAACGCTCGGAAGATCCCCGCCTCTTCCCTGGTGAGGCTCTTTTCCGCCATATCAACGGCGGCGCCGAGCTCTATCTGCAGTACGGCTTCGACCGCCTGGCACTTGCCGACTATGTGAGGGGAGATTTCGAGGCGCGCGTCGAAATCTATAAAATGAACGATGCCGGCGCGGCGGCGGGAATCTTCGCCGAGAACTCCAAGGGTGTGGAGAAGTCGGACAAGTTCGGCGATGCGTGCACCCTCGATCAGTACCAGATTATTTTCCACCGCGGATGTTACTATGTGTCGGTGACCTGTTACGAGCCGAGCGAGGAACTGCAGGCAGCGATGGAGGCGCTCGCGTCGGCTGTCGACGAAGCAGTTAATAAAGAAAGCATGTAGCAGCCAGTATTCAAGAACAAGTCGTGATCCGAGGTGACAGCTACTACATGAACATCCAGCGAACCGGTCTTCTCTTTGTACTGCTGATAATGTTCTGCTCCGGCGCGCGTGCGCAGGAAACCGTAACGGCCCGAGCCGTGAGATTCGATGAGCGGCCGCGCATCGACGGCAAACTCGACGACGCGGTGTGGCAGCGCGCCGAACCGTTTGGCGACTTCATTCAGATCGAACCGCAACATGGCGTACCTTCGCCGGTCAGAACACTTGTACGCGTGGGTTACGACGAAAACGCCCTATTTGTCGCCTTCTATTGTTATGATCCTGATCCTTCGAAAATCTCGGCTGCGCAAACACGCCGCGATGCCGGCCTCTCCGCCGACGACGCGGTGGCGGTTTTCCTCGACACATTTAACGACAATAGCAACGCCTACTACTTCACCACCAACCTGCTCGGCACGCAGGACGACGGGCGCATCGCGGATAACGGGCGCGCCGAGGAGAGCAGCTGGGACGGGGCCTGGAAGTGTGCTTCGACACGAACCGAGGACGGCTGGACGGCGGAGTTCGCCATCCCGTTTCGCATATTGAAATTCAAGGCGGGCGAGGACGTCACCTGGGGCGCAAACTTCCTCAGGTCCTACCCCAGGAGGCTCGAGAACAGCTCCTGGGCGGGGCCGCTTGAGGCTGTCGGGCGGGTCTCTCAATTCGGCAGCCTGACGGGCCTTACGGTCCAACAGAAAGCCAAGCGCTACGAAGTGATACCCTACGTGATCACACAGCTCCAGGAGGGAGAGAAAGCGGATGGAGATGTGGGGCTCGACGCGCGCTTCAGGATCACCAGCACTTTGGGAGCCGACCTGACGATCAATCCCGACTTCGCTACCATCGAGGCCGACGCGGAGCAGATCAACCTGACCCGCTTCGAGTTACAGATTAAGGAGAAACGGCCGTTCTTCCTGGAGGGCGCGGAGCTTTTCAGACAGCGTATTACTCAGTTTTACAGCCGGCGGATAGGCGAGATCCCATGGGGCGCCAAACTCAGCGGCAAGCTGGTCGGCTGGGACGTTGCCTTCATCGGCGCGCAAAGCGATCCGGAAAAGACCGGGGGAGACATGGCCGAGAACGGGCAAAACGCCACATACAGCATCATCCGCGGCAAACGCACGATCTTCGGCAGCTCGAACATCGGCTTTCTGGCTGCTAACCGGCGTTGGCTGGGGAATGACCAGGGTTCGATCGGAATCGACACGACGCTGTTCTTCACCGACACCTTCGGTATGACCGCCCAGTTCGTCCGCGCGCACGGCCCGGAAAACGACGGCGCGCTCGCCTGGTTCCTGAGGCCGTCATATGACAGCGCCAACGCCCACTTCCACGTGCGTTACTCCAGTTGGGACGAGGGGCTGAGAGAAAACATGAACGCGGTGGGTTTCGTTCGCGACGACAATCGCAAGGAATTCGATACCAACATCAGCCGCACCTTCTGGCTTAATAGCTATGGCATCGAGCGGATCGAGCCGTCGGTCAATTACAACCGCTATTACAGCCAGTCCGGCACCCTGCGCAGCTGGGAGATGGATACTCAGCTGGAAATCGTACTAACCAGCAAATGGGAAATCGAACTTGAACAGACTGAGGAGTTCAAGCGCTACGAGGAGGATTTCCGCAACAGGCGCACCGAGATCCAGGTCGGCCACAACGACCGGGCCGGCAGATCGTGGCGGGCATCCTACGGATTCGGGAGGAATTATGGCAGCGATCTGCGACTCCTCGGCGGCGAAGTCAATTTCAAGATCACCGACGCCTGGAACGCCGGCTATGAGCTGACAAAGCTGTGGCTCGATCCCGACCCTGAAGACGAAAGCACCTGGATACACTCGATTCGCAGCAATTATTATTTCGCCACCGATTTCTATCTCAAGCTTTTCCTCCAGACAAACTCGGTGATCGACAAGAAAAACGCGCAGGTCGTTCTCGTATGGCGCTTCATCCCGCCGTTCGGAGCACTGCAGTTCGCTTACCAGTACGGCTCCTCGAAATTCGGCGTCGCCGACGATCAGGGGCACACGCTGTTCACCAAGCTCTCCTGGGTTTTCTGAAGAACTTACCTACGATGATCGGCAAACCTTACAACCACCACGACGGGCTAAGCACGCTGCAGGTTACTGCCGGTGCATGCCTGATCAGTTTCTCAGCGGTATTCGTCAGGATCGCCGACGCCGGGCCGAACGCGATCAGCTTCTACCGCATGGCAATCGGCGGAGTGGTGCTGCTGGTGCTGGCTTTGATCTACAGAGAACGATTTTGGCACGGCGGCCGGGTGATGGCATTACTGGCAATCTGCGGCGTTCTCTTCGCCGCCGACCTCGGCGTTTGGCATATGGCTATCGGCTTCCTCGGCCCCGGCCTGGCGACGCTGATCGGCAACTTCCAGGTTTTCTTTCTCGCGGCCTTCGGGGTGTTTTTCCTTGGCGAAAAGCTTGGGTGGCGCAGGACTGTTGGCATTCCTCTGGCTATAGGCGGCCTAGCGCTTATCGTTGTGCCCGGTGTCAATATCGCCGGTGGCGACTTCGGGGCGGGGGTTTTCTTCGGGTTGCTGACAGCGCTGAGTTACGCAGCGTTCATCCTGCTGCTCAAGCGCGCGCAGGCTTGCGATCCCACGCTGACACCACTTGCGGCGATGGCGATCATCTCGCTCCTCAGCGCTCCTCTTTCAGGAGCGACCGCCTTGGCGCTTGGCGAAAAACTTGTTGTCAATGACACTGTTACGCTCTGGGCCCTCATCGGATACGGCCTGCTATGCCAGGTCGTCGGCTGGGTGTTGATCACCACCGGCCTACCGGGTGTGCCCGCATCGCGCGCGGGCCTGCTTCTGCTGCTGCAGCCGGTACTGACGCTCCTCTGGGATTACCTCTTCTTCGCCAAGCCCGTAATGCCCTTGGAAATCTGTGGGGCGGTGCTGGCGCTTTTCGCCATATACCTCGGATCGAGACGGGCTCTTGGCAGGCCGAGGCCGGCCGTCTAAGCCTCTTGTTCTTGCTCCGGCTCCTGTTCCTCAAGCCCGAGCATGCTTCGCAGCTCGTCCCTGAGACGGTTGATCTCTTCGACTTTGCTCTCCAGCAAAGAGAACACCTTCGCCTCAGCCGTAATCCCGCGGCCGATCAACCAGGCGGAACTCTCGCTGCGGCTGCGGAAGATACCGGCGTCCACTAGCTGGTCGATTCGCTTGAGGCTGTCGTCGTCGACGCGCACCATGACTACATGGTTACGGCCGCTGCAACAGCCGGCGATTCCCCTGAACGCCTCGCCCAGTGTGGAGCCCACGCCGACCGCGATCCGGGCGGTGCCGTCGACAAAGGTACGGAAACCGTTTTCCTTCTCTCCCTTTTCGCCTGCTTTGCCGGATTGCTGTTGCTCCTCCGATTCGCCTTCGCCTTCCCCGTTTTCCGCGCCGGCCTGGGTCGAGGATTCCTCCTCAGGTCTTTCTGTATCCATCTCAAACCTCGCCTCGAAGTTACGCTATTACGTAATTACGAATTACATATTACAAAAGTTCAGTCGTTCCGTCGAGAGACTGCTGACTCGCGCCCGGCACGGTGGTATCGTGGCAGCGGGAGGGTTTTCACATGGCTACGGTGAGACTTCGCAGCGTCGATGACGACATGCCGGTCGGCAAGATAGTCTGTGTAGGCGCAAACTATGATAAACATATCGCGGAAATGGGCGGCAAGGCAGATGCGCCTCCCGACCCGATTTTTTTCTTCAAACCTCCGTCGGCAATCGTCCGCGACCGGGGTTTGATTGAATATCCCGCTTTTTCTTCGCTGCTTCATCACGAGCTTGAGATGGTGCTGTTGTTCGGGCGGGGCGGATCGGTGATTCCCGCCGGCAGAGCCATCGATCACCTTGCCGGCATCGGAGTCGGCTTGGACCTGACTGCGCGAGACGTGCAATCACGAGACCGCGAAAGGGGTCGGCCGTGGGCGATAGCCAAGGGATTCGACTACTCGGCTCCGGTCTCTGACTTCCTCCCCCTGAAGCCAGGGCTGAATCCCGACGATCTGCGGATGACCCTGACGGTTAACGGCGAGTTGAGGCAACAGGCAAGCACAGCCGATATGCTGCTGAGCAGCGCTGAGCTGATCGCGGCCGCTTCGCTCTATTTCAGGTTCGAGCGCGGCGATCTGCTTTTCACAGGCACCCCCGACGGCGTCGGGCCGCTGGAACGCGGCGATGCTTTAAAGATCGAGCTGGAAGGAGTTGTGGGGGCGACATTCAGAATCAACGATCCCGGATGCAAGCTGTCGGGGACTTGATATGTGTAGTGAGCTTAATAACCATCGGCCGGCATGAGCCATCACTTTCCGCTTGACCGCCGTTGCAAAAGGCGTATGATTCGCTCGCTATTACGTTGGAGACACCCGGGGCGGTGTGTGGAGCCACCGCGGAACTTGTCGCAGCAACGGGATGTCTATACCGGGCAAGACTTCTTGCGTGCCGCCTCCCTGCTCGTCGGTGAGAGGAGCCGGACGCTGACGGAATAACCGGGCGGCCCCAGCCGGCTCAGGCCGCCCACATACAGGTGATCAAGATGCGCAAGTTTGTTTGGATCGTGGCGGTCCTGATGGCCGCGTTGCTCGCCATCCCTTCGGTCGGTGCGTACCAGGACGAGAAGCAGGCCCAGCAGGAAGATCAGAAGGAAAAGAATACAAAGAAGTTCAAGGGTGACATTGCCGAAGTCGGAGAGGATTTCGTCAAGGTCGCGCGCAAGAAAGCCAACAACAAGATTGTTACGCGGAAATTCGTCCTGACTGACAAGACGAAAATCGTTTTCGACGGCGAAGAAGTGGATCGCGATGTGCTGAAGAAGGGCACCAGCGTGATGGTCAAGTTCGTCAAGAAAGATAACAAGCTGTTTGCCATAAAGATCGCCAACAAGGACGACGAAGAGCAGCCGCAATAACGATCCCGGCCCTAACTTGCTAATTCTCAAGGGCTTACATCCATACTGACTACAGCAAACAGGGCGGCCGGGCTGCGCCTCGACCGCCCTCATCCACTTTCCGCCAGCCAGTGGGAGAGTCTTTCCACTCCATGACCTATAATGCCTGTGTGGAAACGCCGAACGGAGCCGGGAGATGAGGATTGTCTACCTTCTGGCCGCAAGCTATGCCCGCGGCGGCATCAAGATTTGCATCGAGCATTGCAACCGATTGGCCGCGCTCGGCCACGATGTGCAAATCCTCGGTTGTCATCCCGAGCCGGATTGGATCGAAGTGCACGTGCCGTGGACCGTAATGGGTAGCCGTCTGGGTTCAGAATTGCCTCAATGCGACATCGTGGTTTTTTCTTTCTACGAACAAGCATATTTCACCATGCAGGCTGCTCTGGAGAGCGGCTGTGTTCCTGTCTATTTTGCGCAAGGCGACGAGGTGGTTTTCGGCGATCCGGCAAAGGCCGAAGAACGCAAGGACCGTGACTCGATTCTCGCCGCCCAGGCCAGCGTGCGGATGCCGTACCCCCTGATCACCGTAAGCTCGGCGGCGGCGGCGAGAATAGAAGCGCTCGGGGGAAAGGACATCTCCGTCATCCCAAACGGCATCGATAGGAGTGTCTTCAAACCCCATACACGGGAAAATACCGTCCCACGTGTCTTCTGCGTCGGCGCGATCAGGTCGCTGTTCAAGGGGATCCCCGACATCTTCGGGGCACTGATGAAACTGCGAAGCGAGGAAATGGAGTTCAGCCTGGTGCGCGCCTCGGCGGAACCTGAGGAGGAGGTCGACCTGCCACTCAAGGAAGAGTTTCACCACAATCCCGCCCAGGAGATGCTGGCGCGGCTCTATGCGGGGGCGGATATATACGTCGGCGCGAGCAGTAACGAATCGTTCTACCTGACGCCGCTGGAAGCCATGGCCTGCGGAACGCCAGTGGTTTGCTCCGACCTGCCGGCCGTGCGCGAATACGCCGCACCGGACCGCGACTTCCTGCCTTTCCCGCCCGGAGACGTGCCAGCGCTTGCACGGCAACTTCGCAGGGCGCTACGCTACCCAGAATTGCGCCGGTGCTTAGCTGATAACGGCCTGGACGCAGCCGCGAAGATGGACTGGGATGTAATAATCCCCCGTTATGAGGAGTTGTTAAGAACACTTTGGCAGCGGCGGGAGGCTGTACACGAGAACCTGCTCCGCGAGTTAAAGAATCCCACCGTGCATTGGCAAATTGAGAACAGGGAGCTGGAATAACAAGCAGGAGCACGGCATCCCGCATCCGCCAAACCTGTGCGACACCGTTGCCGTCAGCTTTTTAGGGACCCCACTCACCTGGAGACTGGGGCAACCATCTCTCCGTGAGGTCTATATCTTTTCCAACGCCTGCAAAACGTCGGCAATCAGATCGTCCGGGTGCTCCAGGCCGATGCTCAGCCGCGCCAAACCCTCGCCGACACCGATCTTGGCCCTGATTTCAGCCGGGATCCCGGAATGAGTATGAGCGGCCGGGTGCTCGGCGAGGCTTTCGTTGCCGCCGAGGCTTACGGCAAGAGTGAAAACCTCCAGCGCGTCGAGAAAGGCGAACGCGGCTTTTTTGCTCGCCAGGTCGAACGAAATCAAGGCACCCGGGCCGGAGCACTGCTTCTCGTAGATCTTGCGCTGATTGCTGCCCTCGGGGAAAAGCTCAGGATAATTAACCTGGAGGACTGATGGATGCTTTTCGAGCTCCGCGGCGATTTTCATGGCTGTATCATTGGAGCGCCGCATGCGTATGTCGAGCGTTTCGAGGCTGCGGCAACTGAGCCATGCGCTGAAAGGATTCATTGTGGTACCGATCTTCGAGCGGAATCCCTTCACCTGTCTTATGTTTTGCCCATCACCAATGAGTGCACCGCCGACGAAATCGCTGTGACCGCCAATGAACTTCGTGCAGGAATAGACCACCAGGTCGGCGCCGTGCTTGAGTGGTTGCTGGAAGATCGGACCGAGAAAGGTGTTGTCGACCGCCACGAGCGGCCTGCGGCTGTTCTCCTCGATGCTGCGCGCTGCTTCGGCGACGGCACTGATGTCGGTCATTTCAATGCTGGGATTAGCGGGAGTTTCCAGGAAGACCATCCAGGGCGGCCCCTCGCGCTCCGCCAGTTCCACCAAGGCTTTGGCCGCGTGGTCGCCTGCCCGGATCGGCACATTGCGGATCCCAAGCTTGGTGGCGATCGTGTCCAGGAACTCCTCGGTGCCGCCGTACAGCGGTTCGGCATAGGCCAGGTAGGAATCCGGATCGAACAGCGCCATCAGCATCGTCGAGATGGCTGACATTCCGGATGAGAACGCCGCCGCGGCCTCCCCGCCGTCGAACACTCTGACGCGCGATTCGAAAACGCTGAGATTGGGATTCCCGATCCTGCTGTAGATTAAACCGGCATCCTCCGGTGAGCCGTGACCGTGGGTCACGTCGAAGAATCGAGCCCCTTGTTCGCTGGAATCGAACACAAAGGTTGACGTAAGATAGAGAGGGGGTTTGGCTGAATTCATCGCCAGTTTATGATCGTAACCCTCCTCGATGATCCTTGTCTCCGGCCTTAGCTTTTTGTGCTCTTCCATGTTTTCACCTAATATGATTAGGAGATTCTGCTATATTACGGTTTATTCACAAGCAATGTAGCCCGGAAGACAAACTAATTCAAGGTTTTTTGTTACGAAGAGCAGTGATGTGATGTAGTCGCTGCAGGTCAGCCGGTAAGGCCACGCTGCAGAGTCTTACCCATGCGGAACTTGACGGCCAGGTGCTGAGGGATCATTAACCTATCGCCGGTACGCGGATTGCGACCGAGCTTCGGCCTGCGCGTAACCACTTCGAAGGTCCCGAATCCGGAGAGAGTCACTCGATTACCCTTGCCAAGCTGAGCAATCATCATATTGACAATTCTCTTGTAGATCTCCTCCGCACGAGAGCGGGAGGTTCCCAGCTCTGCTGCTATCACATCGATAGCGTCGCTCTTTCTCATTCCACAATCCTTCCCTTCTGTGCTCCAGCAGGCTTCGCTCGCATCACATGGTACGCCAGCCGGATTGTTGCCTGGAAGAAATCCCTTATGCCTATTATATAATACAAAAAATTTATTAATGCAACCCTATACATGAAAGAAACTCCTGCCAAAATACAGAAACTTTGAAAAGGGAAGTATCAGTAACGGCATCACAATATATTGCTCTTCCCCGGAACGGCACATAAAATCAACTCCTGTTTTGTGAAATGGAAAAAACCTTAGGCATCGACATACGCCGCTCCCGTTCGGGGATTGCAGCCACTGTCTGCTCTCTGGACGGAGCCGGCGGAACTAATTATCGCGCGCTCAAAGATCTGAACGAACTCGATGCCATCATCGCGGCCGAGCGGCCGACCGCCGCTGCCGTTGCCTCGCCGCTCATCTCTCCCCTAGCCGGATCATCCCGCGCCCGCCACTCCGAGCTATCGCTGCGCAAACTGGAGCATCCAAGCTGCATGAATCGCCGCTTCGCACCAATCCCACTGCCGATGGTTAAAACGCTTGCACGGCAGGGAGCACGGCTTGCTGAATCCCTGAACCGGACGTTCCCCTCCCTCGCTGTCCTGGAAACACACCCGACAAGTGCCCTGGAGTTCCTCGGCCTGCCAAACCGGGAAGAAGGAATGGAAGAGGTGACAATTCTCCTTCAGGCGGGAATTGCCGGGAATCGAGCCCGAAGCCGCCGGGAGAGCAGAAGGGGTCGCAAGCTCGGAGCCCTGCTGGGTGCCGTGACCTCTATGCTGCACGCCAGAGGAGAGACCATCGTTTTCGGCGAAACCGGGCGGGCGGGCGAGACGATTCATCTCCCCCGTCCCCGGCGGGTGAAGCTCACTGTGCTCGATGTCGACGGCACCCTGACGAACATTCAGAGCCCCTGGCGGCACGTGCACAAGACTTTCGGATTGTGGGAAGGAAAAGGAGACAGGATACTGCAACGTTTTCTGTCGGGAGAGATTTCCTACGATCGCTTCTGTGCGCTCGATGTCAAGCTGTGGAACGGCATCGGCGTCCGGCTGGGCCAGGTGTTCGATATTCTCGATTCCATCGAGATCCGACCGGAAGCGCTGATTCTGTTAAAGCGGCTGGAAGACGCCGGGCTCGCAATCTCGATGATATCGACGGGCTTCAAGAGGGTGGCCGAAAGGATCATTCGTGCCGCCGGCCTCGACGGCAGGGTGGAGGTGATCGCCAACGACTTGAGAGTCTCGCGGGGACGCATCGGGGCCAAGGTTAACGTCAGCAACGACTCCGGAAGCTCTCGCTCAAAAGGAGCGCACCTGCGCCGGCTGCTGACCAGAACCGGGATCTCGCCGATCGAGACTTTTGCCGTCGGCGACGGCCCCTCCGACCGGGAACTGTTCGAGCGGAGCGCACAATCGCATCTGGTGCGGAAGTCCGACGATCTGCTGCGGGCCGCCGAACTGGCAACCCGGGCGCCTTGACACCCGCAGAAACCGCTCCCTATCATGGCTGACGCGGACACCCAGGCGCAGAAATGATTTGGAAACCGAACATTTCCAGTTGTTTCTTGTCAAAAAGAACGGAAGGGATCCGATGGCATGTGATTATGCTTCAATTGTTAAATGCGAGAATAAAATCGGGCGATATACCGCCGCGTTCGGGGGAAAGACTATGCTGAAGTGGGCTTCGTTGACAATGATGCTGATTCTCCTCACCGCGTCGGCAGCGGCGCAGCCATCCCCAGCCGAAAATCTGATCCAGGACCAGCAAGCCGCCAAGAAAGGCTCGCTGTTCGGCGGCCGCTTCTTCTTCATGCTCAAGGACGGAGAAACCTTCACCGGAGTTATCTATGCCATCACTGACAACGGGGAGGAAAAGGAAGTAGTATTTATTGACGGCAGGCGCTCTCCGCTCAGCGATTTTCAATTAATCAACTGCCGTAGCACCGAAATCGATTTCCCCGAGGACACCGATAAGATCAGGGACGGCGTGCATACCGTGATAATGGAGGACGGATCGGCGCTTTACGGCAAGCTTGCCAATTTCCGCGGCGGGAAGAGTGTCAACGACCGCTATTTCGAGTTCAACGATGGGCGCAGGATTGAGTGGAAAAAGGTCCAGAGGATTTATCTAAGATAGAAGCGGACTGCCTTAAAATCTCAGACTAAGCGTGAACACCGTTCCTTCCGGGTTGGAATGCAGAACCAGGCGAAGCAGCTTCCTCCCGCTCCGATACCTCCCCTTTAATTCAGATTCCTCCTCGAGCCGCCATCCGCGCACCTCCATCTCCCGCTTGTAGAATGCACGTACCTCGTCGGGGGTGCGGCCTGAGCGGATAACCGCGGAATGGTATTTCCTCCCCTCGCCGGGCTCCACGCTGCGTACGACTTCACTGCCCGGCGGCAAAGGTACCTCGCCTAGGAAGAGATCGATCCTCTCCCAGCGCCACCATGCAGCAGCAGAGGCGATAACAGCGACAGCAGCGGTCGCGATACCGAGAATCACAGCGCTCTTTGCCAGGCGCGTTGCCATCGACGTTCTCCCAACGACTCAATCAAACTTCTTCTTGGCAATCCCGTTCCCTGCTTGTAGGCTTCACTCTATCAGGGGAGGAGACCGTGAAACTCTCTGTCATAGTGCCGGTCTACAACGAACGTGAGCTGGTAGTCAAGTCGGTAACCCATCTTCTCGACAGCGATCCCGGTGTGGAGCGGGAAGTGATTATAGTCGACGACGGCTCCACCGACGGCACGAGGGAGGTTGTCAAGAAAGAGCTGGAGCCTCTGGTCGACAAGGTTATCTACCAGCAGCGGAACCAGGGCAAGGGCGCGGCGCTGCGGACCGGTTTCGCCGCGGCCACAGGCGATTTCGTTATACCCCATGATGCCGACATGGAGTACGACCCGGATGATATCCCCAAACTGCTCGAGCCGGTTCTAAAAGGCAGGGCGGACGTGGTCTACGGTTCGCGCTTCACGGGCCCCCACCGCAACATGTTCTTCTTCCACTGGATCGGCAACCGCTTCCTCACCTTCGTTACCAACTTGCTCTACAACACCACCCTCTCCGACATGGAGACATGCTACAAGCTGATCCGTCGCTCGCTGCTGGACGGCATTGAGATCCGCAGCAACCGCTTCGGCGTCGAGCCTGAACTGACCGCGAAGCTGCTCAAGAAAAAGGTGAGGATTTACGAGGTGCCGGTCTCCTACTACGGCCGTGAGTTCGAAGAGGGCAAGAAAATCACCTGGCGCGACGGCTTCACGGCGCTCTGGGTGCTGATAAAGTACCGCTTTGTCGACTGACGGAAAGCGAAAATGACAGGCGGGATCGACAGACCCGGCATTTTCATCGCCGTAGCGCTGTTCCTGGCGCTGGCGGTGATCTCGACGTGGCCGCTGGCCACAGATCCCGGCCATCTCGATCTTGCCAGCAGCAGGGGCAACGATCCGCGCTTCAACACCTACGTGGTCTTCTGGGGGGCGCACGCCCTGCTCACCGACCCGCTTAACCTGCACCACACCAACATGTTCCACCCGGAGCGTTACACATTCGCATACTCCGATATCGAGCTCTCCTCGAGCCTGCTGATGCTGCCGGCGATACTTATCTGGTACAACCCGGTTCTCACTTGCAACTTGCTGGTCTTCGCCTCGATAATCCTGGGCGGAATCGGATTCTTTCTACTCGCTTACGACCTGACCTCAAGCCGCGGTGCGGCGCTGTTCGGAGCTGTGGTGTTTGTCTTCAATCCGGCGCACTTCGGCCGCTACCTGCAGATACAGTTCTTCGCCGACCAATGGCTGCCGTGGATGGCATGGGCCCTGTTGCGCTGGCTCAGGGAGAGGCACTTGGGATGGGCGGCCGGCGCCGCGCTGCTGTTCTGCATGCATGCCCTGACCGGCTCTCACAACGCGGTGTTCGGAGCGGTGTTCATCGGCCTGGCGTTGCTTTGCTACGCGGTTTCCGACAAGCTGTGGAAGCGGGCGCGGTTCTGGCTGGGCGCGGTGCTGATAGCTGCTGTCTCCGCCCTGATACTCCTGCCGATTTTCTGGCCGTACCTCATCGTGCAAAAAGACCTGGAAGTACAAAGGGTTGAGAACTTCGACGCCCTGCGCGCGGGATCAGCGGGGGCCTATGAGCTGCTATCATCAGGATCACGTTTGTACGAATGGATCGACGATAACCTGAAATGGCCGTCGGGCATGTTTCAAGGGCGGCTGCGAGGATTCCTGTTTCCCGGATTTGTAGCCGTCATTTTAGGCCTGATGGCTTTTCTTTCTCCGAATAACAAGAGCAGGAGCGGGCATAGAACCAGGTGGCTCGCCTGGGCACTCGATTCGGCAGCACTTACTGCCGCCTGGATAGCCGTGATGCGGGCAATCACCGGTGCCGAAACCGTCTATCTGCCGCTGCTACCGATTCCCTCACCCCCAGCCTGGCTGATCGTCTTAATCGTTATTGTGGTCGTCGCTGTAAGATTGATCTGGCTGGGAGGCCATTCCCATGTTCTTGTGGAACTGGGTCGTTGGTCGAGGCGAAGCCTGAGAATCGATAAAAATAAACTCTTCTGGCTAATTGTTTTCATTTTCGGTTTGATCGCGGCCCTCGGTCCCGACGCGGGACTGTATCAGATCCTGGGCAGGTTACCGCTGGTGAAGC
This sequence comes from uncultured bacterium, assembly GCA_965602675.1. GTDB lineage: Bacteria > Acidobacteriota > DATKUA01 > DATKUA01 > DATKUA01 > DATKUA01. Next base: position 23,214 of record CBFCZO010000012.1, on the reverse strand, counting down.
TGATAAGGGTGCCCCGCCGTTTCATCCTGCTGGCGACATTTGCGCTGGCGGCGTTGGCAGCCTACGGGTTCGCCGCGTTGATGCGCAGAATGGAGAAAAGGTCACGCCGCATTCTTCTTACTTTGCTGCTCGCCGTTATCTTCGCCGCCGAGGCGTTCTACGCCCCGCTGCCGACCTACACCTTCGATCCCAATCCGCCTGAGCTGTTTAAATGGCTTGGGCGGCAGGAAGGTGATTTCGCCGTGGCTGAATTCCCAGTCGATCCGCTCAACTACGGCGGCAACATGCGCCGCGTCTATTACAGCATTCACCACTGGAAGAAGCTTCTCGTGGGCTACAGCGGGTATCAATCGCAGGAGAACAAGGAGCGGCTCACCAGATTGAACAGGACCTTCCCCTCCGACGAATGTATCGAGGAGTTGCGCAGCCTGGACGTCCGCTTTGTGATTGTGCTGGAGAATCGCCTCACGGCGGAACAAAGGGAGGCACTCAGGTCGCAGGCACAACTGGTCTTCGATCGCAATTTCAACGGCGCTATGGTTTACCGCATCAGGACTTCTGAAGAGTGAGGATATAGCCTGCCGGCTCCTTACGCTGCCCCACCTCCGCTACCCTGACCATCCAGCGTGTGCCGTTGCGGTCGGTGCAGGGACGCTTAGTGCCTGCTGCGCTTTTCAGCCACGTAATTTCCGTGACGAACGACGATGAGAAAGCACGCATTACAGGTCCGATCGGACGCCCGCGCATTTCCGCATCGGATCCCAGGGTTTCTCTTGCTGTTCGGTTGGCCTCCAGGATTGTGCCTTCATGATCGCAGACGATTATCGGATCCTCGGCGTCCTCCGTTAGCGCCGTTGTGAACAGGCGGTAACGTTGGGCTTCGCCCGAGCTGCGGGCCCTTACGAGCGCCCCGGCAAGCGCTCCGGCTATGTCCCTGAACAGAATGAGGTGCCCTCGATTCAAGGCATATGGACGAAGGCTGCCGAAGTGCGCTCCGCCGATCAGATTCTTGCCGGCATGCAAGGGCACCGACACGTAGGAACGAATACCCTCGTTATATAGCAGTTTCTCCAGCGGCGGCAGCCCTTGGTCCTTAAGGTCATTACGAATGATTCCCTCGCGCAGCCAGAGCTCTTCCTCTGCCGGTTGGTATTCGATACCAAGAGTCTGGGCGACACGCAGGTCGCCGCCGGACGCGCCCGCCTCGGAATAGAGTGCAACAACACTCAACGCCTCGCGCTCGGCGTCGATCGCGACCACCAGGCCGAAATCGATCGGCACCGTGTCCCTGACGCGCGAGATCAGCTTCGGCAGAGCCTCTACCGGCCCCGCACCGGTCGAAACAATTCGAATCAGCTCCGCTGACAGCAACTTCTCCGCCTCGCCCACCTTCTGCGAGGTAATGTCCAGGATGTTGAATAAATGGCGAATGATCCCGTCCGACGACGGCAGCACGGTTATGGCGACGCTGACGGGCACCCTCGTTCCCCAGCGCGAAACGATACTGCTCTCCAAGCCGGAGACTCGCGAGCGGTCGCCGACCTTGTCAATCATCCGCACCAGGTCCCGCGTTTGCGGACTAAATAGGTCGCTCATCTTTTGGCCGGTGGCCTCTTCTGGTGCGACGCCAAAAAGCTGCGGCGCCGCGCCCCCAAAGAATTCGATCAAGCCGTCCTCGCGGGCGACGATGATCGCGTCGGCGGAGTTCTCGACGATCGTCTTTAATTGATTTCGCACCGCGATCACCTCCCGCTCGAGCTGCTCAAAGCGGGTGATGTCGCGGCACTGCCAGAGCATGACCATGGAACCGCCAAGCTCCAGCAGCCTGACCTGCGACCAGAAATGCCGGTTGGAGCCCGACTTGTGGCGCAGGCCTATCTCGAGAACGACGTCTCCGTCCTTCAGCCGGCCGATAAGTTCATCCGACGTCCACGGCTTCTCCGCGCCGAAGGATTTGCCGAGATACTCGTCGAGCGGCCTGCCGATCACCTCGTGTGCATCGTGGCCAAGCGTTTGAGCGAGGCTGTCGTTAATGAAAGTGATCAAGCCGCCTTCTGCGCTGACCATCATCGATCCCTCTTCGAGCTCCTCGAAGAGTCCGGCGTATTTTTCCTCAAACGGCGAGCGGGCATGCCCGGCTCTCTGAGCGCGAAGCAAACGAGCCAGATCGATGTTTACTCGGACGGCCTCTACTATCCGGTCGGCCTGCTGCGGCCTCTCTTCGGCGACGAAATAGTCGTTGGCGCCGTCCTTGAAAGCGCGCGAAATAATCTGAGGCGATTCCACAGGTGAGAAAAAGAAAAACGGCAGCAGCGGATCCTTCTCGCGCACGCCGGAGAGCACCTCGAAACCGTCGTTCTCTGCTTCGAGGTTCAAGCCGCATATAACGGCGTCGAACTCGCCGCTTTCGACAAGCCCCGGCACTTCCCCGGCCGCGGCTGACTTGGCGCTCAAATCATCGCGCTGCTGCAGGCGGCCGCCGGCTTCCTCCGATATGGGATTATTTTCAAGAACGAGTAAAATCCTGAGTAAACTCATGGTAAGGCAGCCCCCTGCCCGGATGTTGGATTGTTGTCGGCTCGGTAATATTGTAATCCAGCAGGAGACGACGCTCAATGCCAACGGATGAATATCAACTTTCTATGGAACTTCGAGAATCAATTCAGGCTGAGACAGAATGAAGTGCAATCGGAAGCGAAGCAATATATCCCTGCCGATGATTCCGGCCACTTTCCGGCGCATGCCCATCTCCAGCTTGGAGAGGTCGAGCACGACGAGAGGCACATCGCCAAGCACGAGTGCGCTCACCTTGAGTTTTTCCGCTGAGAAGAGGCGTCCCTGCTGCATCACACCGCCGGGCCCCCTGGCCGTCGCCTTGGCGATGGTTCTTTCAGGAAAACCGGGAGCTATCTGCTCGTCGAACCAAAGGGAGTCGACAATCGTTGTTTCCGATTCCAGATCGATTAAGTACGGAGCATCTCCTCCACCATTGATGCTCACCAGAATTTCGGGCAGCGGGCCGAGGAAAAGCGGAGCTCGAGCCGCCGCGCGCTCAGGATCTATCTTTAAAATGATAAGGTCGGACCGGTCGCCCCTGGCGAGTTGGAGTATCCCCTCGCTGATATCCAGTGTGAAACTGAATCGTTTGAGAAAACCGATGCCGACGATGCCCTGCGTTCCGTCCGCGAGTTCGCTGTCGGCCACGACGATCGCTGGAACTCTCGATATCGTGAGTCCGCCTAAACCGAGGCTCTCGATCAGCGTTCCCTCGCCGGAATACGCACCAACGCCGGGGTTCTGCACAGACAATGATCCGAACCGTTCGAGCCCTAAACTGTCGGCAAGGCTTTTTCTCAAGACCAGGTACCCGGAGTAAGCCATGTCGACACGGAATGGCCCGCTCTCCTCGCCGTTGATGGACAACATGATGACGGTGTCGAAATCATCGCCGCGGGGCACCAGATCGATGGTTGTTTTCTGAAAAGACGCCGAAATCTGAAAGCAGGGTTCATCGGCCAGATAGCGATAAAACTCAAGCGTACGGCGAATGCCCGTCACGGCTTCGTCCCCGAGATAATCCAGCAGGCTGGGAGCAGCTTCCGCCACCTGCAGCGCTGCAGAGAAATCCCCAGAGTCCGCCAGCAGTCCGCCGAAATCCCGTAGAGCCTCTCCGCGAAAGCGCCCGGATTTGACCGCCTCCCTGAAATGCATGACCGCCCTTTCGTGCCGGTTCATGCCCGCCGCAAGCCGCCCCATGCCGAGGTGAGCTTCGACGCACTGCTCGTCAAGCCCCAGAGCGGCAAGAAGCGCCGATTCGGCGTCCTTGTACCGGCCGGACCTCAATAGAGCCAAACCGTAAAGCGCCTGAGCTTCCGCATCCAACGGTGAAAACGCGGCTAAACTCTCTGACAGCTGGAGGGCTTCTTCGGCCGAATCGTTTTTTAACGCCCGCTCAATCTCATCGAGCGGACCATCTTGAACCGCCATCACCAATCCCGATGAGAAACAGCAGAGAAACACCGGAACCGTTAACAAAGTGACAAACCTGAAGCAGATCGATTTCATGGCGCTTAAGCTACGCTCCGTTTTACCATCAAGCAGTAACGACGGTGACACATAAATAGCAGCCCAACCGACGTTGCATTCAGCTGAATCAGTCTCCACCCCGATTATCGTCGCCGGGGCCGCTGTTTATTCCCTTCCTCCTCAGCGAGGCCATCAGGGCCTGGGATGTCGCAAGCCCCATAGGAACAATGCTCAGGAAAGCCGTTATCAGCTGCATGTTGGAAAGCTGCTCCAATTCCTTCTCCGTGAATTCCCCTCCCGGTCCGGGCGAGGGCGGTCCGGCCACAAGCACCAGGATGAAGAAAACCGGCAACATGAAGACGATCAGCCGCCAGACAATCGACCACCAGCACCACGGGGAAGGCTCGAAGTCGTAGTTTTTCCTCGACTCAAGGCTTGCCGACCATTGATATAGGAAAAAACTGACCATCACCAGAGCGGAGAGGCCCAGCACTCCGAGGGCGGTCAGCACGCCCGTCAAACCCAAAACTATCCCGACGACGAGCATCGCGAGATTCACGCGCAGCCACATGCGCAGTCCCAGAAGGAGATTATCTCGGTGAAAAAGGCTCTCGAAGCCCGCAAGCCGCTTCAGTTTTTCTATGTCTTTGGCCATGACCAATTCATCTAACCGGGGCGCCAGTTGTAGCACAGCATGGTATACCCCGCAACACGCCGCTTTGCTATATATTCTTAATGGGATATCCGTAGTGGGTCTGCAATCACCGCTTAAATGCGCAGAAAGGAGGTAAAATCAGGCATGTTCCTAGCATAATAATGTGAATACGCTAAATGTTCTAATTTTATTTGACAAGCAGGCGGTTTCTCTTTCACAATTGTCAGGGGATTACATCAATCGACGGGCATGCTTCTGCGTTTTTCAAATCCCCCAGAATCGAACTCTTTGAGGAGACCATGGACAGAATTGATGCCGAAATCCTTAAAAATCTTCAGTTAAACGGCAGGATCACCAACAGCGAGCTGGCCAAGCGCGTCAGCCTGAGTGCCCCATCCGTGCTGGAAAGGGTACGCAAGCTGGAGGAGTCGGGCGTGATCAGTGGTTATGCTGCGCGAATAAATCCCGACAAGATCGGCCGGGGAACAACATGTTTTGTCGCGGTGAGCCTCGCGCTGCACCAGCAAGACAGCATCGTGAGCTTCAAGGCGGAAATCGACAACATCCCCGAAGTTCTGGATTGTTTTCATATCACCGGAGAGGAGGACTACCTGCTCCGCGTGACCGTGCGAGATATGCAGCACTACCGCGATCTGCTACTGAATCGGCTGACCAAGATACCGGGCCTCAGCAAGCTCAAAACAATGGTTGTTCTATCACAGATAAAAATTAAAACGGAGCTGGAGGTCGACTCTTCGGCCATCGATCGGGAGAGTAACAACCGCAATCGCGGCCGGAACAGCGGGAAAAGGGGAAGCAAGACCAAGTAAACCAGTCGATGAGGAGGATTGATCATGAGCGATTCGGTGGCACTTGGTGCCGGCGTACAACGCTACGTTGAGGAGGCGGAGCGAATGCAGGTGGCGCATAGCCGCTATGTTGCGGAGATGCGCAAGCTGAAATTCGACACTATCGCCGTGCACGGTCTTTACTCGGTAGAAGAAGCTATCAACAAGAACCAAGGGGCCGTAATCGAACCGATTTATATGAGCACGTCGGAGGCCTATCGTGACTCCGACGAGCTCGAAGCCGCCCTGGCATATCTCATTCCTTCCTGGGTTTACACCCGCATTCATAATCCAACGGTTCACTATCTTGAAACTACGTTGGCTCTGCTGGAAGGCTACGGCTGCGAGTGCGAGACGTCAGCCCTCGCCACATCCTCAGGTATGTCGGCGGTGTTCATGGCCACCGATCCACTCCTCGTCAGAAAAACGGGCTCGGAAAAGCTGAACTTTGTTGCCACGGCTCAGTGCTACGGCGGCACCTTCCAGCAATTCAGCGCCCGCAGGATGCAGGAGCAGGGCATCGAGGTCCGCTGGGTGGTGAACGCCCATGACACCGAGGAGTGGGCGTCGCTGATCGACGAGAACACGCGCTTCCTCTACGGCGAGATGCCGAGCAACCCCGGGCAGAGCATTTTCGACATCGAGGGCGTGGCTGAGGTAGCTCACCGTGCCGGAGTGCCGCTGATCGTCGATTCCACTGTGGCGACCCCAGCGCTGATGCGTCCGCTGGCGCACGGCGCCGATATTGTGGTGCACTCTTCCAGCAAGTCGATGACAATGAGCGGCTTCGGCATCGGGGGCGCGGTCATCAGCCGCAACAACATCGTCACCAACGTCGACAATCCTCAGATGAAGGAGAACTTCGCCTTTTACGCCAAGCTGTTACCCTTCCGCGACTACGGCCCCTGCGTCTCGCCTTTCAACGCTGGGATCACACTCGCCGAAATAAAAACGCTGCGCTGCAAAATGGAAATGGTAAGCCGCAACACACAAACGGTCGCGGAATTCCTAGAGACGCATCCGAAGGTGAAACAGGTCGACTACCTCGGCCTGCTATCCGACCCCCTGCACGAACTCGCGTCCAAATACATGAAGCTGGTCGACTCGCAGGGTCCCGACGGCAAACCGGTGAACCTTTTCGGACATCTGATGAGTTTCCGCGTCGACGGCTCGGCAGAGGATACAAGAAACGTCTTCGACCGCTTCCGCAGGATTTACCGCGCGACCGATCTCGGGCGCATCAAATCAGTCGCCACAATCCCCGCGATCTCCACTCACCAGCAGCAGGGCGAGGAAGCGCGCAGGATGGCTGACATCCCCCCGACTCTGATACGGCTATGCATCGGTGGAGAGCATCCCAACGACATAATTGACGATCTCGACCAGGCACTCGCAGTTGTCAAATGAGGTGAAAGTAATGAAGTGGAGATTGGCTCTTCTCGGATTCGGCAACGTCGGCCAGGGGCTGGCAAGGCTCCTGGTGGAAAAGCGGAGCGAACTGAAGACCAAGTACGATTTCGAATACGCGGTGGTAGGTATTTACGACATCAAGATGGGCGGCATCTGCACCGAGGAGGGAGAGATTGATCTCGAGAAGTTGTTGGAGATCGTCGGCGCAGGGGGGATGATCACCGATTACCCCGGCGCCCGCGAGGACCTCAACGCCCTGGGTTTGATCGAGATGTGCAAGCCCGACATCCTCGCCGAGATGACCTTCACCGATTTCGAGACCGGCCAGCCGGCAGTCAGCCACTGCCAGCAGGCGCTCGGCAGCGGCATCCATGTCGTAACCTCAAACAAGGGACCTGCCGCTCTGGCAAAAAAAGAACTCTGGAAACTGGCATCCGATAACGGCGTGCAATTTCGCTTCGAGGGCACCGTGATGAGCGGCACACCGGTTATCAACCTCGCCACCGGCTGCCTCGCGGGAGCCAAGATCTACGGCTTCAAAGGCATCCTCAACGGCACGACAAACTTCATCCTTACGAGGATGGAAGGGGGGATGACCTACGACGCGTCGCTGGCTGAGGCGCAGGAACTCGGCTATGCCGAAGCCGACCCCACCGGCGACGTGGAGGGCTGGGACGCGCTCGGCAAAGGCGTGATCCTCGCCAGCACGCTGATGGGAGTGGAGTTCAAGATCAATGAAGTGCCGCGCTTGGGCATCAGCCACCTCAAGCCCTCGGATATCGAAGAGGCCGGGAAGGAAGGAAAGCGCTGGAAGCTGCTGGTCGAGTGCAAGGACATCGACGGCGAGGTTTCGCTCAAGGTCGAGCCGATGAAAGTCGACCTGACCGATCCCCTCGCCTCGGTGGGCGGCGCCACCAACGCCCTTACGTTCGAAACAGACGTGCTCGGACCGGTGACGATCGTCGGCGCCGGCGCCGGCCGCAAGGAGACCGGTTTCTCTATCCTGATCGATATACTGTGGATACACAGCATCGCTCGCGGCAAGCCGCTTCTGGACGCCGGGGGGGAATGACCATGAAGATGTTGATCGCCGGAGAATGGACCGATAGAGATAAAAAGATAAATGTATGCAACCCTTACGACGGCTCGGTGATCGATCAGGTGCCCGAGGCCTCGGCAGGTGATGTCGACGCAGCCGTGGCCGCTGCAGTCATAGGTTTCGATGAGTACAAACGCGTCCCATCGCACAAGCGTATCGAGATCCTCTACAAGGCTGCCGAGCTGATTCGGGCGCGGCACGAGGAGTTCGCCCGCACGATCGCCAGCGAGGGCTCGAAGACAATCCGCGAGGCGCGCGGCGAGGTGAGCCGCTGTATCAACACAATCGCCATATCGGCGGAGGAGGCGCGGCGTATCTGCGGCGAGACGCTGCCGTTCGATTCCTTCCCCAACGGCGTCAACAAGAAGGGTTTCTATTACCGCTTCCCAATCGGCGTGATCGCCGCTATCACCCCCTTTAACGATCCTCTAAACCTCGTCGCCCACAAGCTCGGACCGGCTTTCGCCGCGGGCAACGCGGTGGTTCTCAAGCCGGCGACGGTAACGCCGCTCTCGGCGATCAAGCTGGCCGAGGTGCTGCTGGAGGCCGGGCTGCCGCCGATGGCGCTGCAGGTGATTACCGGCCCGGGCGATGTTATCGGCGATCCGCTGGTGGCCGACGAGCGTATCAGGATGATCTCCTTCACCGGCGGAGTCGATGCGGGGCTGCGGATCACGAAAAAAGCCGGGTTGAAAAAGATCGGCATGGAACTTGGCTCCAACTCGCCGACGATCGTGATGGACGACGCCGACATCGATCCCGCGGTTGATAGCGGCGTCTCCGGCGCCTTTTGGGCCGTGGGACAGAACTGCATCGGGGTTCAGCGGTTGCTGGTGCACGCGCCGGTTTACGAGGAGTTCCGCGACAAGTTCATCGCCCGTACGAATAAGTACAAGGTCGGCCCGCAGCTTGAGGAAGACACCGACATGGGCCCGATGATCACCGAAGGCGAGGCGATGCGGGTCGAGGAGTGGATCGAGCAAGCTGTGGACAAGGGCGGCGCGCTGCTGACCGGGGGCGGGCGCGACTACACGCGCGTGCAACCGACGGTGTTCGAAAAACTGCCGGCTGGCTGCCACCTCGATGTCGACGAAGTCTTCGGACCGGTCGTCAGCCTCTATAAGGTTGAGACGCTGGAGGAAGCGATCGAGAAGGCCAACTCGGTCAACTACGGCCTGCACGCTGCGATTTTCACCAACGACCTCGGGCGCGCTTTCAAGGCTGCCTATGAGCTCGACTGCGGCGGAGTGATCATCAACGAGTCGACCGACTATCGCCTCGACATGATGCCCTTCGGCGGTGTGAAGCAATCGGGGCTGGGGCGCGAGGGGCTCAAGTTCGCGCTGCAGGAGATGACCGAGCCGAAGGTTATCTGCTTCAATCTGTAAGATATCCCCGGATAACGAATGGCGCGGGGGGTTATGAAACCTCCCGCGCCACACAAATTCATCACCGGAGAAAACCAACCACCGCCGGCTTTGCGGTTATCGTTCAAGCAGCCAGCTGAGCCATCGCCAGAATCACGATCAACAGCGTAGCGACCAAGGCAATCGTAGCTTTTCTCATTTCCCTCCTCCAGTCAGACTCGTTAGTTGCGAAGCATTCTCAATTAGATATTACGAATATCACGGGCGGAAGGTTCGCTGCAATCGATAATAATTATTAGATTGGGACTGTAACGAAAGCCGCGAGCCTGAACACAGGCCCGCGGCTGTTTCAGTTTGTCCTGCTCCGGCCTCAGTCGGTTCCTGCTTTGGCGGGTTTGAGCTCCCGTTTCCAGAAGGTCATCCACGACGGCAGGCGAATGAAGCGCAAGTCATCCATCAGCGAGTAAACGACCGGCACAACGACCAGTGTCAGTAAGGTCGAGGTCATAAGTCCACCAATGATCGCCACGCCCATCGAGGCCCGGAACGAAGCGCCGGCGCCGAAGCCGATGGCGATCGGCAGGTTGCCGAAGATCGTCGACAGCGTCGTCATCAGAATGGGCCGAAGGCGCCGCGGTCCCGCGGTAAGGATGGCATCGGTTCGCTCCATGCCCTGCCGCCGCAACTGATTGGTGAGGTCGACGAGCAAAATGGCGTTTTTTGTCACCAGCCCGAAAAGCATGATCACGCCGATCATCGACATGATGCTGATCGAATGCCCGGCGATCAGCAGCAGCCCCATCGCACCGGAGATCGAGAGCGGCAGCGAGAACATGATGGTGAAGGGGTGGACGAAGCTTTCGAAGAGGCTGGCCAGCACCATGTAGATGATGACGATAGCCAGGAAGAGAGCGAAGCTCATGCTTTCGAAGCTCTCCTGCATCACCTCTGCCATACCGACGATCTGCGGCGAGACGCCGGGTGGGATGCCGACCTTGTCCGCCACTTCGAGCAGGTGGCTGACAGCCGTCCCGAGCGGCAAGTCGGAGGTGATGTTGGTCTGCACGGTGATCTCGCGCATGCGGTCGCGCCTGTCAATCTGCGTCGGCCCGAAGCCGCGGCTTACCTCGACGATATTGCCTAGTTCGACCGGCTGCCCGGTACGCGAACGCACCATTAGCCGGTCGATGTCTCCGGGATTGTCGCGGTCGGCACCCTTGAGGCGGATGCGAACGTCGTACTTCTTGCCCTCGCTCTGGAAGGTGGAGACGTCATCACCCCCCACCAGTGCCCGGATCGACGTGGCAACCGTAGCAACCGAGACACCGAGGTCGGCGGCCTTGTCGCGGTTGATATGGATGCCCACCTCGGGCTTGCCGGTCTGATGGGTGGTGCGAAGATCGACGAAGCCCGGTATCTCGGCGAGGCCATCCTTGATGGAGGTTGCCAGGTGTTCGAGCTGCTCGATGTCAGTGCCGCGCAGCGAGTACTGCAACTGATACGAAGCGAATGAGCCACCGGTCTGGTTGAGTTCGGCGACGGCGATCTTGAGATCAGGAAAGCCTGTCAGCCGCTCACGCGCGGCATCCATGAACTCAGCCTGGGTGAAGTCGCGCTGATCCTCAGAGATCAACTTGACATTGAGAGCCGCCTCGTTGACCCGCTCGAGCTGGCCGCCGCCGACGCTGGTGTAGACCAGCTCGACACCCGGCATCTTGCGAATGATATCCTCGATCTGCTTAGCGTGGCGCGTTGTCTCCTGCAAGCTGCTCCCCAGCGGGGCCTCGATGTTGACCGTAAAGATACCCTCGTCTATCGCCGGCATGAACTCGCCCGGAATAAGCCCGGCGAGATAAAGGCTGCCCACGAAGACCCCGATCGCGATCAACATCGTGATTATGCGATGGTGAAGCGCGCTCGACAGCAAGACCCGGTAGGCGCCGTCGAGTGAGCGAAGGAACCGGGTGATCCAGCGATCGACCAGAACGCGGTCCTCGTCGCGCTTGACTTTGAGAAAGCGGCTGCAAAGCATCGGAGTGAGGGTCAACGCCGTAAAGGTACTGATGATAACTGCAATCGTGACGGTTATACCGAACTCGTAGAAGAACCGGCCTACAATGCCCTTCATGAAGGCGATGGGGACAAAGACGCCGACGACTGTGGCCGAGGTGGTGATGACCGCCAGGCCGATCTCCGCCGCGCCTTTCATGGCGGCTTTCTTCGTATCCGTCTCTCCCGCCTCGATCTGGCGGTAAATATTTTCGATGACCACCACCGCGTCATCGATAAGCATACCCACCGAGATCGCCAACGCCAGCATGGTGAGCATATTAACCGTGAAGCCGAGAATGCTGATGAAGGTGAAGGTGGAGATGATGGCGGTGGGGATGACGATCGCGCTGATCAACGAAGTGCGCCAGGATCGCAGGAAGAAAAGGATGGTGATGATCGCCAGGACGGCGCCCATGATGATCTGAATCTGCACGTCCTCGATCGCGTCGCGGGTGAACCTCGAATTGTCGACCGCCACCCCAATCTTGATATCCTCCGGAAGGATCTTCCGCAGTTCTTCGATCTCACTCTTGATCTCTTCAGCCACTGCGACGGCGTTGCCGCCGGAGGTCTTGCGGCACTCCAGCGCTACGGCACGCTTGCCGTTGACGAAGGAGATGGAGCGCAGGTCCTCCATGCCGTCCTCAACGAAAGCGATATCGCGCAGGCGGACGACACGGGCTTCCTGGTAGGCAACCACCAGATCGTTGAACCCCTCTACGGTCTCGATCTCGCCATGGGTTTTGACCACCAGCTCGCTCTCGTCGGTCTCGATGCGCCCGCCGGGGATCTCGACGTTTTCACTGCGCAGCACCGCCATGATCACCTCGACGGGGATCTGGTAGCCGCGCAACTTGTCGGCGTCGAGCCAGATGCGGATCTCGCGCTCCTGCCCGCCGATCACCCTCACGCTACCAACGCCCTTGATCGTTTGCAGGCGCTCCTTGATCTGGCGCTTGGTGTACTCGGTGATCCGCCTGATCTCCTCGTCAGCCTTGTCGGCGCTGACCTCCTCGCCCGAGATAATCAGGGTGATGACCGGGAAGGACTGCATATCGAGCTTGCTGATCAACGGCTCTTCGATATCTTCCGGCAGCTGCCCGCGGACTCCGGCCACCTTATCGCGCACATCCTGCACAGCGACGTCGACGTCCTTCTCCAGCTCGAATTCGATGACGATGGAACTGATTCCCTCGCTCGAGGTCGAATTCAGTTCCTTGACGCCGTCGATAGAGTTAACCGCCTCCTCGATTACGTCGGTGACTTCGGTCTCGACAGTCTCCGGATCGGCACCAAAGAGCACGGTGGTGATCGTAACCACCGGGAAATCGATCTCGGGCATCTGGTTGATGCCCATCCTCCCCATCGAGATGTAGCCGAAGATGATGAGGGCGGCGATCACCATTGTCGCGAACACCGGCCGCTTTACTGAAGTGTCGGCTAAAAACATCTATTTTCTCCTAGTGAGCCACCAGGGCGTTGTTACTTGAGCAGAACCTGCTCGCCGCCCGTCAGGTCGCCTTCGTTTTCACAGGCTACTTCACTGTTATTGCCTTGTGTCTCGATCAGGATTACCGACACTGGGCGGAAGCCCTCATCGGTCTTGACGTGCAACTCGTATCCGCCGTTCATCTCGAACATTGCATCCTGGGGCACGACGAAGAAGCGCTTGTCGCTGCAGAGCGTGATGGTGCAATCAGCGAAGAAACCCGGTTTGAGAACGCCGTCCTGGTTTACGAATTCAGCCTCGATCGGTACGGTGCGGGTGGCAGGATCGATTGTCGGGCTGACGAGCGTCACGTCCCCCTTGAAGATGCGCCCGGGGAAAGCTGCGAGCCGGGCGGAGGCGACGTCGCCCTCGCAGATCTCGGTGGCGAGGCGCTCTGGGACGGAGAACTTCATCTTGATCGGCTTGACGATGGAGATTTCGACAAGCGCCTTGCCTGCCCCCAGAAATTCGCCCGCGCTGGCCATCCTGCCGGAAACAATACCCTTGATTCCGGCGTGCACCTCGGTGTCGCGCAACGACTTTTCTGCCATCGCCACGGCCACCTTGGCGCTCTCAAGTTGGGCTTCGGCCAGCTCGAGCTGAGTCTTGAACAGGTCGAACGTGCTCTGCGTAATCGCTCCGTCGTCAAAGAGAATCTTCTTGCGGTTGAACTCGCTGCGGGCGTTGTTGAGATTGGCTTCGGCCACGGCCAGTTGCGCCTTGGCATTGCGCAAACCCAGCTGGTAATCCTCCGGATCGACCTGGGCTATTAATGTCCTCTCGTTGACCGGATCGCCGACATCGACATTTATCTGGAGCAGCGTACCCCCCACCTTGGGGCTTATAGTGACCTGCTCTTTGGCGAAAAAGCTGCCGATCGCTTTGTGCTCACCGTTCGTCTGAACCTCCCGCACAATGGCCAACCTGCTCCCTACGGCATCTCCGGCCGAAACTGGATCGGCCGTTGCCGTGCTCTCGGCCTCCGCCTTCGAGTTCAGCGAGACCTTGTCCGTACCGCCTCCGCTGCAGGCCGCCAGCAATGCGAGCAAAGCGAGCCCCGTCGCCAGCGCCATAATATTTCTTATCATTGCTATTTCTCCTAGTTTTGAATATCTACTACGGGAAGCCCGAGGCTCTTACGCAGACTGAACAGCGCCAGCACCTCGTCAGTGGTCAGGTTCGACAAAGCCTTCTCCGCCTCGATCAATTGCTGCCGGCCATCCTGGACGTCGAGATCGGTAGCTTCGCCAACCTTGTAGAAGCGCTCGATGTCTTCGTAGGCGCGGCGGGCGGTTTCCACCGCTTTCTTCGAGGTTTGCAGGGCCTTGTTGGCGCTGGTGTAGTCGAGGTAGGCCTGGGTAATCTCGGCCCCCGCCTGCTTGCGCAGGAGTTGGCGCTGCAGCACCGCCTGGTGATATGTCGCCTTTGCCGTCGCTTTATTCACCGCGCTTACGCCGCCGTCGTAGATCGGCACGCTGACGTTGAGGATCAGCTTCCAGAACGCGCTGGACGGGAATGCCGCCCGCTGGCGGGTGTAATTAAAGTTGAGGAATACCGACGGCAGTCTCTCGCCGGTGGCGATGCCGATGGAAAGGTCGGCGATCTCCATCTGCTTCTCTGCAGCCTGAAGGTCCGAACGTTCTCTCAGGCCATACTCCACCAGCTCCGCGACACCGCCCGCCGGCAGGGTAGGAACCTGTTCAATCTCTTTGAGCCGGAACGGCGGTTTGATACCGCAGAGAACAGCGAGGTCTACCTTCGCCTTGGCCAGCTCGTTCTCGGAGGAAATCAACTGCAACTCAGCGGCCGCTACTCCGGACTCGGCACGCAACACCGATGTGCGGACAGCCTCACCCGCCTTGAACAACACTTCGGCCTGGCGCAGCTGCCGCCTGGTCAACTCGAGGGCCTCACGGCTGATCTCATGGTTGCGCTGGGCTTTGAGAACCCTCGCGTAACCCGCCGCCACGCCCATCAGTGTCTCACGAGTGGCAGTGTCGAGGTTGTCTTTATTAAGCCCGATGTTGATGCCGCTCTGTCTGAGCACCTTGATGCTTCTTCCGCCGACGTAAACGGGTTGCGTGACGTTGAAGGACATGCTGTAGTCGTAGAGAGGAGTGATCGTGAAGCCGCCGCTCGACTCGTCTTCCATCCCGGGCATGCTGAAGTCTATTACCTGCGCTCGGTCGTTGCGCGTCAGCGCGGTGGAGAAACTCGCGGAGGGAATGACGGCGGACCAGGCCATACGCCTGAGCAGCTCGCTCTTGTTTAACTCCTCGCTGGCCTGGGCGATCAACTCGTTGGTGCCCAGAGCCGCGCGCATCACCTGCTCGAGATCGAGAAGAGGGCCTTCGTCCTGACCCAAAGCGGAAACCGCGAACATCAGGATCACCAACAGCGTTAGTATTTTACGCGTCATAGTTATTAGTCCTTGTTTAATGAGATCCCATTGAGAAACATCTCCACGAGAAACTTGGCGTCGCTGAATTCGTCGTTATACGGCTCAAAGATCTGCTTCACCAGCATCGCATGCGAGGACTTGAGGAAGATGAGCCCGAGCAGCCGCGAGTCGGCCTTGACTATCTCGCCGCGCTCCATCGCGTGCGCGAACATTCTGGAGAGGATTTCGAGTGTTTGGTTAAAGCGATCCCGGAGATCTTTCGCCGCATCCGAATTCGGCGCATGGTTTAAGGCCTGGGCCTGATAATGGCTGACTTTGAAGAAATCGCTGTACTTCCTGGACGACTCGTCGAGCACGCCCAGCACCCGGAACATCTGCTCCCTGATCGTGCCGTCCTGCTCTATAGCTTCCTCGATTTCTTCGTTCACGTTCTGCATTACTTGCGACATCACGCTCATCAAGAGCCGATCCTTGTCCTTGAAATAAAGGTAGACGGTGCCCTTGGCCACTCCCGCTGCCGACGCAAGTCGCTCCATCGTCAAGCGGTCGATCCCCTCGGCCCTGACCAGCTCGATGGCGGCCTCGGTTATCTCCCTGGTGCGATAACGCGTGATCAGCTCGCTTTTGCTCAATTTCTCGCTAGCCATCTCAATCTCACATGTGCCCGTTCCTGACCGAGCGGTCATATTTATGACCAACAAGTCAAGATGTCAACAGATAATAACGGGGGGAGCAAAAAAATGTTCCGGAACTCACGAAGGATTTTTTGAATATTCCAGGGCGGCCACGGGACGGATTTTCACGGATAAGAACGAGCTTGTTTTGAACGGGCGGCCTTGGACCTCGGGCCGGAGGGCTGTATAATCTTCGGTGCGGAGCCAAACAGAGCGACCGCTGACGGGGGAATCGTATGGATATCGGCATTCCGAAAGAGACATTTATGGGTGAGGACAGGCTGGCCCTTTCGCCGCTGGCCGTAAGGACCCTGGCGGAGCACGGCCACAACGTCTACATCGAAGGGGGAGCGGGCCTGGCGAGCAACTACCAGGACGCCGAGTTCACCCAAGCCGGCGCGACCGTCGTCTTCAGCCATGACGAGGCGTTCGGGCGCGCCCAGCTGGTCCCCAAGGTGCAGCGCCCCGGCCCGACAGAGCTCGACATGCTAGCCGAGGAGCAGATCCTCTTCAGCTTTCTGCACCTCGCCGCAGCCCGGGAGGAACACGTGCGTGCTCTGGTGGAGAAGGGGATAACCGCGATCGGCTATGAGATCATCGAGGACGACGACGGCTCTCTCCCAATAGTACGCAGCTTCAGTGAGATTGCCGGGCATATGTGCCTGCAGGTAGCCGCCCGCTGCCTGGAAGTGCAGTGCGGCGGCCGCGGCATCATGCTCGGGGGAGCGCCGGGCGTTCCGCCGGCGGAAGTGGTGATCATCGGGGCAGGTAACCTCGGATGCAGCGCGGCAGAGGCGGCCCTGGGCCTCGGCGCAAGGGTCACATTGCTCGATATCAATGTCAGCCAGCTGCGCCGCGCTCTGCGACACATCCACTGCCCGATAGTGACCGCGACTGCCACGCCCGGCCACGTCGAGACCGCGCTCGGATACGCCGACGTGCTGATCATGGCCGTCGGCGTGCGCCACGGCGGCAGGGCGCCGATGATCGTCAGCCGCAAGATGGTTCGCGGGATGAAAGCCGGCGCGGTGATCGTCGACACAGCGATCGACCAGGGCGGCTCGGTCGAGACCAGCCGGCCTACCACGATCGCCAATCCCACCTTCCACGAGGAGGGCGTTGTGCACTATTGCGTACCCAACATGACGGCGGCGGTCCCGCGCACAGGCAGCCGCGTGCTGGCCAACGCATCCCTGCCTTATGTGCTCGACATCGCCGACGAGGGCCTGGATGCCTCCCTGCTCAAGCAGCCCCCGCTGGCGCGGGCTGTTTTCATCTATCGCGGCAATTGCTGTAACTCTGAAATCGCAGAGCTCTTCGGGCTGGATTACACGCCCCTCTCGGAGCTTATCAATAATGACAAGGAGTAGTGATGAGCCCACTGGATTACCGCAAGCGTATAACGACGCCTGAGGAAGCGGTAAAGGTTATAAAGAGTGGCAACCGTGTATGGATCCACCCCGGCACGGCCACGCCGCTGCGCCTGGTGGAGGCGATGACCCAACGCGGGCCGGAGCTGGAGAACGTCGAGATCGTCCACCTGCTGCACTTCGGCCCCGCCGATTATGCAAAGCCGGAGATGGAGGGCCATTTCCGCGCCAACAACTTCTTCATCGGCTCCAACGTGCGCGACGCCGTCAACGACGGCCGGGCCGACTTCATACCCGTCTTTCTCGGCGAAGTGCCGGGCCTCTTCCACCGCGGCGAAATGGAGATCGACGTCGCGCTGCTGCACCTCTCCCCGCCCGACGAACACGGCTTCTGCTCTTTCGGCTGCGGCGTAGACTGCACTAAAGCCGCCGCCCAGCACGCCACATATCGCATCGCTCAAATCAATCCCAACATGCCGCGCGCACTGGGCGACAGCTTCATCCACGTGCGCAAGCTCGAACACATTGTCGAGGTCGATGAACCGGTCATCCAGCTGCCGCAGCGGCCGGTTGAAGAGATGCACAAGCGGATCGCGGCCAACATCGCGCCGCTGATCGAGGATGGCTCGACGCTGCAGATGGGCATCGGCGGCATCCCCGACGCCGTGCTGCTATACCTCGAGGGCAAGAACGACCTCGGCGTGCACACCGAGATGTTCAGCGACGGCATCATCCCCCTGATCCAGAACGGCATTCTCACCGGCGAACGCAAAACGCTGCACCCGGGCAAGGTGGTCTCAAGCTTCTTCTTCGGCACCGAAGGCGGCAAGCTCTACGACTTCGTCGACAACAACCCGATCTTCGAATTCCACCCCACCGACTACGTCAACGATCCTTTCATCATCGCCGAGAACGAGAGATTCGTTGCTATCAACAGCGCGATCCAGGTCGACCTCACCGGCCAGGTATGCGCCGACTCGATCGGCTACGAGTTCTACAGCGGCATCGGCGGGCAGGTCGACTTCATCCGCGGCGCGGGGCGCAGCAAGGGCGGCAAACCGATCATCGCCCTGCCGTCGACCGCCAAGAGCGGAAAAATCAGCCGCATCGTGCCGCTGCTCGACCGCGGCGCCGGCGTTGTCACCAGCCGCGGCGATGTCCACTACGTCGTCACCGAGCACGGGGCGGCCTATTTGCACGGCAAAAACGTGCGCCAGCGCGCCGAAGCGCTGATCAACATCGCCCACCCCGACTTCCGCGACGAGCTGACGGACTTCTGCAGGGAGATGAAGATCTTCTGAAGAGTTTTAACCGCAGATCCGGCCGAGGCGGACAAGGTTCGTAGAGAGCGCAGAGGATAGAAGAAGGGGATTGAACCACAGAGGGCACAGAGGAAGAGAAAGAAAGACAAAATAGCAGGAACGGGGACATTCTTGCCCCCGAAACTGTCGCCTCCTCTTCGCAACACGCGGACAGGAATGTCCGCGCTCCTGTTGTCATTAAGGGCTCGCCTAGTCCCGCCAGGGGCGGGACCGGGGGGCGTAATCCGCCGCGGCGGACAAGTTCAGCCCCCCCCTACACAAACCGGTAGAATTTTCGCCGAGCGCGGCTGCTCAATCTTGCTGCGGCGTGGGGATGCTGAAGGTGGCGTCGCCCGAGACCTCGGCGCCCGCGACTGGATCCGAGATCATCAGGTGCAGCGTGTAATCGCCCGGAGGAAACGCGAGTGCGCCCTGCCGCAATCCCAACAGTATCGTAATGGACTCGCCGTCGTCGCTTCGATCGACCAGTTCGCAGGCGGTGACTGTATGGCGCGAGCCGTCCTGCGCCGAGACTTCCAGCTTGAGATGAATCCGCGGAAGACGGTTCTCTGGATCGCGCCCGAGGCCGTAGAGGCGCGCCAGCAGGTAAGACGGCGCTGAGCTATCGATCGCGGGCGCGACGGCCGGTATGAGCTCGCGCCCGCCGACGGTGAACGGGTAATCGACGGGGGTTCCCCGGAACATCCCCTGCGTCTTTTTGGTGACAGCGCGCACCGCCCGGATTCCGACGGCATCGGAGCGGGCGATGAAGTAAGGTCCGCGCATGAGCAAGCCGGCCTTTGTGAAGTCGGGTACCTCGAGCGGGCGCACGAGCGAGCTGATCTCGCCCAGCTCACCGTCGCGCACGATGCACTTGAGGCGGTAGGCGCCGGGCCGCGCGAGGAAGCAGCCGTAGTAATTGATCCCGCCCTCCCGCAGCTTCGAGCGGGCCTCCTCGGTGCCGAAGGTCATGTGGCTCTCGAACTGGTCCATCGGCCGGTTCATCTCGTCGAGCAGGTAGCCGTAGACTTCGAGACGGATCTCCGGATCGCGCCTGCGCTCGTCGTCGACCAGCCGCGCGCCACCCTCGACTTCGATCAACACGGGGATGAGCGCATTCTCGGAGTCGTGGGGGAAGACGTCGGCGGCGAAGTCGAAGGGTATCCTGAGGCTGGAGATGTCCTTGACGATGAACTCGGCAAGCTGGATGCGCTTCTGCTCGGGCGAAAGATCACGGTAGTCCCGCTCGGCGCTGTAACCCTTCTGGTGCTGCACGCGGACGCCGGGCCTGTCGACCTTGATGGTGAGCGGGCGGTACTCGCCCGGCTTGGGGCGCTCGGCGGGTTCGAAGATCACCAGGTAGCCGCAGCCGGTGCGTGTGTCGATGTCGCGCAGGACGCCGTTGAGGTCGTTGAGGTTGGAGTAGAGCTTGCCGTTTGTCTCGTCTGCGAACTGGTAAAGGGTATACTGGTGGCGGTAGCGCCCCTGGGCTTCGCTTCCGGTAAATGTACTTGAGACGTGGGCGAGGCGGCGCGTATCGATCGGGAATATGACGACTCCTGAATGACGGAAGAGTTCTAGCAACTCATAGAATTTTCCTCTCAGCGTGGTTGAACCCATTGTGCCAACGCCACTCAATACACTAAAACTCTTTACTTCACCATCAGCCATGTTGCCCGCGATGGCCTTCTGGTCGAAGCCCTCGGAGAAGAAGAGGACATCCTTGCGCCCGCGCAGGTTGCCCAGCCCCTCGGCGAGCGCCTTCATCACGTTGAGGTAGTTGGACACGTCCTCCTCGTAGCGCGCATGGTCTGCCCGTTTGGAGGCCTCTAGAGTAAGCCTCAGTTGCTCAATAGCGGAGGCATCGCCGACATCCTTCATGGTCTGCCCCGCTTGACTATCCAACAAGGTCGAATCCGGCTTCTCGGGTTGGTTGTATACCTCCTGTAGGAGGTCCTCGAAGACGAAGCCGGCGCTGTCGCGGTAGCGGATCACGTTGCGCAGGCCGATGCGGTCGATCGCCTCGCGCGCCCGCGCGCGGTCGGTCGAGAAGGGTGCCGCCAGGTCGATTCCTGCGCGCCCGGCGACGGTGGCCACGGCGATCAGGTCTTCCGGAGCCGTGTCCTCTTCCACGAATTTTAGGGCCGCCCTCTTGGCTGCGAGGAAGCCTGCGCTGTCTGTGAAGCTCAGGTCAAATAGTAATAGAAATTGTCGGCAGCTCTCGGGAAAGGCGGCTGCTTCGCCTCCATATTCCTGCTTGCGGAAGTCTATGAATTCTACTTCCTTGACCTCAACTCGCCTGCCTTTTTCGAAGACCTTGAAAGCATCAGTCTTTATTCCTCTCACAGGGTTGTCATCTTTGTCAAATACATTGACCATAACAGCTACTAATAGCGCTCCCGTTCTGTAAGTAGTTTCATCTCTTCTCTCTTGCGCTCTTAACATGTTGCATTCTACTGAGCTCATTGTGCATATTATTATTGTCATTTCAATTGTTGCTTTTATTCCAGACCAACATATCTCCCTCTTCATATCTCGCACCTTATGATACCATTTGATTCGCCCCTTATAATACCTATCAAATATCTCTTATTTTTATTTATTATTATATCGAAATCTATACATTCATATCTGCCGTTTTCCTGCGGTTTGTATATATACTCTCTTTGAATAATTCCACTTCTAGTCACCTCAATTAATCCAATCCCTGGCTGATCAACACACATCAACAATAATATATTATTCCCAAGCCACTTCGCCTCCTTAAATATCGGAGCTCCCATCATTTTGCCATTTATATTTATGGCGTTATTAGCAATTACTCTCTTAGAAAATCTCGGTTCAATTATTTGTATCTCACTACGCAATTCACCATCTAATGAATATATTTGCATTACCGGGAATTGGCGGCTAACTAAAATTATACTGCCCCATCCAACCAAAGGCGCAATAAACTCACTCTTGCATATTTCCGGAAATTCCGAATTTACTATTTCTCCACAACTTAACAACAGCTTGCCCATCCTGCTATATTTACGTATGATCCCTAATTTATATTTATTATTGATTTCTTTGTTCATTACTAACGCGTATATCTCGCCTCCATTACACGCCCTTATATTCGATATTCCATCAAAATCCTTAAATTTTGCAACAAATATTCCGTTTTCATCTAAATTAATTACTTCTCCTTTTGCGCCGTCTGTCACATATATATTGCCTTCCATATCCGAGCTTACTTCTTGGGGATTAATAAATCCATTCCGTTTATTGATGATTTTACCGTCAATATCTAGGTGCCATATTTCTTGCGCTGAGGTATCTAATACAACAAATGTCCCGTCTTTTAATGATTCAACATATCTAAACATGCCATTTTGGTTAAATTTCAGCAAGGCTGTTGGCGATAGCTCAACAACATTATTCAAATCATCATTTAACAGCAACGGGGTGCTTTTCCTAATGGCATCCCATTGCTTAAAGCTTCCATTAATGTCATCTGCGTGCGTTTCCTTTTGATTAAATATATTTGAAAAAAAAAGAATAGCGCAGAGCGCAGTAATTCCACACAATACTACACACGCCTTTTTCTTCATGTCATTACAATCTCAACAATGCAATACTAGGCTGCTACTACTTTCGTGGAAATATCTCGCAGAAGTCAATGCTAATTAACCGATCAAATCTATCATAACAACGAACCTGATAACACATCCATATATCCGCATACTCGCCTACGCAACGACCGTACATTGCTGTCTGACAATCAGGGTCTTCAGGATCATAGCAAGTAAAATGTTCTAATGCCATCGTGCTAATTGGCATTGCGAGAAAATAAACCAACCAAGTTAATAACACAAGCGAAATCATTCTAGATGTTAGTCTTAAGTAACGCTCTTTCATAAACTAACTCCTGTGTTAGAAGAACTATTAATTAGTCTTTCAAGGGATTCCTTAAGCATTTCAATCTCATCATAGCTTGGATCCAGAGATATCTTCTCCAGCACAGAGCCTTTATCAGAAACAACAATCCAAAAATTACCGAATTTACCTTTTGAATCTGAAGAAGGGAAAGATTTCCAAGCACTTAACATATCATCAGGACCTATTACAGAAACAAGGTTTAAACATAAATTAGTCCTAATGTTTTCCAAATCATGAAGCCCAAAAGAGGGGTGCAGAACAAGAATGGGAATAAGACCACTGGGTGGATTCAAAGAGATCTGTTGAAGTGCGTCATAGCTATCGCAGCTTCGACATATTCTTGAATAAAACATCAGCAAGGAGTACCCTCCCGGATTGATCACATTGACCTTTTCCATGATCTTATTCATAATTACTGAGGAGTTACAAACACGATCGACGAGGTTGATTCTAGTTTCAATTGTTCCATCAAGCATATCATGAATAGAAAGATACGCAACGCTAGCAAGAGACAACAGCAATGCCACCAATGAAGCATAGTAAATGTATCTATAAATCATATAGAAAATATATGTCTCAAACCAGCGACTTGTCAATA
>CBFCZO010000011.1:0-56076 GCA_965602675.1 uncultured bacterium | reverse complement strand
GACGCAGGACCTGCCGCCTCGACGCTGTCGAGTTCATCGATCACGCAAGCACACCCGCTGAGGCTTATGACATCGTCCCGCCGGAAGCGAGGCGCCACTTCCTGCTTCTCTTCGACCTCAACTTCACAAATTCGAACGGCCTCATCGCCGCTCGCGACGCTGCGCTCGACTTCATCGACAAACATATCTTCGCGAGCGACCTGGCGGCCGTCATAACGGTCGCCGGCCCGCAGGGCATCGAAATGCTGTGCCCCTTCACATCCGATCGCGACAGAATTATCGCCGCCCTCGGCAAGCTCACCAGAGGTAAAGGCTTCACCTACATGGATCCCGCGGGTTTCTCCTTCGAGGGCTTCGAGCAGAGCATTCAACCTGAACTTCTGGAATTGATGAAAGCTGTCGACAAGAACAGATACACGACCAACGTCATCAAATATATCGGCGTTCTGAACCTGCTGGCAGAATCGCTTGAACAGTTGCACGGGCGCAAGAATATCGTGTTTTTCTCCGACGGCTTCGATGAAGAAACGGTAGTGGGAAACATTCATGAGGCACCCTCGCGGAGTAGCATGTTCTACACACCAAGGGGTGACGAGTTTTCCTCGATGAACCTGAAGAAATTCGAGCAAATGCTTAAGCGCTTTTACGTCAATAACACTGTTTTTTATGTCGTCAGCACTTCGCGCCTCGCCAATTTCGCCTTCGCCCGAGCAGATAGAATGAATGAGGTGGCGGTGAACCAAATTTCCAATCAAGTCGACATAAAGTCCCAAGCAGGACGAGGCGACTACGCCCTCTTCCGCTTCGCCGACGACACCAACGGCGTGCTCTACAAAAATCTCAACGATCTCGAGGCTGTCCTCGCCGACATCTCACGGAGCACCGCAGCCGGCTATGTCCTCCTCTTCGAGCCTTCCCGCCCTGGAAAGCCCGGCGAATTCCGCCAGATCTCCGTCCGCGTCAAGCGCCCCGGCCTGCGCGTCGACCACCAGCGCGGCTACACCTTCGAGAAACTCTACAGCGAATTCACCCCCGAGGAAAAACAGGTCCAGCTCGGCGAATACATCAGCAAAGACATCCTCAGCCGACGAATCCCCTTCCGCATCGACACCCGCTCCTTCCCCGGCGACGACAAAGTCGCCCGCCTGCCCGTGCTGATCGAGATCTCCGGTGAAGCGCTCGCCCGCCACGCCGACAAGCGTGGGAACAAGGAGATCCGCCTGGAGTTCTACGGCTACCTGCTCGACGCCGCCAACCGCCCGCGCGACTTCTTCTTCAACACCGTCGGCTTCGCCGCACCCGAGACGCTGGAGCGGCTCCTGCGCGAGGGCGCGAAATATTACGGCCTGCTGCTGGCCTCGCCGGGGTGCTGGAAGGTCAAGTGCCTCGTGCGCGACAGCGAGCTCGGCCTGATCAGCTCCGACATCCGCGTCGTCGACGTGCCCGACTTCAACAAGGGCGAACTACGCCTCACCGGTCCGGTGTTCACCGACACCTTCGATCGCGGCGTGAAGATCTTCGATCAGGCGCGCCGGGAACCGACCGGGCGCCGCGACGGCATGCCCGTCGAGTATCCCTACAAGTGGCGCGGACGCGAATTCGTGCCACAGATCGAGCCGCGTGTAATACCGGGCGAGAGGCAGTTGGTATTCGTTCGAATCTACGGCCTCGGTCGTGACGGAAGCAGCGGCGAGCCGCGCGTCGACCTCAGCTTCGCCGCCGTCGATGAGCAGGAACACTCGACACTGATCACGACCGTCGAGCTGGTCGACCGCCTCGAGCTCGACGACGGCTCCATCGGCATCCTCTTTCGCCTCGATCTGGTCTCGCTTGGCCTGCAACCCGGTCACCACCGCCTGCGCCTGCGGCTCACCGACCTGGTCACAAACAGCTCCGCTGCCGCCGACACGCCGTTCTTTATACCCGCAGGACAATAAACGAGCGGGCGGCCCGCAAACCTATTGAAACTGTTCTGAAACCACCCGGTGGAGCACACCCTTTACCTCAATCAGCTTCTTATACTTGTTTTTGATTTTTTCAAGATCCCCGGCAAGGACCGCCTTCATCAAGTCCCCCTCGACCTCGGCGACATCGAGGCGCTGGTAATAATCCAAGGTCTCCCTCAAATGCGCTAACACGATTTTGCCTGTTAATATCGGATGATTATTGGTCACGTCCGCGTCTACATAACGAATACCGTGCTCCAACTCCACCGCAAGGCCCTGCCGGAAATCCTCGACGTCGATGTCCATCCCGCTTGTATTGACTTCCGAAAGGATTACCGCGGCGTCCTCAATTGTGACATCAGCTTCCGTTATCACCGTCCAGTCACAGATCTCCAGCTCTTTACACACCCTCCTGACTTCATCGACGGTAACGTATTCCGGTAAAATCATTTCACCCTCCTGTGATCACACACCGGGCTTCGGCGAAGATAAAAACCGCTAAATCACCGCTTCAAGTTTTGTTCTCCTATTGTAGGGCTTATGAAAGTCGCGTGGAAGGAGCAACAGGAGGGCATGGAAATTATCTCGTGTCTGCTGCGTCCATCGACGTGAAATTTGTGCTGTGGTTTTCATCACTTCTTCATCGGTTATAATCCCTCAACGGAGATAACGATGGGTAAGAGAATCGGCATTGTCGGCGTGCCGCCGCGCGACATGATCGACAAACACCGTCAGCCGGGCAACGAGATTTTCGATCTGGACATGCCGCGTTCCGACGTGCGCAAGGAGGTTGCCGAGCGGTTCGTACCGCGTGTCTACTGCGCCACGCTGAGAACCGTGGCCTCCAATGCACTGGCGCTCGATCTCGATATCATCATCGCCGCCGTCGGCGAGGGCAAGTGCGACGGCGCGCGCTACATCTTCGAAAAGCTCGGGGAAGAGATCGGCGCGGAGATCATCGCCGTCAGGCGCTCAGGCACTGAGCCGCGCGGTTACCAGGTTTGCACCTCCGGCCTGCCGCTACGCGATAAAATGGACCTGATCATCAAAAGCGTGGCCGACGACCTGACTTCTGAAGAGATGTCTCGCGTGGAGCCGTGTGAGCCGGTAGCCGGCTTCTGGGGCGTGCCGCCGCACGATTACTCCATCCTCGACCTCTTCCCCGACGCGACGCACATCTTCGGCTGGACTCGATGCATGGAGAACGGCACCCCCGCCGACCTCGATATCGAGACATACGTCGAGCCGGGACTGCCGACGGTGTTCTTCGCCCAGGCCTTCTGCGCCAAGAACGCACTCGCCCGCACGCTGGCAAGCGTGCACAACGGTCTTTATGTCGAGGTCGACGAAGTGATGACCCGCAGCGCGGCGGCAAAGGTCGAGGCATTTCTCGAGCTGGGAGGTATCCGGCGATGATTCTGCTCGACAGCGGCACCTCCTACGCCAAGATCTTCGACACCCGCCGGGGAAACAAGATGATCGTGCCGGCCAAGGACCTGGCGCCCGATTTCCACGCCGACATCGCCTGCGGTCACAACGTCGGCCGCCGTAGCGACCGTGTGATCAACGAGCTGGTGGCACTGGCGCGCGGAGCTCTGCGAAAAACCGGAGAGGAGGATTTTGTTGTCGTCGACATCGGCGGGCGCGACACCAAGTTCGTCCGCATACAAGGCCGCCGCTACGACGGTTGCGACTGGAACTCCAGTTGCGGCGCCCTCTCCGGCTTCACCATCGAGATGCTTGGCCGCTATTACGGAGTTGACTTTGCCGCAGTCGAACCGGTGCTCAACGGCGCACCGATCACCTGCGGCGTCTTCGGCATGAGCACAATGTTCGACGAGATCATCAACGGCAAGAGCCCGGCGGAGGCGATCGCCGGATTTGTGCGCGGCGCAGCCCTGTCCGTCTATAACTTCTGCGGGCGGCCCGAAAAGCTGTTGCTCTCCGGCGGACTTTGCGACAACCCCCTCGCCATGCACTCATTCCCCTGCGAGGTCGTGCCCCTGGGTCGCTTTGTGCTTCTGGAGGGCCTGTGTGACTATGCCGACGGTAATACCTGATAACATACCACAGGTTGTGGATATATCTCCATGGATATCCATATCCGGTGCCGGTGACGCAACTCACAATTGACTTTCCACTCTCCGGGTATATTCTTCGTATAGTGCCCTTCAGCCGTGCCCGGATAATTCTATGACCGATAGGGTGTCGGCCCGGCAAACTATGCGAGGGGTAACTGGAGTCAGCTATGATGGAAGAAGACGGATATAAGATTCTCACTTATCTTCACGGTGAAAAAACTGCTGAAGTGTCCTGCCATGACAGAATCAAAGCCCATGAGCTGTTGACAGCGCTTACGCTGAGAGATGCCACCGGTATGGTCACGGCTTCAGACAGTCCCATTGCTGAAGTGAAAATCGAAGATCTTGAGTACGACAAAGCAGAAATGTGGCGCGACGGTGAGCTGATCGCCTTCGGGCTCAGGCCCGAGAGAGAGTTGGAGCGCTAGGCTCCACTGTAAGTTTCTCCCGCCCGTATTGATTCAGCCGATCTATACTACCCGCTTGAAACATAATTTCCTGCCTTATCCATATTGACGTATATCGCGCGGATAAGCGCTTAGAATAATCCCGGCTTGCCCTCGATCAAGTCTACGAAGCGGCGGGAGTCGCGCAGAGGCACCAGGGCCGGGTCGTCCTTAGCGGTGAAGCGGATGTCGTCGTCGATGGCGAACGCTTGGCGCAGCGCTTCGAGTGCTTCCTCGTAATCGCCTTTCATCGTTTGGGCGACTGCGAGGTTGTAATACACTCGGGACGAGTCGCCCACCCTCAACGCCCTGTTACAGGCGGCGACAGCCTCGTCGAAGTTGCCCGACCTGATCAGGATCTCCTGCAACAGCAACTGCCCGTCGACCATTTTCGGCTCGAGCCTGAGGGCGACCTGAGCGCTCTCGAGCGCCCGTTCCATCTCCCCGGCGGCGATGTAAGCTCTTCCCAGCTCACAGTAGCTGCGCGCGTGTTCGGGGCGCAAGCGAATCGATGTGCTCAGCGCCTCGATCGCCTCGTCAAGCCGATTCAGCTCAACAAGCGAGAGCCCTAGCCCGAGGTAGCCCTCGAAAATGCTGCCCGACAGCTCGATGAGTGCCTGAAACTGCGCACGTGCGTCCTCGAAGCGCCGCTGCCGCAGGTAAAGATTACCCAGGTTGAGGCGGGCGTCTCTGTTGGTGGCATCGCTCTCGACCACCTCTTCGAACAGGGATATCGCCTCATCCCACTGCCGCGCGTTGAAATGGAGCATGCCGAGATTGAGCGCTATCTCGGGAAGGACCGGCACTCCCGCTAAACGGAACTGCGATATCTTTTCCTGAAGCTCGCCGAATTTTTTGGCCACCTGCGCGGGGATTCCCGTAGCCTTGTCACTGATCCCTATCTCCGTGCCCAGACCCAGGCTCTCGCGCAGGGCCACCAACGGCTCGACATGCTCTGTCTGCCAGTGCTGCAGCATTACCGAGCGGGCATCGGAGATGTTCCGCATCCGCTCCACCTCGTCCCGCAGCTCGGCAAGCGCGCGGTCGAGCACTGCAATCCTGTCCTGATATGCCCTTGCGCGGGTGCGCTCGCGCATGCGCGCATAAAGGTTCACGGCGTAGCCGATTACAACGGCCGTCAGCAGGGGAATGATGATCAGATAAAAAATATCGCTGAACGACACCGAAAAATCCCTTAACGGCTTGAAAAGCCGGGCTTTAACCAAACATGATATGAAGCGCCGGCTGAGAGGTCAAGCGCGGAAGCGGCTGCTTGTGCCCGGCAAGCTCGATCAAGCGGCCGGCGGACCGTCGTCGCTCTCCTCGGTGTCGGCGCTGCCGGCAACCTCTTCAACCTTGTCCATGGTGAACCCAGTATAACCGTAGATGATCGAAATGATCGGGTTGGAGAGGTTGACGAACGCCCATGGGAGGTAGAGCAACGGGCTCACGCCGAGCGTGGCGGCCATGAACGCGCCGCAGGTGTTCCAGGGAATCAGCGGCGACGTCAACGTCGCCGAGTCCTCCAACGCCCGGGAGAGGTTCTTCGGGTGCAGGCCGCGCTCGTCGTAGGCCTCCTTATACATCCGCCCGGGGATGACTATCGCCATGTACTGCTCCGCGGCGACGATGTTCATCGCGATGCAGCTGAAGATCGTCGTGGCGACCAGCGAACCGGTGCTCTTGGCGCGCTTCAGCAGAGCGGCAGCCATCGTCTTGAGCATCCCGGTGCGTTCCATGATGCCGCCGAATGATAACGCGCAAATGATCAGCGCGATCGTCTCCATCATGCCGACGATGCCGCCGTTGTTCAGCAGCGAATCGAGCTGTTCGGAGCCGGTATCGATCGAGAAGAACTTGGAATAGTCATAGGCGGCGTTGATCACCTCGGCCAGGCTGCGCGACTGGAAGACCATCGCAAAAACGCCGCCCAGGGCCGAGCCTGTGATGATCGCCGGCAGCGCGGGGATCTTCAGCACAACCATCGCGATGACTACTACGGGCGCCAGCAGGAGGATCGGGTTGATCGCGAAATTGCCCTCGAGAACGCCGAAGATGTTCTGCAGGCTGGCCGTGTCGATGTGTTCGCCGGAGAACTGCAGGCCAAGCAGGCCGTAGAGGACCAGCGCGATGATGTAACCCGGGGCGGTGGTGTAGACCATATGCCCGATGTGCGTGAACAGGTCGGTGCCCGCCACTGCGGGGGCCAGGTTGGTTGTGTCGGAGAGTGGAGACATCTTGTCGCCAAAATAGGCCCCGGAGATCACCGCCCCTGCGACCATCGGTAGCGGGATGCCAAGGCCGCCGCCGATGGCGATCAGGGCCACGCCGACAGTACCTGCGGTCGACCAGGAAGAACCGGTTCCCAGCGAGACAATCGAGCAGATCAGAAGTGCCGCCACCAGAAAAATGCTCGGCGAAAGCAGCTGCAAACCATAGTAGATCATCGAGGGCACCACGCCGCCCAGCATCCAGGTGCCGATCAATGAGCCGATCGACATCAGGATCAACACGGCGTTCATCGCCAGCGTGATGCCGTGGATCATGCTCTTCTCGAGGAAATTCCAGGAAAAGCCGTGCAACGCCGCCACCACCGCGGCCACGACGATACCTATGATGATCGGGATCACCGGCAGATCCTCGAGCTTCAGCACGAGAATGTAGGTGGACAACGCGGCAATAAGGAAAAACACGGGGACGAGAGCCATTGGCAGGCTGATTTCCCGCTTATTCTCTTGCGGCACTTATTTTTCTCCTTCTATCTCTTTTCGGGACGGCTAATATAACGCAATTCTGAATGGATATTGTAGGATTGAAGATATTCTTTCTGTGCCCGTGTTTACTCTGCAGCCCCTTCTGAGGGAAAAGGCAGGTTATTCCTCCCCCCCGGCGGATGGAGCCGCGATGGGCTTCTCGCGAAGGCCGAGCTCCTTTCGCAGGTTCTTCTCCAGATCGAGGAGAAGGTCGGGATGATCCTCCAGGAACAGCTTGGCGTTCTCCCGGCCCTGGCCGATTTTCTCATCCCCCATGCTGTACCAAGCTCCGCTCTTCTGCACCAGCTGGTGCACTATGCCGAGATCGAGGAGGTCGCCGATGCGGCTGATTCCCACTCCGTACATGATATCGAACTCGACGGAGCGGAAGGGCGGTGCCACCTTGTTCTTGACGATTCGTACACGCGTGCGGTTGCCCTTGACCTCGTCACCGTCCTTGATCGCCGCGATCCGGCGGATGTCGATCCTGACTGTCGAATAGAACTTGAGCGCTTTGCCGCCGGTGGTCGTCTCCGGGTTGCCGAACATCACACCGATCTTCATCCTGAGCTGATTGAGGAACAACACGGAGGTGCGCGTCTTGCTGACAACGCCGGCGAGCTTGCGCAACGCCTGGCTCATCAGTCGCGCCTGCAGGCCGATATAGGCGTCGCCCATGTCGCCCTCCAACTCCGCCCTGGGAACGAGGGCCGCCACGCTGTCGATCACCACAACGTCGAGCGCGCCGCTGCGAATCAGCACCTCGGTGATGTCGAGCCCCTGCTCCCCGCTGTCGGGTTGGGATATCAGCAGGTTGTCGACGTCCACGCCGAGGTTGCCCGCGTAGACAGGATCAAGCGCGTGTTCCGCATCGATGAAGGCCGCCATACCGCCGGCCTTCTGCGCTTCGGCGACAACGTGCAGCGCCAGGGTTGTTTTGCCGCTCGCTTCCGGGCCGAAAATCTCGGTAACCCTTCCCCGAGGCACGCCCCCGACACCGAGCGCGGCGTCGAGACTGAGGCAGCCGGTGGAGATCGCATCAATCGCCAACGCGTCCTTCGAGCCGAGGCGCATGATTGACCCTTTGCCGAACTGCCGCTCGATTTGCAACAGGGCGTTTTCAACCGCTTTGGCCCTGTCTTTAGGCGTGCCCATAAGTTCCCCTCTTAGCAATAATTGAAACTCGTGCAGACCGCACATACGGCCTGAAGCAAGCTTGAGATTTGCCGTGGTCCAGACGGGTAGTTTAGGCCAGCTTGGTCCGGCTAGTCAAGACGGCCATGATCCGAATGTTCAGTAGAATGTGCAGCAAGTCACATCGTTACTTCACTGCTGTCTTTATACTGTAATCGCACTTGTCCGCTCACGGGGATAAAACATGGATGTATCAAAAAGAATATTGGGCGCAGTCGCAAGCTTGCTGTTATTCGCAGGCCTGGCCGCGGCGGATGATTACTTCGGGCCGCAGAACATCCAGGTCAGCGGAGCCAGGAAAACGGTCAAGGCTAATTTTAGCGCCGTCGCCGGGCGTGCCGCATGGGTCGAAGTAACCAACGGCGCATCGGGTGGCAGCCGTGCCAGGGCGGTTATCGTTGTGCTCAACGGCACCAGGCTCAACAAGCGCAAAGACCTCAACAACAAGGTCGCATCAGCTCAATTCCCAGTCTTGCTGGGAGGCAAAAACAAAATCAAGTTTATCGTGCGCGGAAACGGGGCCAGTGTGACACTGCGCGTAAAATCGAGAAGCGCAGATTTCAGCCGACTCGCCGGATACGGCGACAGCATCATGGCGGGTTTCCAGGACGGCTCGCTCGTCGAAACATACCAGGTCTGGAACTTCGGCTCGCAGATCGCCGATAAGGCGGGCGCGAAATTCACTCTTCCGCTTATCACCGAACCCGGACTGCCGCCGCGCTACCGCATCGAGAACGGCCAGTTGATCATTCCCGACCCCAACGGTCCGGTCGGCTACCGCAAGAATCCCGGGCAGGATCCCGACAACCTCTCAGTACCGGGCGCCACGGTGTGGACTTCGCTTAATGTGGCCAGTCTCGGAAGTACCCTTGATCCCTACGCCCTTGTGCTGGGCGGGCAGCGTTCGATGGTAGGAGAGCTGAAGCGCCGCAAACCGACCTTCGTCCTGCTCTGGATCGGCTCGAACGACATCCTCGACATGGCGGTCAAGACCAATCCCGGCAGCCACACCTCGCTCGACGACTTCAAGCGCGATTACGAGAATATCCTCAAGGAAATCCGCGATCTGGGGGCAAGTGCTGTCGCAGCCAACCTCCCCGACGTCACGGCAATCGCCCTGCTCCGCAAGCCGACCGACTTTCAGGTATTATGGGGCGTCCCCGCAAACGTGCTTCTACCGATTACCAAGCTGTTCGATACGAGCCCCTCACCCGACGAATATCTCGATCCCGGCGAGGTGGCCCAGATCAGGAACACCGTTCAGCAGTTCAACTCCGAGATCGAAAACCTCTGCAAGAAATACGGCGTCCCCATCGTCGACGCGTACTCCATGTCCCAGCAATGGGACGCCAATGGGGTCGCGGTTGGCAACAGGCATTTGACGGCCGAGTGGCGCGAGGGGATCTTCAGCCTCGACGGTATCCACCCCTCGAACACGGGGCACGCCCTTGTGGCCAACCATTTCATCGCCGTGATCAACAAGGCTTTCGACGCCAGCCTCTCCAGCGTGAACGTCGCAGCCGTGCTGAGCCAGGATCCTAACCGCCCGGCCCATGACGAAGTGGGTGCGGAATCTTCGATCACGGCTGAATCGAACTTCCTCAAAGCCGCGCTGCGAGTGCTGACACACGCCAACAGGATCAAGCGCCGCTGACGAAGTCGCTGATTCACAGCACAGGCAGCTACGATCTACAAATACGGGTCTGTACCCCCCCTCTATAGACATCCCGGCTTCCGCTACTGACAATGAGTGCGTGAAAAAAATCCGCGAGATCAACTGGTTCGACATTTCGAGACTGCTGGGCGGAACCGCCGGCCAGCAGTCAGCGGCGAGTACTCTTTTAAAACTGGGCATCTTCGATCTGCTCGAAGAATATACCCCCGTGCTCTGCGGGACGGTGCCTATCGACTGCGACCTGCCCGGCAGCGATCTCGATATTATCTGCCACGCGCCGAGGCCGATCCCTTTTGAAGAGACGGTAAGAATGCACTTCGGCGATACGCTGCGATTCAGGTGCCGGCGCAAGCGACTCGTCGGCATTCCCTCGGTGGTGGCTCGCTTCCACGCTTCCGGCTGGAAGATAGAAATTGTGGGGCAGGCCGTGCCCGTGCTGCAGCAGCGGGCGTTCGCTCACATGGTCGCCGAGGCTCTGCTCCTCTCCGGTGCCGGACCGGAAACCAACACAAAGATCCGGGATCTGAAACGCGGGGGAAAAACAACCGAGGAGGCCTTCGGCAAGATCTTTTCACTGCCCGGCAATCCATACGACGCACTGATGCAGATTTACGAATCCGAGGTTCTCAGGGAAGGAACAAGTTAACCGCCCTCAACCACCTGCAGACGACCGCCCATACACCACCCCTTGATATGCCTTACATTTTATGCCCTATATAGGGTATATGTTTATCCGGTATTTACTGTAAAAAATATTGACATTTTCCTGTTTTTCCGCTAGTATATACATGGGTGTAAGGGTATAGAAGACAATGAACGTTAAGGGTGACACAGTGACCGCCGAGCGTAAGAGAAGCGAGGATGAGACGCCCGATGTACTCCCCTTCAAGGAGGAGGGCGGGTTCTTCCGGCTGTCCCCCGATGCGCAATCCCTGGTGCTCGAGGTGGCGAAAAGCCAACAGAGCCGCACATCCAAACGCGGACAATTACCCCCGGCCGCCAATCAGTAATTTCTCACTCAAACAAATACCAGCAAAGGAAAAGAGCGCAGCGCCATGGTTGGCCGTGCAACATCCATTGCGCAGAGTCACACGTTTTTAAGCTATAATCTGCTAACGCTCGAGTATCGATACGACTTTCGAGTTGGAGAATTCGATTACGATGGATTCAAAAAGCCTGCGAGAATTACTGGAGAAATTGCGTTCGGGCGAGGTCGAAATCGATGAGGTCATCCGGCGGCTCCAGCGGCTGCCTTTCGAGGATCTCGGTATCGCCAAGGTGGACCACCATCGGGCACTGCGCACGGGATTCCCCGAAGTCGTTTTCGGCCTGGGCAAGAGCCCGAAGCAGGTTGAACGTATCGTGAAGGCGCTTGTCGAAGCCGGAGCGGCGGATGACCGAGAGCCTACGATTCTCGTCACCAAGAGCAACAGGGAGACCTACGAAGGGCTGCTTGCCGCCGGAATCGGCTCAAGAGCGGAATTCCACCCCGGTTCGGGATTAATCATAGTTAATCCCCGAGTAGATAACGGTGGCGACGAGGATGCCGGTATCGTCGTGGTGAGTGCGGGGACGACCGATATCCCCATAGCCGAGGAGGCGGCGTTGACGGCCAAGTCCTTGGGCTGCACGGTGAAGACGATCTATGACGTCGGCGTGGCGGGCCTCCACAGGCTGCTCACCTTTGCGGAGGAACTCGGCAGGGCGCGGGTTGTCATAGTCGTGGCGGGAATGGAAGGGGCACTTCCAAGCGTAGTAGGAGGGCTTGTGAGTGCGCCCGTGATAGCAGTGCCCACAAGCAGCGGTTACGGCGCTTCGTTCGGTGGCCTCAGTGCCCTGCTCGCTATGCTAAACAGCTGCGCCAGCGGTGTTGCCGTTGTAAATATCGACAATGGTTTCGGTGCGGGTTTTTTCGCGGCACTGGTGGACAAGGCAGCTCGGGAGTAGCTAACGTTACAGTATCGTCACCCTTCATGAGATAGATTGAAGCTGTGCAGAAGAGCATAAACGATGATAAGTGACCTCAAAGGCGAATCAGGGCCGAAAATACGGCTGATCAGCGCAGCCCGGCGGAACAAGACACGCAAGAACAGGATGTTGAACTCCGCCTTGCGCCCCGGAGAGGTACCGGACCATGAAGCAGCCGCCCAGCTCGCCGAAAGGTTCTTCCAGGGAACTCCCAGAGAGGATAAGCGCCCGCAACAGTTCAGCCTGCTTCTCACCTTGATAATCTCTTTGATTTCTTTCTACGTAATTTGGCCCTCTTTCGCGAAACGGTTAGACGTTGAGCAGCTCGAGCAGGAAATCTACGTGCCGGGCGGCGGTGCGGCCTCTCTCAGAGCCGTGGCCCAAAAGAAAGAGCGCAAACGTGTCGTCAGGCAGGAAATGGTCCCCCAGCTATATCCCGATATAAAGGACGTCAAGATTTCGCCCGACGACGATCCCGAGCTTGATATCGATCAGGATTTCAACAATCTCTCAGTCGGCGGCAGCGTGGGCGACATGGATACCGGCTTCGGCGACGGCTATGGCGGCCCCGTCCTTAACGCAGGCACCGGCGATGTTCCAGAGCCGCAGCTAATCTACCGCGTGGAGCCGGATTACCCGGACGAGGGCAGGCGGGCGCGCGTCGACGGCTTCGTCCTGATCGAGGCGATAGTCAACACGAGAGGTGACGTAGTCAATATCAAGGTTCTCCAAGCCCCGCCGGCCAAATACGGTTTCGCCGAAAAAGCAACGGAAGCGGTCGTACAGTGGAAATTCAAGCCCGCGATTTATAAAGGCAGAGCGGTGAATGTCCGCATCCGCTTCCAGGTGGAATTTAGCCTGATCTATTACTAGCCCTTCCTTTCGCTCTTTCATTCCCATCAACTATGATCCCCTGAGCCTCGGAGCCCTCTGCGCTCCCAGCGCACGGCGGTGTCTTCACGCCCTGTGAGCAACTCCGCCCAATAAACCTGCCCACACAGGAAAAAGCCCGGGGGGGCGATTCCCCGGGCTTGCGGTAGGGAGGATAGGTAGGGTGTTAAGGAGGATCGGATTTATCTAAACGGCACCTCAACGGTGGTAGCTAAAGCTGACGCCGAAACCGAAGCCGTCGTGACCGTAGGGGTTACCTCTGAATGCATGCCTGTAGCCGATGCTGAAAGCTCCATGGAAGCCCCGCTCATAGCTATTGTAAGCTCCGAACCCACGCTGATAGCCCCAGAGCCCGCGATCGTTATAGTCGAAGCGGTCGTAGTAGTTTGCTCGCATGCGGGCGTCGTTCACTCCCTGGAGGTAGCCGGCCCAGTAGCCTCTTTCCCAGCCGGCGTTGAAAGCGCGATCATAGCGGTTGTTGTAAGCGTAGGGGACGCGGTAGAAGCGGTAGCCCTGCTGGTTGTGCCAGTAACCGCGGGGCGCGCGGGAATGGGAGCGGTATTGCCCGCTGTAAGCGTAGGGGCTGAATCCGTAGTTAACCGCAACATAGCGGCGAGGTCCATAGTTGTGGCCCCTGTTGTAGCGGCGATCATGGCTCTTGGAGAGGGCATAGGCGGTCAACCCGACAGCCGCAGCCACAGCCACTCCGGTGATCACCTTCTCGGTGGTGCTCATGCCGCGGCGTTGATGACGATCATCGGCGCGAGCTACTCCGGAAATGGCGAAGACCATTGCTGCGGCGACGAATAGTGCCGTGAGCCTGACATTCTTTCTCATCTTCCTACTCCTTTCGCTCGTGCTGGTTGTCCGCACAACATGGATGAGAGCAAGCACCATGCCACAAATAGGGGGACGCACTACTCCTTTAATATCAACTAATTAGCTCTCAAACCCTCAATCCGGCCTCTTAGATATATGTCCTGATAAAAGGACATTGTGTGACCCGAAATAGAGGGAGAAAGCGAGAAAAGAAGAACGGAGGGTTAGAGGAATATCCGGTAGTTCGCCTTGACCGCGCTGTCACGGCCGTGGAGTTCCCAAATCCCCCCCTCCTTCACCCGCCGCTCGTTGAAAACGATAAACAGGTCGGAGTCGTTGCTGTGAATCAGTCGCAGCCTGAGGTTGAGCACTGCGGAGCCGCTTGAAGAATTGTACTGGAAGTACGTGGAGGCTGAGAGATGAGAGTTGTGGATATAGTTGAGGCGAATTCTCCAGAGGCGCCAGTCGATGCCACCATGGTTGGTGTCGATCTTGTAGCTGGAGAGGGAGCCGCCGATCCTGAAATGCTTGTTTAGCACGTAAAAGAATCCACCCCTGAGCTCTCGCATGTCGCCGTCGTAGAACTCGCCGAACGAGATGTTTGTGTTTATTCCCCAACGCCTGGAGTTGTCAGTGCGGAAGCCGATTTCCCCGGAGATAAAGTCGTAATCCCCCACATTGAAGATCAGAACTTCCTCGTCGAGTTCAAACGGCTCGAAAAGGCGCTCGAAATTCCTTGAAATGTTGACATTCAGCTCGTCGCCGCTCTCGAAATTGACCTCGTTGCGGATGAAGAAGCTGCTGCTCTCCATCACCTCCGCGATCCTCGAGGTGTACCAGTCGTAGAACAAGCGGGCCGAGATCCTGCGGATGCCCCAGCGGTTCGGCCTGATCGAGCGCCGCAACGCCAGGCCGCCTTTGCGGTAGCCGTCGCGGTTGACGAATCCGAGGTCGGGATCAAACTTCTCCCCAACATCGTCCCACTGGAATCGGAAACCGTAGGGATCCGTGGTGTAGTCGATGCGCGCATGAAAAGCGTTTCTCCCCCCCCTCCATGACCTCGCTACCTTCTTCGGCGTCGATGTTACGGTCGCCCTCGTTCGTCAGGAAGTAGCCGTTGAAGCCCATCTCGGGAGTCAGGAACCACTGCCCGTCGACACCGAGCGTGGAGGAATGAAAATCGCCCCGCCGTGAGTCGGTGACGATACCGCCGACATATGAGCGGCCGACGATGTTGCGCCGCACACGCGCGACGTTGTAGAAACCCGAGTCGAGCTCGAGTTCGCCTGCCGCGGCCGTGCGCACGCTCAACACACCCACATCCTGCCGCCCGACCTTTCCCGTCATCCGCAGGCCGAAATCGATAGGCACTACCTCTCCGTCATCGTCTAGGCCGATCCGCCTGCTGAAGAATGGGGAAAGACCTCCGCCGTACATTCCCCTCCCGCCCAGGGCGCCGAATGAAAACAGCTGCGCGTTCTCAAGGAAAAACTCGCGCTTCTCGGGGATGAATAGTGAAAAGCGAGTGAGGTTGACCTGCTCCTCGTCGCTTTCCACCTGGGCGAAGTCGGTGTTGTAGGTCGCGTCAAGAGTCAGATCGGAGGTCAGCGAATACTTCATCTCAAAGCCGATGTCGTTGATCGAGCTGGTTTCGCTTACTCCGGTATCCTCGTCATACTCGAAAACCGATCCAGCCAACAAATACGGAAGAATCTGGAAATTGCGATCCTGCCTGCTCAGCTTCAAACCGGTCAGTTTCGCGGCGTAGTTGAGACTGCTGATGTCAAACGGCGGCGGCGGGGGCACAAGGTAGGCGTGCTCGTGCTTACGCATTATCACACGACGTACGTTCACGCCCCACTCCTGGCACTCGCTGCCGCTGAAGCGCAGCACCCTCAGAGGAATCCGAAACTCGGCCTGCCAGCCGCCGCTTGTGAGCGTGGCGGCCGCTTCCCACACTTCATTCCAATTCCAGTTGTAATGGCGGAAACCGTTGACTTGCGCCTCTTCCTTGGCGCCAAGAGGATTGACGAGAAACACCACGCCGCGATTCTGATCGAGATAGGTATCGAAGATGATTTGCACATAGTCGTCGCTGGCCGGGCTGTCGCGGTGGCGCAGCTTGGTGGCGCGGATCAAATCGGGGCGCGCGTCGTTGCAGCGCACCGCGATATAAATATTCTTGTCGTCAAAGGCAAAAGCGACACTGGTCATTTCCGTGGACGATTCGCCGAAGTTGGGTTCGCTCTGCCTGAAATCGCTTTGCCAGGCTGCGTTGGACCAAGTCTCATCGGTGAATTGGCCGTCGATTATGGCCCTCTTTGCGGCGCGCGTGCACTAGAGCGAGACAGGGTACTCCGCATCCGCAACGGCTTGTGCTGCGAAAAATATCAGTATCAGGATTAAAACCGGTAATTTATATTTCAATAATATATCTCCGGCTAACAATGGAATTGTATCCAAGTGCCCCGCGAAAGCAACAGCATTATTGACAATGGTGGCTTCAAAATTGATTAAGAACCCCTTGAGCGTTAAGATTGATATGACAACCCCGGAGGCGGATTTACCTCGGACCCCGTCTTGAGGCTGAAAACTTCCGGATACGGCAAGCCATGGCTCTGATACGCATTGAAGATATTGTGGAGAAGCTCATCAAGGAGCATCCCAACGCCGACGCCGACCTGATACGGCGGGCCTACATCTTCAGCGCGCGCCAGCATAAGGATCAGCTCCGCCGCAGCGGCGAGCCCTATCTGACACACCCCCTTGAAGTCGCGAACATTCTCGCCGAGATGCACCTCGACGCCGTCGGCGTGGCCGTCGGGCTGCTGCACGACGTGATCGAGGATACGCTCACCACGATGGAGAGGCTGGAAGAGCTCTTCGGCAAAGAGGTGGCAAAAATCGTCGGGGGCGTCACCAAGATAAGCAAGATCACCTTCACCTCCTTCGAGGAAAAGCAAGCCGAGAATTTCCGCAAGCTGTTGATGGCCATGGTGGACGATATCCGAGTGATCCTCGTTAAGCTGGCCGACCGCCTGCACAACATGCGCACGCTCGGCCACCTCGAGCAGGAAAAACAACTCCGGATCGCTACCGAAACGATGGAGATCTTCGTTCCCATCGCCCACCGCCTGGGAATGGGAAGGACGAAAGCGGAGCTGGACGACCTTAGCTTCAAATATCTCGAAGCGGAGGCTTACGAAAGCATCAAGCGCCGCGTGGAACGGGAGCTGCCGGTTAACGAGGCATACATCACCAAGGTGCTGAAGCGGATGGAGGACGCCATGAAACAGAACTCCATCCCCTGCTCGATCGAGTGGCGCATCAAGGGCATTCACAGCATCTTCTCGAAACGCAAGCGCATGCAAAAGCAGGTCAGCTCAGATTACGACTTTCACGACTACATCGCCTTCCGCATCGTCACCGACGAGGTCAAGCATTGCTACGCGTCGCTGGGGATTCTTCACAACCTCTGGAAGCCGGTGCCGGGACAGTTCGACGATTACATCGCCAACCCCAAGATGAACAACTACCAGAGCCTGCACACTGTCCTGGTCGACCGCGAACACCGATTCGAGGTCCAGATCCGCACCAGCGAGATGCACCGCATCGCGGAAGAGGGAATCGCCTCACACTGGCGGTACAAGGAGGGCAAGAAGCTCGGCGAGCGCGAAAGCTGGGTCGACCGCTACTACGACTGGCTACGCCAGGTGCTCGAGTTGCAGCGCGACACTGACGATCCCCGCGATTTCATAAACGCACTAAAAGTCGATCTGGCACCCGATGAAGTTTACACCTTCACCCCAAAGGGCAAGTTGCTTGCACTGCCGCGCGGCGCTACGCCGATCGACTTCGCCTACGCCATCCACACCGAAATCGGACACACCTGCGTCGGCTCAAAGGTCAACAGCCGCATGGTCGCGCTGGATACCGAACTACGGAGCGGCGACACCATTGAGATCATCACATCGAAAGGCCACGGTCCGAATCGCGACTGGCTGAGTATCGTCAAGACCGGCCGCGCGCGTAACAAGATCAGGCAGTACCTCAACCGCCAGGAAAAAGAGAAGAGCATCGAGGTCGGACGGCGGTTGATGGAGAAAGAGCTGAGACGCCACGGAATCTCCCTCAAGCGTTTCCAGGCGCAGGATGGATTCGACGAAGCGTTGAAGGACATGGGGCTGAGCAGCATCGACGACCTCTTCAGCAGCGTCGGCTTCGGCAGGGTCTCCGCGCGCAGCTTCCTGGCAAAAATTTTCCCCGAACCGAAGGCGGAGGAGCCTCCCGAGCCACTCTCCGAGAAAATCGCTAAAACCATCAAGCGCACGCTCGGCCTCGGCAAGGGCGCTATCAAAGTAAAGGGTGCCGACGATCTCCTCACATACATCTCCCCCTGCTGCTCCCCCGTCTTCGGTGAGCCGATCGTCGGCTACGTGACCCGCGGCAAGGGCATCGCCGTCCACAGAGCCGACTGCCCCAACGTCGAGGACTTCCATCCAGACCGCCAAAT
Source organism: uncultured bacterium (assembly GCA_965602675.1). Classification (GTDB taxonomy): domain Bacteria; phylum Acidobacteriota; class DATKUA01; order DATKUA01; family DATKUA01; genus DATKUA01. The sequence goes on along the minus strand of CBFCZO010000011.1, from coordinate 37,790 downwards.
CGCGGTCCAGTGGGCCAGCGCCCGCGGAGGCACACTGCCCGCGAGGGTTATTATCAATGCGGAGGACAAGCAGGGAATTCTGGCGAAGATCATGGCCCGCATCGACGGCTCCGGAGTCGACGTTCGCGGCCTCACTGCCGAAACCTATGACGACAAGACGGTGGAAATCAGCATGACCCTTGAAGTGCGCGACATCAAACACCTCGACTCCATACTAAAATCAATGAAGGAAATTGCGGGAGTTCTCGAAATACGAAGGCAATAAAAAAAATGCGGCCGGTTAATTACCGGCCGCCTAATCTTGGTTAACCTGATCAACTCTGTTCAGGTCGGGTTGGGAGAAACCATTGTGACTCTCCCACTAGCGAGGGGAAATCGCTTTGGCAGCGGAGGTCGCGGCAATGCCCGGCGTCCTTCCCTGCCATTCACCGGTCTGTAAAGACCAAACCTACCACTCTTGCCCGTCCGCACGGGGCATGCAGACAGATCGGTTGTCTAAAACCGACATCTTAAACATAAGATAATGTCGTATTTAATCAATTGGGCCCGCTTTTATTTTGGTGCCGTTATTCCTTTAAATTTCTCTTCGTTTTGTTTCGTGCGGGCCTAAAGGATTGTTTTGGGCAGGATCAGCATTATACGGTTATCAAGCCCTCGCGGATCGCGAACTTGACCAGCTCGGCGAGATTTTTCAAACCCAGTTTCTTCATCAGCTTCCAGCGGTGAACCTCAACAGTCTTGACGCTGACGAACAGCTTCTCGGCAATCTCCTTGGTGTTGTGGCCCTCCGCCAGGAGTTGAAGCACCTCTCGCTCGCGCTCGGTAAGAAGGGCGGTTGTCGAGGGCCCCTCCCGCAATCCCCTCTGGAGAAAGCCGTCGACAACGGTGCCTGCGACCTTCTGCGAGAGGTAGAATTCCCCCGCGGCGACCATCCGGATGGCGTCGCTGACCTCCTTGAAAGCTACGTCCTTGAGGATGTAGCCCGCTGCGCCGGCCTTGATCATACCCAACACATAGCTGCTGCCTTCGTAAGCTGAGAGGGCTATCACTTTCGCCTTTGGCAGGCGCGACCTTATCTGCCTCGCTGCCTCGAAGCCGTTGAGATCGGGCATAGCTACATCCAGCAGGACTACGTCGGGCTTGACCTCTACGGCCATCTCGACGGCATCGCGACCGTTATCAGCCTCGCCGACCACGCTGAAATCCTTCTCCTTCTCCAACAGAGCGCGCAGTCCCTGCCGGACAACATGGTGGTCGTCAGCAAGAAGAATTGTTATGGACATTTACTCACCACCCGCGCATACGAAGCACTTGAATGAAATATATCACCTGAGTCCCCGGTTTTCACGCCATACATTAAGCCGGGCGTTAGTATTCGAGCCAGACGGTGATTGTTCTGCCACTCTGCGGCAATACATTATCGATCCGACAGGTTGGCGCATCTCACCATCTGTGACATCATGTTTTGCGGAGGTTCGTGATGCTGAACGCCAAGACATGTCTCCTTGCAGCAGCCTCTCTGATACTCCTGTTGCTGGCCGCCTGCGACCGCGATCACGATCCGCGCTATGCCGGCTGGAACAGATATACCAACGAAGATGACGGCTATGTGATTCTCCTGCCCCCCGGCTGGGTCGTCGAAGGCGAGATGATGCTGAACATGCGTGGCGTCCGCCTCTACGACCAGGAACTTCTCACGCCGCCTCTTGCCGGGCGGGTCTACTACTCAATATACGTCAAAGGCCGTGAGGGAGAAGCGCAGCCCCTTGCCCAACGCGCTACGGCGCTGGTCGATGATCTCCTGCTCGGCCTCTGGTGCGAAAACGAGATTAGCAGCGACAGCGGAACCCTCGCCGGCCTGCCTGCAGCCCGATTCAAGATCGCCGGCCACGACTGTGCCAGCGGGATCACATTAAAAGCGCTCGTGATGGTGTTAGAGGCCGAAGGCAGGGACTTCATCCTCTTCGCCACGTCAACTGGTGAAAGCTGGATAGTATTCGAAGAGATCTTCGAACTGATGCACTCGAGCTTCGAGTTGCCCACCGAAACAGAATAATCCTGAAAAGATGCCTGGGACGGAGCGTGTCAGGATGAACCGCCTCGAGCTGTGGCGATCAAACCTTCTTTTGCTTCAGGGCTTTCTGAAAGGCTTCCAGGTCCTCCAAAAGACCCAGGACATAGAGCAGGTCGCCCTTGTCGAGCGGCTTGGTGGGATCGGGAATTAAAACGCTTTTATTACCCTGCTCGTCCATCACCGCAACTACGCTTACCGAAAACCTGCGGCGGAGATCAAGTTCCACGAGACTCTTGCCTACCAGTTCCTCCGGCAAGCGGATCTCGATGATGCCGAAGTCCTCGGAGAGGTTAACACGCTCGATAATATTGGGCTGACTCAGCCTGCGCGCTACTCTTTCCGCCATATCGCGCTCGGGGAAAATCGTCTCCGTTGCCCCGATCAGGCGCATCAGCTCGGCGTGGTCCTCGCTGATCACCTTCACCCAGATCTCCTTCACGCCGAGTTCTTTGAGGTAAAGCGTCGCCAGGGCGCTGAGGTCGATCCGGTCACCCAGAGAAACCACAGCCAAATCGGTGTCACCGACGCCGATGGCTTTCAGCACATCCTTCTTCGCCACGTCGGCCTCGACAGCCTTTGCCAGGTCACGCCCGATCGACTGCACCTTTTCTCCGTTCCGATCGACTGCGATCACCGTGTGTCCGTGCTTTGCGAGCGCGCGGGCGGCGTGGAAACCGAAATTGCCGAGGCCGATCACCGCGATAGTGAGTTGCCGCTTCATCGTCATCCAACCATCACCGACTCGCTGTAGAGCCGGTATCTCGGGGCTCGCAGGAAGGCGCTGAGCAGGGTGAAGAAGGTCAGCGGTCCGAGGCGCCCGATGAACATTGTTAAAATAATAATCACTTTGCCCGGCGGCGACAAGGACGGCGTGGCGCCCGTGCTGAGGCCGACTGTGCCGAATGCCGACACCGCCTCAAACGACAGCTCCATAAATGCGCCGCGGCGCTCAGAGTGAGCGGTAGGGCCCAGTTCGCTGACCTGCAGTAGTAGAGTCACGCAAACGATAAAGATAACCACGATCACAGTCAGCGTGATCGCATCGGTCACCGAACGGCCCGTGATGTTGCAGTTGCCGAACCGCGGCTCCTTTTTCCCGCTGAGGCGCGCGAGCGCGGTGAGAAAGATGATCGCCGCCGTGGTCGTCTTGATCCCTCCCGCAGTTGAGCCCGGCGAGCCGCCGATCACCATCAGCAGCATCGTCAACAGGAGTGTGGCGTTGGAAAGGTCGTAACACTCGACAGTGTTGAAACCGGCGGTGCGGCAGGTGACCGAGTGAAACGCGCTCGCCAGCAGCTTTTCCCCCAGCGGCTTTCCCTCAATTACATTGTCGTTCTCAAACAGTAAGAAAACCACCGCGCCGAACAACAGTAAAACCGCGGTCGTGGCCAGCACGATCCGGGTCTGCAGAGTTGTCCTGCGCCCTCGCCGGAAGATGCCCTCGAAATCGATCACCACGACAAAGCCAAGGCCGCCAACCACAATCAGCAACATCATCGGCACCAGCACAAAGGCGTCGCCCGAGAACGCCGTCATGCTGCCTGCGAAAGTGGAGAAGCCGGCGTTGCAGAACGCGGAGATCGACTGAAAGGCGGCGTGATAGAGCGCGATATCGAAGGGAAAATAGCGCATGAAAGCAAGAGCCAGCACGATTACCCCGATGAATTCCGCAATCGCCACGAAGGCCAGAATCCGCTTTCCTATCTCGAGCGGCTCCAACCCTACTTCGGCTCCCACCTTCTGAGTCTGCAGCACCTCCCGCTGCACAAGGCTGGCGCGCCGGCCCAGCAACAACATCACCATCACCGAGAAGGTGATAATCCCCAGACCGCCGAGCTGGATCAGGGCCAGGATTACGATCTGGCCGAATGTCGAGAAGGCTGTGGCGGTATCGACGACAATCAGGCCGGTGACGCATACCGCCGACGTCGCGGTGAACAGCGCATCGAGAGGATTGAGCGGGGCCCCCACGGTCGCGAACGGAAGACACAGCAGAATCGCGCCGGCGATAATCAAGCCGGCGAAGGCTGAGAGCATTATTGGAATGGCTCTGCGCAGCACGCTCCGCGCCTACCTCTGCCAACCGGTTTCTCTATTCAAGCCAACAATGATCTTCAACTTTCAGAGGCAATGCAAGTGGGGCGGCCGCGCCGGCCGCCCCTGGTGATCTCAACACTAATAGTGATTGTTTTGCTCTACTCCGTACCTGCGGGAACGCCGGTCTTGGTAGTGATCGTCTCCAGACCGTGGGCTTTGGGACCGCGCTCCACCCTCCAGAGGAGGAAAGAGAAGAGAAGAGCCGCGAAGCCCAGCGTAGTGAAAAACCACATTCCAAGATCGTAGCCGCCCGGATTGGTCGGACCGGCAAACGAGATATCATTCGACCAGCCGATCAGAACGTTGAAGCCGAACATGCCGATCTGCTGGATAGCCGTCATCAGGCCGTAAGCCGTCCCCAGGCGCTTCTCTTCGACGATATATGCTACCGCGGGCCACATCACGGCGGGAATCAGCGAGAAAGTGATACCCATCATCGCCATCGGGATGAAGAGCGAGACACTGGTATAGGCAACGATCAGGTAAACCGGGATCAGCAGCAACGAGCCCAGGAACATGAACAACGAGCGCCGCCCGACCTTGTCGACCATCAGGCCGAATATCGGCGTGAAGACCATCGCAAAGAGGGTGAGCAGGCTCGAAAGAAAGCCGCTGAGCTCGGGCGAAGTGCCGTGCGCTTCCTCGAAGAACTTGATCGCAAAGGTCTGGAACGGGAAAGCGGCGGCATAGAAGGTGACGCAGAGCAGGACAACGAACCAATAGGATCCGCTGAATTTGAACACGTCGCGCAAACGGAATTCCTCGGTCTCGCCCTCACCCAGGTCGTACTTCTTCTCCGCCCCGGCCTCGAGCAACCAGTAGAGAGCCGCGCCGGCCACGCAGATCACGCCCGCGCCCACCGAGAGGAACAGCGGCCACTGCCAGTTCTCGTAGAGCGGCTTGGCCCAGGTGAGCGAGTTGAGCGCAAAGAACGACCCCAGGCGGCCGAGGAAAAGGTTCATGCCGAAGGCAAAGCTCAACTCCTTGCCGCGGAACCACTTCGCTACCGCGGTCGTGATCGCCACAATTAAGGTCTCTGCCCCGAGGCCGAAGATCAGCCTCCCGGCCAGCATTATCTCAAGCTGTGATGACGACGCCGTCACCCCCGCACCCAACAGGCATAACACTGCGAACAGGAAGGTTGATTTGCGAGTGCCGATGCGATCGACAATCAAGCCGCCGATCAGCACCATCGGAATGTTGACCAGGCTGTAGATGCCGTTGAGCCAGCCGATATTCGAGTCGGAAAAAGCGAGTTGGTCCTTCAGCGTCTTGGCGAGCGGGCTGATGCTGTCATAAATGTAATAGTTGCCGAACATCGCCAGGCTGATGAAGATCAGAACAATCCAGCGGAATGCTTTCGTAGGAGGTGGCTTGCTGGTGATTACCGCTGCGGACGTGTCGTTGTTCTCCATGATCTCTTTGACCTCATTTCAAGGTTATCGTGAACTGAGGCAGCAAGATTAGCCGAATCCGGCGCCAATGTGAAGGAAGTAGGCTGAAGCCAGGTCGCTGCCGCCCTGTGTACTATTGCCGCAGGGCGCCAATCTGTATTAGGCTATGTCTTTGCCGAACGGCCCGCAGCGTGGGCCTGTTCACCAAGTCATTTGGAGGAAAATCCTGATGGAGGAGATAAAGACGGCGATCATCGGCGTCGGCAACTGCGCAAGCGCTCTGGTGCAGGGCCGCTATTTCTACGCCGATCCGGAGGCCGACATCCCCGGGCTGATCACCAAGGACTTCGCCGGCTACCGCACCTGCGACATCCGCTTCGTCGCCGCTTTCGACGTCGACGAGCGGAAAGTCGGACTGGACCTGTCTGGCGCCATTTTCTCTCCGCCCAACTGCACGACCGTTTTCTATGAAGACGTGCCGAAGGTCGGCATCTCGGTAGAGATGGGCTACACCATCGACAGCATCGCCTCGCATAACGGCTTCTATCCCGAAGGCAAGCGCTTCAAGCCGAAAGCCAACATCCACTCCAGCGAACAGAAAGCCAAGGCCGCGATAGTCAAACAGCTGCGCGATGCCGGCGCCGAGGTTGTAGTTAATTACCTGCCGGTGGGCAGCGAAAAGAACACCCTGTTTTATGCCGATTGCGCCATCGAAGCGGGTTGCGCCTTTGTCAACGCGGTGCCGGTCTTCATCTCGAAGCTCTACGGCGAGCGCTTCCGCAAGGCCGGTTTGCCGGTGTTGGGCGACGACGTGAAGTCGCAGGTCGGCGCCACCATCATCCACCGGGTTCTCACCCGCCTGTTCGAAGATCGCGGCCAGCCGGTCAGGCACACCTATCAACTCAACGTCGGCGGCAACACCGATTTCTACAACATGCTCGACCGCACGCGCCTGGAGAGCAAGCGCATCAGCAAAACCCAGGCGGTCACCAGCCAGATGGACGGCCACCCCATCGAGCCCGGCAGCGTGCACATCGGCCCGAGCGACTACGTCCCCTGGCTGCACGACAACAAGCTTTGCTTTATGCGCATCGAGGCTGAGCAGTTTGGCGGCGTGCCTATGGATGTCGAGTTGCGCCTCAGTGTCGAGGATTCGCCGAACTCCGCCGGGGTGATCGTCGACGCCGTCCGCGCCGCGCGCGTGGCGCTCGACCGCGGGCTCGCAGGGCCGATCATCGAGGCCAGCGCATACTTGTTCAAGTCGCCGGTCGAGCAGTTCGAGGAATCCGAAGCTCGTGAGATGCTTAAGCACTTCGCCGCGAAAAACTGATCCCGGATTAATATGTGGGCAGTTCTTTGTTGGAGAGGGATGCATCTGCGCCGGGACACACCTCCCCATTCAAACAACATCCGTGTAAGACGATCTCCGCAGGGCGAGGCTACTTGATTTCGTACTGGCTGCGGCCCTCGACGTAGAGGTCGTTGCCCTTCGTGTCGTTGACGACGATCACCGGAAACTCGTCGACTTCCAGGCGCCGGATGGCCTCCGGGCCCAGCTCGTCGTAAGCGATCACCTCCGCCTTGACTACCCGCTTGGCCAGCAATGCCGCGGCTCCGCCAACGGCGGCGCAGTAAACCGCCTTGTTGCGCACGCAGGCGTCGATCACTTCCGGACCGCGCTTGCCTTTGCCGATCATCATCTTCTGGCCGATGTCCAGCAGGCGTGGCGCGTAGGGATCCATGCGGTAGCTGGTGGTCGGGCCGACGCTGCCGATCGGCTTGCCCGGCGGTGTCGGCGCGGGGCCTGCGTAGTACATCACGCTGCCGTCGACCGGGAACGGTAGCTCCTCCCCGCGGTCGAGCGCCTCAACCATCTTCTTGTGAGCGGCATCCCTGCCGGTATATATCACTCCGCTGATCAGAACCGTGTCGCCGATTTGCAGCTTATCGACATCCTCTTCCTTCAGCGGCGCAGTGAGCCTTATTTCCGCCATCTTAGCACCCCCTCACAGCACCGCCGTCTTGTGACGGTGGGCGTGGCACTCGATGTTTACCGCTGCCGGCAGGCTGGCGATGTGGCATGCCCAATTGATTACGTGCACCGCCAGTGCTGTCGTGCGGCCCCCCATCCCCTGCGGGCCGATTCCCATCTTGTTGATCTTTTCCAGCAGCTCCTTCTCCAACTCGTCAAGATAGGGATCCGGATTCGGGCTGCCCAGCGGCCGCAGCAGCGACTTCTTGGCGTGGTAAGCGGCCACCTCGAAAGTGCCGCCGATGCCCACGCCGACGACGATCGGCGGGCAGGGATTGGGCCCCGCCTCGCTCACCGCTTCGAGGACAAACTGCTTTACCCCCTCCACTCCATCCGCGGGCTTGAGCAATTTCACGCGGCTCATGTTCTCGCTGCCGCCGCCCTTCTGCATATGGGTGATTTTCAGCTTGTCGCCCGGAACCATGCTGATGTGCACCACGGCGGGTGTGTTGTCGCCGGTGTTCTCACGCCGCAGCGCGTCCTTGAGAATGCTCTTGCGCAGGTAGCCTTCCTTGTAGCCCTTGCGCACACCCTCGTTGATCGCCTCCGTCAGCGTCATTCCCTCGACAAGAACCTCGCTTCCCAGCTCGACAAAGAACACTGCGAAGCCTGTGTCCTGGCACATCGGCACCCGCTCGTTGAGCGCGATGTCGGCGTTCGTCTCCAACTGCTCGAGGATCGACTTCGCCGTCGGAGATTCCTCTTTCGCCTTGTACTCGGCAATCTTTCCCCTCACGTCGTCACCGAGCTCGAAGCTGGCTTCCATGCACAGTTCCGCCACCTTCTCGACTATAGTCGGCGCCTGGATTGTTCGCATTAACCTCCCTCCCTGTAACTAACTGCCGGCATTATGCCACCCGTCATATTGTGAAGCAATTAAACATGGACGATTCCGCCCACGGAGGCGCGATTGCTCCCGGGATTTGCTTGCCCATCCGTTGAGCCGTTTTGGATTGCCCCTTCGGGGCAATAGATTTAGCGTTTGAATTGAACGTCGCCTGTGTAGATACCGCGAAGCGGTTACACAAATCAAGCCCGGGGTAAGCGAAGCGCCACCCCGGGAAAAGGAGCCCAAAAGCAATTAGAACCCTGGAAGGGTTCTCCAACAATCTTTCAATCCCACAGGTACTTGTCGTCAATGGCGATTCCCTGGCGGCGAATAAGGTCTTTCAATTCGTCCTCAAATGATCTCTGCTCATGGTGTTTTTCTTGATTGGCTATGTATGAACGTACTCTCGATAGATACCCAGGGCTAACCGAAAAGGCTCCATACCCGTTTTGCCATTGGAAATCCTTGACCGGCGTGTCGAGCGTTTTAAGCCATTTTGAAGAACTACGTTTCAGCTCTCGCATGATTACCGCCAAGGAACGATTTTTAGAGATCATGCATAGGATGTGCACATGATTTGCTGTGCCTCCGATGATTATTGGCGATGAATCTAAGCTCTTTAACACCGACGCTAGATATGCGTGTGTTCTCTCCCTGATTTTCTTTTTATCGAGGAAATCAATGCGATTTCTTGTCGAGAAAATGATATGTGTATAAATAACTACAACAGATTGCGGCATTCCAGGCTCCGTTAACTGCTGATAAACGACAGGCTATCTTACATGCATATTATGCTCAATGATATTATTCGATAAAGACTGCTGCTTCCATGTGGGTGCTCAGCCTCTGTCGGCAAACGATAGTTCACTCTTTCTCCCCCCGGTTCCTTCGCGGGGCCGCCCCTGATAAGATCTCCCCAGAGAACCGAACAACGGAGGCAGGCGATGAGAAACTCTCCCGGCAAAGGTGTCAGGATAGAGAGCGACAGCATCGGCGAGGTTGAGGTCCCCACCGATCGCTATTGGGGCGCGCAGACCCAGCGCTCGCTGCACCACTTCGACATTGGCGATGACCTTATGCCCGAGGGGGTTATCAGGGCTTTCGGCATCCTCAAGAAGGCCGCGGCAATCGTCAACCACGAGCTCGGGAAACTCCCGCGCGACAAGATGGAACTGATCGTCAGCGCGGCCGACGAGGTGATCGCGGGCAAATTGCGCGACCACTTCCCCCTGCGCGTGTGGCAAACCGGCAGCGGCACCCAGAGCAACATGAACGTCAACGAGGTCATCTCCAACCGCGCCATCGAGCTAGCCGGCGGCGTTATCGGCAGCAAGGATCCAATTCACCCCAACGACCACGTCAATATGTCGCAGTCATCTAACGACACCTTCCCCACCGCGATGCACATCGCCGCCGCCACGGCAATCGCCGACGACCTGGTGCCGGCGGTAAATGGCCTCCGCGACGCCCTCGACGAAAAAGCCGGGCAGTGGGACGACATCGTCAAAATAGGTCGTACGCACCTGATGGATGCCGTTCCGTTGACGCTCGGCCAGGAGTTCTCCGGCTACGTCTCCCAGCTCGACGCCGGCCTGCGCCGCATCGACTCCGTCATGCCCGGCCTCTACGAGCTTGCGCTGGGAGGCACCGCGGTCGGCACCGGCCTCAACACCCACCCGAAATTCGCAGTGATATCCGCGAAAAAGATCTCGGAGCTGACCGGCAAACCATTCACCTCCGCCCCCAACAAGTTCGCCGCGCTCGCCGCTCACGACGACATCGTCGCCGCCGGCGGAGCGCTCAGGACCCTCGCCGTCTCGCTGATGAAGATCGCCAACGACATCCGCTGGCTCGCTTCCGGCCCGCGTTGCGGTTTCGGCGAGCTGATCCTGCCTGCCAATGAGCCCGGCTCGTCGATCATGCCCGGCAAGGTCAATCCCACACAGGCCGAGGCGATGACGATGGTCTGCGTCCAGGTTATCGGCAACGACACCGCCATCGCTGTTGCCGGCTCGCAGGGCAACTTCGAGCTCAACGTATTCAAACCGGTAATGATTTATAACCTGCTGCACTCAGTCCGCCTGCTGGCCGGCACTTGCAAGGCTTTCACGGAATTCGCCGTCAAGGGACTCGAGCCCAATCGTGAGAGGATTGGCGAGTTGGTTAACAGCTCGCTGATGCTGGTCACCGCGCTCAGCCCCAGGATCGGCTACGACAAAGCCGCCGAGGTGGCCCACCACGCCCACAACAACGGCACCACGCTCAAGGAGGCCGCTTTGTCCCTCGGTTACCTCACCGAGGCGGAGTTCGACGAAGCCGTCCAGCCGCAGAGGATGGTCCGGCCGCAGTAGAATACCTTGTTGTTAATAAGTTTTTTTACAGCGTGATCATCACGGGCGAAGCCAAAATATTCGCTGCCGGGGATCTAGTTTATTTGACACTACGTGAACAATTGGCGTATATTCCTAGCTGGAAGGGAGGACGTTTACGATATAACGTCAGCCTCCCGCCGCCCGCAAGCCGCAAGCGGCCCCGGACGGGAGGCCGTTGAAAAATCGGAGAAATAATATGGGATTTCTATGGTTGTTTGCCCGCCGATTCGTCTCCGGCAGATCTATTGAGGAAGCTCTGCCTCGCGTCAAAGATTTAATCAGCAGAGGCAACACCGTCACAATGGACATTCTCGGCGAGAACGTCACCAACAAAGAGGAGCCCGAGCGCTTCCTTCAAGGCTACATCGACACGATGCAGGTGATGAAGCAGGAGGGTATCGGTGGCGGCATCTCCGTCAAGCCGACGATGATGGGGATGGATATCGATGAGGATCTCTGCTACAGGCATATCGAGAAAATCGTTTCGGCCGCGAAGGAACTCGGACTGTTCGTGCGCATCGACATGGAGGGCTCCGACTACACCGAGCGCACCATCGTGCTTGTCGAGAGGCTCCATAAAAATCACGATAACGTCGGAATTGTACTCCAGGCCTACCTCCGACGCTCCGAGGAAGATACCCGACGCATGAATGAGGCCGGAATCCAGATCCGCCTATGCAAAGGCGCCTACAAAGAACCTAAAAAAATCGCGATCAAGAAAATGAAGCTGATCCGCGAGAACTTCAAAAAGCTAACCAAAATGATGCTTGCCGACGGCGTCTACCCCGCGATCGGCACCCACGACAAGAAGATTATCGAGTGGACCAAGAAGTACTGTGAGGAGAACGGAATCGGCAAGGAGAAGTTCGAATTCCAGATGCTCTACGGCATGCGCCCGAAAACGCAACGCCAGCTCATCGCCGATGGCTACAACCTGAGGATGTACGTCCCGTACGGCACGCATTGGTTCCCCTACTTCTACCGCCGCCTGCGCGAACGAAAGGAGAATATCTGGTTTGTGCTGAAAAACTTCTTCGCGCGTTAGAAATATCGAGAAAGCAGCTTACCGGCCCGCACGCGGCTTGACACTGCGTGCGGGCCGTTGTATCCAGAAACAAATGAGTGACGACGACTGTCAGCCTCCACCCGCTAAACGCCGCGCACGCGCGACCAGGGGGCCGCTGTGAGCTTCGAGATAGCCGCCTTGGTCGTGCTGATTCTGCTGTCGGCATTCTTCTCGGGGCTTGAGATAGCCCTCTTCAGCCTCGGCCGCGCGCACATCCGCTCGCTCGTGGAGCGCAATGCCCCCGGCGCGAAGGTGGTCGCGCGCCTCAAGGCCAACCCCGATCGCTTGTTGGTCACCATTCTCATCGGTAACAACATCGTCAACATCGGCGCCGCCTCGATGGCCACCGCTCTCGCCCTGCGCCTCTTAGGCGACATCGGAGTCGGCATCGCAACCGGCGTCATGACATTTCTCATCCTCGTCTTCGGCGAGATCACGCCCAAAACTCTCGCCCTCCGCTGGGCCGAGCCATACGCCCTGATCTTCGCCCGCCCGCTGGAGATCCTCGGATGGATTATCTGCCCGGTGGTCTGGCTGCTGGAGCACCTCACCCGAGGTCTCACGGTCCTCGCCGGCCGAGGCAAGCAGAGAGGCATCGAGCACAAGACGTTGCTCAGCACGCTCGCTCGTATGGGATTGGAGGACGGTTCCCTCAGCGAGAGCGAGCACCGGCTGGTCGAAAGCGCACTGCGTCTCGACAGGATCCCTGCCAGCCGGGTAATGACGCCGCGCAGCGATATGCTGGTGGTGGAAGCCGATAAGACTGTCGAGGAAGCTCTGGAGGCGCTCGTCGGGGCGCCCTACACCCGCTGCCCCGTTTACCGGGGCGAACTGGACGAGATCGTCGGCATTCTTCACCTGCGCGACCTCTACGAGCACCACCGCCTCGGACGGCGCGCCGACAAGGTCGCCGCCATCTCCTCCAAGCCGACGTTTGTGCCTCGCACGATGCTTATCGGCGACTTGATCCGACTCTTCCAGCGCGAGCGCACGCACATGGCCATCGTCATCGGCGAATACGGCGAGACGGCCGGCCTCGTCACCCTCGAAGACGTGCTCGAGGAAATGGTAGGCGAGATAGAGGATGAGACCGACGATGTCCGCAAGCTGATCCACAAGCTGGCCGAGGGACGATGGCTGGTCGACGCTTCCATGCCGATTGAGGACCTGGCGCGGGCCATCAGGATCAAGCTGCCCTCCGACCAGCACCACACCGTCAACGGCCTGCTTATCGATGCCTACCAGGACATCCCGCCCGCCGGCGCAACCATCCAGGCCGGAGGCCAAACCTTCATCATCCGCCGTGCCGACGCGCGCAAGGTTATCCTCGCCGAGCTGATTGTCGCCAAAAAGAAGGAAATCCTCTGATTCCGGATCCGGAGCTTATTCAACCGGCTTTTGATACGCACGCCTTGATTATTGTCCGACTACCTGCCGCACCGCTTCGCCTTTGAGATGAGTCGCCCAGTCGGGAATGCTGCCGATCTCGATGCCGAACACCTGCGTAACCACCAGCAGAACCACCGTCGTCACCACCACGACACCGATGAAGTTCAACAGCAGGCCGGTGCGCGACATGCGCGGGATCGTCACCCAGCCGGTGCCGAAGACGATCGCGTTGGGCGGCGTAGCCACAGGCAGCATGAAGGCGCACGAGGCCGACATCGTCGCGGGAATCATCAGCAGGAAGGGGTGCTGCCCCAGGTCCAGAGCCGCCACCGCCAGGATCGGCATCATCAGCGTCGTCGTCGCCGTGTTGGAAGTCATCTCGGTGAGGAAGGTCATCAGCAGCGCGATTGTCATGATCACCAGCACCACCGGCACCCCGCCGAGGAAGCGCAGGTGCTCGCCGATCCACAGGCTCAGGCCGCTGGTGGAGAAGCCGTGCGCCAGCGCGAAGCCGCCGCCGAAGAGCAGAAGGATGCCCCACGGCACGCTCTCTTGCGCCGTGCGCCAGTCGAGCACGAAGTTGCGCTTGCGCTCCTCAAGCAGGGAGAACTGCTTGAGGTTGGCCGGCAGCGCGAACATCGCAATACCCATCATCACTGCGATCGTGGCATCGCTCCATAGGCCGGCGTTGCCGTAGAGCGGCCCCCAGCCCGGGATCGAGACGAAGCCGAGGTCGATCGGCCTGCGGAAGATCCATAGCAGCGCCGTGAGGGCGAAGACGATCGCCACCTTGCGCTCCGCCGGGCTCATCGGGCCGAGGCGGGCGATCTCCGAGTTGATTACATCCTTACCCCCGCCGCCGAAATCGAAATCTCTGATCCGCACCTGCGGCCCAAAGCGTAGGACAATCACCCACGCCAGCGGAATCATCAGCACAACTACCGGTAGCGCGGCGATCATCCATTGCGAGAACGCCACCTCCGGCGTCCCGCCGGCGTAGTTACGCGCCAGCTGGCCGACAAACACACCGTTCGGCGGCGTGCCGATCAGCGTACCGATGCCGCCGATGCTTGCTGAGTAGGCTATACCCAGCATCAGCGCCACGCCGAAGCTGTGACGCACCTCGCGCTCGCTTTCCTCGCCACTCTGCCCGTTGAGTTTCGCTCCCTCGCTCAGCTTGCGCACCACAGCCATCGCGATCGGCAGCATCATCAGCACCGTCGCGGTGTTGGAGATCCACATGCTGAGGAAGGCGGTGGCGATCATGAAGCCGAGCACAAGCCGGTAGGGGCCGGTGCCTACGGCGCGGATCGTGTGCAGCGCAATGCGGCGGTGCAGGTTCCATTTGGTCATCGCCGCGGCGATCAGGAAGCCGCCGAGAAAGAGGAACACAAGCTGATCGGTATAGTTGGGAGCCGCCTCACGCGTGCCCATGATGCCGAGGGCGGGATAGAAAACCAGCGGCAGCAGTGCCGTCACGGGAATCGGCACCGCCTCGGTGATCCACCATGTAGCCATCAGCAGCGCTATCGCCGCCATCTTCTGCGCTTTCGGCGCCATGCCCGGCGGCGCAGGCAGCAGCAGCATCAGGATGAAAAGCGCGATGCCCAGGTTCAGCCCCAAGAGCATGCGCATCGAGTACGGCCGCCTGCGGGGCCGTTTATCCCCCTCGCTCACTTGTGTTTACCCCTCGATTACAAAATCGTCAGTAAGCGCTCAGTCGCCGCAACCCCAAAACAGCGCATTGAACATCAACTTGTAGCCCGCATGGGTCATGGCGCGGAACTGCGGCCGGAAAGCGAACAAAACCGCCCTGCCCTTGCCGATTTGCTGGACTGCGATCGCACCGGCGTCGTGCAGGTGTTCCGGACCGAGCAGGAAACCGCTCCGGCGGACATCAGAGTCCGGGAACACCGCCGCCATGCTCAGTCCGCTCCAGTCGCGCGCATCCGGCGCTGGCACAAAGGCCGGGCCCCAGACCTTGAGCACCAGGAGTTCCTCGGGCATGCCGTAGCACAGCGGAGAGTTGCCGTCGAGCAGGATCCTGACGATCGCACCCGGCGAGAAATGCTCCTGCTGCTTGAGGCCCTGCAGTTTGTCGGCTATCTCCAGATCCAGTATATCGGCTAACGCCATGCTTGTGCGGCCGAAGGCGACCACGTGACCGCCCTCGTTCACGAACGCTTTCAGTGCCTCGACACCCTCGTCGCCGATGCCTCCCTCGTATTGTTCGGGCCACTCGCCGCGCCCGCGGCGGATGGTGGCGGAGATCATGCCGTCGGCAAAGATGATTGCGTCGAAACGCTCATGCAACCCGCCGGCCTTGACATCGGCGTTGCGGACAATTTCGTACTCCAGATTCCACTGTTCGAGGATCTTGCGCGTCCAGCCGGCGTCCATGTTGCCGCCCCACGGCTCGTAGATGCCAATGCGCGGGCCGTGTAGCTGTGCGATGATCGACGCCGGAGGCTGCGCATTAAGGCCGTGAGCGACGAAATAACGCTCCGATGCCATCGCTTTCAGCTTCCCCTCGAGACCCCGGGCGCGGGCAACGACGAAGCTGCCTTTGGCGTATTTCTCTTGATCGTGGACCAAATCAGCGGTGAGCCTGTAGACCTTGAAGCCGGCGTCGAGCAGGTCGTCGGCGACGGCGTAGGCGTCATTGTGCCCCGGCTCGATAGCATAACCGCCGCGACCCTGCCCCAAAACCTGCCCGGGGAAGAAAACCGTTTCCTTAACCAGCTCC
Source organism: uncultured bacterium (assembly GCA_965602675.1). Lineage (GTDB taxonomy): Bacteria > Acidobacteriota > DATKUA01 > DATKUA01 > DATKUA01 > DATKUA01. The sequence goes on along the minus strand of CBFCZO010000011.1, from coordinate 21,791 downwards.
AAATCAGCCTCGAATTCTTCGGCCGCTTCAACCGCTTCCACCCCCATCAGCCAGGGCAGAGTGTGCGCGGTGACGTCGTAGGGCATCTCCGGAGGATCGGTCGGGCGCTTACGAAGGTCCGGATAGTCCTGCTCCTCCAAGAGCGATTTCACCCACGCCGCGTATGGTTGGCGGAGGATAACTACATGGCTGCCCGCTTCGAACTCGCGGCCTGCCGCCGTAAACGGCGCCTTGGCGATGTGTATCTCCGCCTCGCCCCGCTGCAACGCCTGTAACAGGCGGGCGGCTGAGCCGGGATCGCTCTGCGAAGCAGGAAGAACATAGGCATAAGGCCAGCCCTCGCCGTCGCAGGCACGCTTGAGTGCAACGTACTGCGCCTTGTTGAACTCGACCCTGTGCGTGGCAACCTGATTAAGAGCTGCCAGCGTTGCCGAGAACTGGTACTCAACCATCATCCGCGGCGACCAGACTCCGGCCGGCCACGGCAGCGGAAAATTCCATGAGGTTTTGACGGGATTATACTCCCCTTGCCCTCGGCGCATATCAGCCAGTTCCTCAGGCTTGATTTCGATCGAGCGCACCAGGTTTGCGCTGGCGGTCTCGGTCAGGATGCGGGCGGTTCCGTGGTTGGAGTTGTACGCCCGGGCGGGAGTATAGAGGTCGAAGATCGCATTCTTGACCACCCCGCCCCTGCCCTCCATCGTCAGCCGGTGGCTCATCGCGGTGCCGATGATGTTCATCGTCTCCACTATCTGGGGAGCGGTATTCGGATCGATCGGATCCTTGTAGGGCGGGACGAACAGCCTCGCGCCCGAGCTGCCCATCTGGTGCATCTCGTGCGAGTAGATCGGATGCCAGCGATTAAATATCTTTGTGGCCGTCAGGCGCTGCTCGGCAAAATGCAGCATTATCCAGTCGCGGTTGTCGTCGTGGCCGACGTAAGGGTGATAGAGCCACGGCATCCGCCCCTCCCAGGGCTGTCCCTCGTGCTCGTCGAACCACTCCTTGACCATCACCAGGCCGTCGGGATTGGCGTTGGGAATCACCAGCGTAATCACGTTGTCGAGAATGCGGTGCACCTCATCGCTATCGCCGCTTACGAGGTAATAGGCCAGCTCAGGAGCGACAAAGGCGCAGCTGATTTCCGTGCTGTGGATCGCCCCGGTGTGGTAGGCCACCGCCGGCAGTGCCTCCGCCAGGCGCATCGCCTCTTCGGTGCCGATCGTGCGCGGATCGCAGAGCAGGTCGCGCTTCTCTCGCAGTTCATCGAGCACGGCAATGTTGCTTGGAGAAGAGATAATCATCAGCACGAAAGGATGACCGTTGGTTGTTTTCCCAAGCTCCTCGAAAACCATCCTATCGGAACGCTCGGCCAGCAACTGGTAGTACTCAAGGCTGCGGAGATAGCTGATCACCTTGCCTTCGGCGCCCATCCGGTGGCCGAAAAACTGCTCCGGCGAAGGAATCTCGTCTGCCGCCGGGCTTGCTTGGAATGAAAAAAGTAGAATAAAAAACACTACTATGGGGATCCGTAATCGTCGGCTCATGGAATCTCCTTGTTTTTTTTATTGGAATTTCTTTCCCGCCAGCAGCATTATATTACGATTCCTGGCAAATTCGCCATGATAACGCCTGCATAAGCGGCTCCCGACTTGACAGACCTTTTGTGCAGGGGCTAATCTTTTTCGATGTATTCAATCTAATCAGAGATCGAGGTAGGAGGTAATCCGATGAAAGGCCGAGCGGGATTTCTCGCAATCGTAATTGGCGGTTTTGTTTTAGCCCTGGCGAGTTGCGGCGGGGGTGGGGGCGGCGCCGCGCTCAACCTTATACCTGAAGGCGATTACTACAGCATAAGCGGGATGAATATCGCCCAGAGGGTGAATTCACCCATGTATAAGGAGTACGTCGACGAGGTCGACTGGGCTGAGGACCGCATGGATGAAATGGAGAAAGAAGCCAAGAGAATGGGCATCGACTTCGAGCAGTATACGATGGTCCTCAGCTTCAACTCCACCGACGTAAAGGAGAATCTAACCTACCATGGAGGGCCAAGGGACGCCGATGACTTCGAGGACTACTGCGAAAAAATCCTCAACTTGAATGACTTCGAAGAAGAAGAAGAGAACGGCGTGAAGTACTATGTGGCCGAAAACGTAGAAACCGGTTACTTGATGGCTGCCGGCGGCGCCCTCATCGGTCACAAGGATGCCCTGGAAGACGTGATCGATGTGATGACCAAGGGCGGCGACAAGCTGGTCGACGATAAGAAGTACCGCGAGCACATGGCCCTTGTCGATTACAGCGCATCTCAGTTCATGTTCCAGTGGGATGAATTGGACGACATCAAGACGGGGTTCAAGGGTTACATCCGCCAGGTGGACGATGACGAGGACCTGCAGGACGCTGTCGATGATTTGGATGCCTGGAGCATCGCTTTCTATTGGCGCGGTAATCTGGAAGTGGTCCTGAAATTCAAGTTCGACGACGAGAAACCCGTTCAGGAACTCGGCGAATTCCTCGAGAAAGAGATGGACGAGTTCTTTGACAAGCTCGGTGAAGCGCAGTTGAGGAGCTTCTTCCGTGATGAGCAGCTCGACAATCTCGGCGACATTGAAGACCTCGCCGAGAAAGCACGAGTTAACCGCGCAGGTAAGATTCTCGAGATCCGCTTCTCGGTCACTTGGGAAGATCTCAAGAACTTCCTCGACTGATAAACATATACGTAATCTCGAAAGCCGCCCGGCGTGACGCCGGGCGGCTTTTTTAGCTTAAATCAGCTTTGAAACGCCTTTTATGATAGGTCTGTTCAAATATCACAGAATCACTACCGCATGTCGTTCAAGATAGGATCGTAGGGAGTTCGCTCTGCGCCAGTATATCTTATGGCGTTAGAGCGACGACCTCACCCACTCTGCGCCCGTCCGCGGGGTCGAGAACACGATCCCGCGGCTTTTTTATCAGCGCCTTGAAGTTACGCCGGGATACCCCGGCAACATCGCTGCAAATCCCCTAAGATAGCTATCCGCCTCTCCCGATACTCTTCGGTCAGGCTCGTATCAGGAGATTAACCGCGGCTGCAGCGCTCCCTCCAACTCCAACAGGAAGCGCTTGGCCTCAAGGCCTCCCGCGTAACCTCTAAGTCCGCCGTCGGCACCGATTACACGGTGGCAGGGAACGATAATCGAGACCGGGTTCGCGCCACAGGCTGTTCCGACAGCGCGGGCGGCCGAATCCAACTTGGATGCCACCTCGCCATATCTGACGACGGATCCGTAAGGAATCCGCAAGAGTTCCCGCCACACGCTCAATTGGAACGCAGTTCCGCGCAGATCAAGAGGCAAGTCGAAGCAATCCCTCCCGCGCCCGAAATATTCGTCAAGCTGCCGGCGCAATTCGACCGAGCGGCTTTCATCCCTGTTTATTTCCTCACCCGGAAAAAGGGCCGCAATGACTTCCGTGGCGTCGCGGCCTTTGTGTTTCGAGTAAACGAGGCAGGCCAGTCCCTCCTCACTGAAGGCGCTCACTAGCTCGCCCACAGGGGAGGAGATTCTCGCGGCGGCGATCATCCCGCCTTCACCATTTCCAGCCCGGGAACATCCGCCTGAGAAACTCCAACGCCTGCGGATCCTGGTAATTGCTGCCGTAAGGATATTTGCCGATGGCGAAACCGCCGAATGCATAGTTCCAACTCACCGCCATCCCGCCCACGGCTACGTAACCCGCCACAGCCAAACCACCGAAGGCGTAATACCCGCCGAGAGCCACCCCACCCACAGCGGCGTATATCGCCGCCGCCACTCCAGCGAGAGCAAGGACGCCGAAGGCAAGACCGCCAAGCGAGACAACACCGAAAGCGATGCCCCCGATCGACAAGACGCCGAATGAGACGTTCCCCACGGCGATGATACCTCTTGCCACGAGCAGACGGCCGGTCTGGGGATCGATGCCCGACGCCACGTGGACAAGCGGAATTCCCAAAATCCTCGCCTTGGACTTGTACTCATAACCCAAGCGGGGATATACACCACCTTCCGGCTTGGCGCTCATCTGCTCTTCCAGATGCTCCAAACGTTTGTTGATATCTTCGTCACCGTTCATTTGATATCCCCCCGAAAATCGCATAAGACAACAAAATTATAACCCGGCGATGCGCCGAATTAAACCGCAGGCGGACTCACGTCGTGAGGGCATCGTTAGGCTTCATGGATGGGAATTGATCACAACCATCTTTCTCAGCATCAGGTCCGCCCATTCGTTCCAGCCCTCCTGCCCGGAATTCTTGCAGATAAAAGTTACCTCGGGTTGCGGGATGAGCGAGCAGATTTCTCCGCCGGGACCCGGAATCAGCGCAGCCGTATCGACGGTTTTCAGAAAAACATCATCTCTTCCGTCGCCCACGCCGAAGCTGAGAACGATATCGCCGTCTCCCCGATAAACGCCCGCAGCCCACTCCGCGGCGGTTTGTTGATTTGGATCTCTCAGCGGCAGCGCTCCGTCGCGGGCCGCTTCAGCCAGTGGGGACGACTCGGGCGCGATAATCTCTTTTCCGCCGGCGGCAAACAGCACCGGCTGCGGGAGCAGCTCGGAGAGCGCTTCTCGGGCGACGCTGAGCGGCGCAGCGCTGATGAAGATCACCTCCACCCCCTCGTCGACCAAATTCCGATAGGCATCGGCGCACTTCTCAAAAGACCCCTGTTCATCCAGAAAGGCGCCGAACAAATCGCTGAAAAGGAGAACTTTGATTAACGGTTCGCACATCAGGGATTCTCCAACAGATCAGCGAAATCCGATTCTTCCACTACCCCCATCAAAGCCCGCCAATTCTCAGCCAGCTCTAGGAAGAACCCCAGCGCCTGAGGATCATCAGCCTCACGCGCAATCTCGATGTTACGCAACGCCTCCACCGCCCCGGCCTCGTCCCCTCTCACGCGATAGTGCTCGGCCAGGAGTTCACAGGTATCGCTGATACGCTCATCGAGATCATCCCGTAGAAAAAAGCCGGGATAAGGATCGAGATCCTCAGGATGCAGCTTCCTCAAACCGCCAACACCCTCCGCCCTGATCTTCGAACGTTGGTAACTGAAGCGAATCACATCCTGCCGCATCTGCTGCCACTGCGGGTGGCCTTTCGGCGGCGCGAGATGCTTGATTGAAAGCTCGTTATCCAGGATGGTCTCGACCCCGCTCTTCTTCGCCATCATCAGGTAATCGAGGTCCTCCCCACGGGTAACGCGTGTATCGAACGGCAATTCGGAATACAAATCGCTGTGCAGAGTCAGGTTTCCCCCGAAAGCGAAAGGCGTTCGTTTGTACCTGGGCGGCCTGCCGATAAACTCCATGAACGCGCTGTCCATAACGGAGTACTTTGGCCAGCGGCTCCCCCAGTCCGGCAATGGCTTCTTCAGGAGGTAATCGCCGTCGGGATTGAGATAATAACCGGCGAGGGCCGTGACTTTCCGCCCCTCGTGCTCTCGACCCAATCCCTCCCTTACCTTCTCAAGAAACGCGGGATCTTCGAACATCTCGTCGTCGTCTATCAGCACAGCCGCATCGGCTCCCATCAGCCTCGCCGCCAGCAAACAGCCGTTCCGCACATGAGCATACCCCGAGAGATTGAGAAATGCCGAGTATCGATCGGCCTCGCTCGCCAGCCGCAAACCGATCTTGTGCAGCGTGGAGGGTGCGAGAATCCGCGGAGACGGCGATCCTGCGGGCAGATCCGCGCGGATTATCTCGCCAACGCGGGAGACCGCCTCGTCCTCTATCTCAGGTGACGTCGGTACAACCACCAGAGCCAGGCTGAAATCCGTCTCGCCGAGAACCGCCAGGCTGCGCAGGAAGCGGCACAACGTGTCCGGGCCGTCAAGAGGTGTGGGGTGATCGAAAATCAGGTCGCCCTCCTGCCAGCCGACAGAAGAAGCGCGAGCCCAATAGGTCGGCACAACCATAACCAGCTTCATGATCACGCACCTCCAGACGCCGCCCGCATGGGTGCGCGTATGCAGGGGACACAAGGATATCCCTGCTTCAAACGCCAAGGCATATTAGCGACAAATATCTGTTGAATGAGACGAGATGTCAACCGACCTGCTAGCCGGTGAAGGGCTCGTCGCTCACCGCGGCAGGCTCGGCGACGGGATCGATTCGCACCGCGAACTTGCGCGTGCGGTCCTTGACCGCCGGCTTCGTGCGGTTAACCCTGAAGAAGCCCCTGCGCAGAACGAATATTGTTGCAGGAGCATTTAGGAACATCGAAATCGCCATCGGCACGAGAGTCGATTCCAGCGGCAGCGGAGTGCCGGTTGTGTAGTGCATGATGAAGAGCAGCGCGTGCGCGATGACCGTGGGCACGATGCTGCCCAGCGGATAGGCAAGCAGTGGATTGCGGAACTCCGAGAAGCGCTCGGTGATCCGGCCGAAGAAGCCGCCGAGGCAAAAGGCCGTGACGCCGTGTTTTGCTCCGGCAAGGCCGGCGGCGAGCCAGCCGAACTCGCGGTTCACCCAGTAAACAAGGAAAAAATTGATCGCGAAAGAGAGCAGTCCCAGCTTCCAGTTGTGAAATTCTAAAACTAGTCTTTTAAGCAGCTTTCCCAATGTCGTACCCAAATGAATGTAAAGATTGAATGTAGCCGAGGCGGAAGTCAACCCCGCCAACCGCCCCGCAGTGATAGCGGTTGCAAAAACGCCCGCCCTACAGCAAAATAATCATCCTTTTTAACCTCGCCTCGAGGAAAAGAAAAAAGCTGACGGCAGGATATATGCCTCGTCCCGAGTATTGGATAATTGAGAACTACGACTACCGGCCGTGCAAGCCCGGCCGGCGGGAATTCAACACTGCCGTCGCCCTGCATACCCACTCCTACCACTCCGAGGAAAGCCTGGGTTCGCTCGAGTGGATTATGGAGAAGCCTATCCTGAATAAGTTTAACGAATTCTTCAAGCGTTCGTTCCGCTCCAAAGCCAAAGAAGAGATGAACTACGCTGATCTTTATTACTGCCCCCCTATTTCGCCGCTGGAAGTCTATGAGCTTGAGCGAGGATCGGCCGAAGAGCTCGGTTTCGAGAAATTCCTCTTGGCGATAACCGACCATAACAAAATCGCCGCCGGCCAGGAGCTGCTCGATGCGCGTCCCGACCTCGAGCCTATTACTGCCATCAGCGAAGAACTCTCCTTCTTCTATGAAGACGAAGAATTCCATCTCGGGGTTATCGGCATACCGGCGGATAAGGCCGACGAGCACCACAAAACCATGATGGAACGCGGTCGCAATGGTGACAGCGAGGGGCTGTTCGAATTCCTTGAATCGCTGAAACCCTCGCCCCTTCTGATTCTGAATCACCCGTTTTATAAACTCGACACCATGCCTGACCACGAGGAACGGCTGCTACGGCTGATTCGCGACCACGGTGATTCCATCCACGCGTTCGAATTCAACGGGCTGCGACCCCGCAAAGAAAACGAGGACACGCTCGACCTCGCCCGCCGTTTCCGTAAACCGGTGATCGGCGGCGGCGACCGGCACTCGCCTCTCCCCAGCCTGGTACTCTCGGTTTCACGGGAAGCCGAGACGATCGGCGACTTCATCGAGGAGGTCAAGGAAGGAGGAGGAAGCGCCATCTGCAAGAGCGATTTCTTCCTGCCTAACGGATGGAAGATTTTCGTGCGCATTCTGCATTACGTACAGTACTACCGCCGGATTACCTTCTACAAGCGGGTTCCGATCACTGACTACCCCATTGACGACAGGATCATACCGGACTACTTCGCTGACGCGGCCGGCTTCATCCTGGCTATACTGAGATGGTTCAAGCTGGTAAGGTGATCGCCGATATCGCCTGACAGCGGCGCGGCAGGGGGATCAAGTGCGGATTGCGCTGTTTACCGACACCTACTATCACATCAACGGCGTTTCCATGGTCTACCGCCGCTTCGCTCGCTGGTGCGCCGCCCGCGGCATCACGCTCGAGATCTTTACACCAGGCAGCCGACCCTTGGAGAAAATCGGCAGCGTCACCATCCACTCCGTGGAGATGATTACGCCCGTTCCCTACTACCGCGATCTTTATTACGACGCCTTTCCCCTCCGCCCCAAAATCGACCGCTACTTCGAACAGCATGACTTCGACCTGGTCCACATCGCGACTCAGGGTCACATGGCGCTAGTCGGATTGCGTGCCGCCGGCGCGGCCGGATTACCCAAGATCAGCTGCTACCACACCAAGATGCCCGAGTACGCCGCGAGCCGCTTCCTGCGCTTCTTCGGCGACAATCCGCTGGGACGCAGGATGGCCCGGCTGGCCGAAGATCTCTCCTGGTGGTACCAGCACCGCCTCTACCAAAGCAGCCAGCTGATCCTCGTGCCTACAACCTCGGCACAAACCATTATCGAAAAGAGAGTGGGCGTGCCCTCGGCGGTATTCTCGAGGGGCGTCGACAGCGCGGCCTTCAGCCCCGACCACAGAAAGAGAGAGAAAAACGACACTCGGATCCGCAACCTCTACGTAGGGCGTGTGAGTATTGAGAAGAACCTCGACCTGCTCGCAATGCTGGATCCGCCCGGAGGAAGTGGGCTGCACATCGTGGGAGACGGTCCATACAGAAGCACCTTGCAGCAGCGCCTGCCCGAAGCCGTCTTCCCGGGCTTCCTTGAGGGAAAAAATCTCGCACGAGCCTATGCCTCCGCCGACGTCTTCGTCTTTCCATCGAAAACCGAAACCTTCGGCAACGCCGTCCTAGAAGCGATGGCGTCCGGGCTTCCCGTCCTCGTTACGAATGAAGGGGGACCGAAAGATTTTGTCGTCGACGGAGAAACCGGTTTTGTCGTATCGAGCGATGAGGAGTTCGTCGAGCGCAACCGCCAACTGGCAGCCGACAATGAACTGCGTAATCGCCTGGGCGCCAATGCCCGTGAATACGCGAATACCTGCAACTGGGATGGCATTTTCGAGAAGCAGGTTCTGGATAACTACCGCAAAGTTATTGAGGAGTGGAGGGCGTCGAGCCGGCCCTGATCATCCCTTCGTAAACGGCCATTTGTTTCTCAAACGTCGCGTTCCAGGGAAATCTCTCGGCCTGCTGTCGCGCGAGCTTGCGCAGTCCGGCTCTGTCGCCGTTAGTAAGCTCCACCACCGCATCAGCAAAGGCTTCGGCAGTCGGTTCGACAGCCCTGATCGCGGGGCTGTCGCTGTATTCGGTGACGCCGCCCTGATTTGGGCACACCACCGGCAGGCCGGCCGCCAACGCCTCCAGGGGCACGAGGCCGTAGGGCTCGCGAAGCGAAGGAAACACGAAGACGTCAGCGGAGGCATAAAGACTTGCCAGCAACTTTTTGTCGCTGATGTATCCGGCCAGGTTAATCCGATCCCCGCCTGCCTCTTTCAGACTGCCCGCCAGCTCGCCTACACCGGCGACAACCAACTTCGCCTCGACGCCGCGCTGATGCAGCAGCTCCATCACCTCCGGCAGCAGCATGATGTTCTTCTCCTTCGCGATGCGTCCCACGTAAAGGAGGACTGGATCGGAGCCGCTGGCAAAGCGCTCACGCACAGCGTCATCGGCCATGCCGGGCGTGAACTTCTCCAGATCGATCCCGAGATTCAGCAGCACGATCTTGTCCGGGGCGATCGGCTCAATCTCCGCAGCGGTGAAGCGGGAGGCGCAGATAATCTTGTCGAACGCCGCCGACACTACCTGCATATAGAGATTTGCGAACTTGCGCAGGATGGGATTGCCGCCGAAGTAAGTCGACACATTAATGTCGAACCGTTCGTGGTGGAAACCGACGGTAGGAAGGCGTTTCTGGATCTTGCGGTAGAAATAAGAGAGCGCCATCAGCGTGAACTTGTCGTTGACCTCCAGAAGATCCGGCTCCTCCAGCTTGACGATCTTATGCAGCACACCAAGGTTGACGATCAGCCGGTAGAGGCTGTTGAGCGGCGCCCGGGGCGAGCCGATACGGTAGATGACAGTATCAGGTTCGCTGCGCTCAATACCATCCTGCTCAGCGGGAATTACCAGTCGAAACGGTAAGCCGTGCTCTTCAAAGTAGCGCTTCTTGGCATCAAGGTATGTTTTTATCCCGCCGGACTTCGGATGATAAAAATTGGCGAGGTGGAGTATCTTCAACGCTGCAGGCTCCCCTTATTATAAATTTCCCGATGAACATTATCCCAAAGGATGCTTTTGAGCAACATCGCAAGCAGCAGCTAGTACTTCCCCGGTGTGCAAACCGGCATCGCTTGATTCGCCTTGTGCAAGCTTCATCTCTTCGGCGGCCGAACAGCATTTCGCTCTAGTCCGGCAGCATCGACGACGGAGCAGCAGCTCGCACATAGTGTCCGCCGGCGGTTGATCATCAGTGCGGTTAATCTATACTACAGGGCCTGAGGTTGCAGTAAAGGCCGTCACCAACGCGATTCAAGGAGTTCTTGATGGGAGACAAATGGGGCAAGCTGCTCGCAGGCGCTGGAATCGGATTTCTCATCGGTGGTCCCTTCGGAGCCATTCTCGGAGCGATGCTGGCCGGGGGCATGGGCGAGTCGGAGCGCGCATTCGGCGCCGAGGCGCCCAGCCAGGAACGTTTTCTCTTTTACTCCAGCCTCGTCTCCCTCCTGACTCTCGTCGCCAAGGCGGATGATCGGGTATCGCCCGAAGAGGCTCGCACCATCGCCGATTTCTTCAAACACAATCTGAGTTTCGGAGAACAGGAGCTGAACGTCGTACGGCGGCTGATGAAAGAAACCCTCAAGGTCAATCCGCCCGCCGAGGCTGTGGCCGCGGATTTCGCACGCATCTCCGGCGCCGAAGAGCGCCTGGCACTGCTGCGGATGATCTGGATGGTCGCCGCGGCCGACGGACGAATCGATCCACGCGAGGAAAACATCATCAACCGCATCGCCGCCGCCTTGCGAATCGACGCCGCCAGCCAGAGAGGAATCGCGGCGGAATTCGGGAAATCAGTTGATCGCAATTACGAGATACTCGGCGTCACACCGGAAGCAAGCAACAAGGAAATTAAAGAGGCGTATAAGCGGATGGCGAAGCAGTACCATCCCGACCGCGTAGCCCACCTCGGAGAAGATTACGCCCGCCTGGCGAACGAAAAATTCGCTCAGATAAACGCCGCTTACGATGCCGTTCGCAAAGAGCGCGGATTCTAAAATGCCAGCAACAGACGAATTTCCCCGGCTCTTCGCCGACTGCATGCTCGGCCGCCTGGCGCGCTGGCTGCGGGCGCTGGGTGTCGACACACTTTACGAGCGCGGTATCGACGACGGCGAACTGCTGCGGCGCTGCGAGGAGGAAAAGCGTTTGCTGCTGACACGGGACACCGAGCTGGCCAAGCGGAACACGGATGTGGCCATCGTATTGATTGAATCAGACTCGCCGCGTGAGCAGCTTCACCAGGTGATGGAACACTTCGGCATCGACATCCGTGAGGACCGGCTTTTCTCCCGCTGCACCCACTGCAACTGCGCTGTCGAAGAGCTGACGCGGGAGGAGGTCAAGGGACGCGTCCCACCATTCGTCTACAAATCCAACAAACGCTTCACCCACTGCCCAAACTGCGACAAGATCTACTGGGGTGGGACTCACAAGGGACGGTTCCTCGATCTCATCGAAGCCGGGGAGGAGGTGGACAAGTGAGCGCAACAGGCGAGCCGCGCAGCAACGTCGAGGTCAAGGCTCGCTGTGCCGATCTCGACAAAGCGCGCGACGCGGCCGCAAAGGCGGGAGCGGAATTCGCCCGCATCGAGCGCCAGCGCGACACCTACTTCCGCTGCAACGACGGCCGCCTCAAACTCCGGCAAATCGAGACCGAGTCCGGCAGCAGGGCCGAGATGATTTTCTACCGCCGGGCCGACGCCGGAGGTCCGCGCGTGAGCCGCTATAGCCTGAAAAAAGTCCGCTTTCCCAACCTCAAGCGAAGATGGCTGGGCCTGACGAGGGGGATTACGGTGGAGGTTGTTAAAACCAGGGAGCTATGGCTGTGGCGCGGAGTCCGAATACACCTCGACAAGGTCAAACATCTGGGCAATTTCCTCGAGTTGGAGGCGGTGGTCAGGGACATCGGCGACGAGGAGGAAGCGCGGCACCGCTGCGAATTCATCGCGGAACGCCTCGAAATCAGAGATGAAGACCAAATTGAGACCTCCTACTCCGATCTCATCGCCGAACGGGGAAACCGGTAATACACGTTCGGTACGGGCTAAACGCTGGCGCTCCAGCGGCGATTTGACCACGAATTCACGAAAATCAAACTCGTTGTCCGGCCCATTTTTCTTAACAACAATTGCCGCTCCACCAAATATTATCAAGTAACAATGGATTCTAACCGAATTTCCAGCCGGGATGCCGTTTTTCTTCCGCCGATAATTGTATTATGTTAGAATCGCTGCGTTGAGTATATGAATTGACTTAGAACTTCTCAAAATATCGGATTTCATATATGGCCAAAGAAATTCTCCTTGCGGATGAAGCTGTCGCTTTGGGAGGATTGCACGCCGGAATCAGCGGCGCGTACTCCTATCCCGGAACGCCCGCTACCGAAATCCTTGAATATATCCAGCGTCTCTCGAAAAAGTGGCCTACTGTGCACTGCAAATGGTCGGCTAATGAGAAGGTGGCTTACGAGGAAGCGCTGGGAATGAGCGCCGTCGGCAAGCGGTCGATGGTCTCGATGAAGCACGTCGGACTCAACGTTGCTGCCGATCCGTTCGTCAACTCCGCTATCACTGGAGCGGGTGGCGGCATGATGCTCTGCGTCGCCGACGACCCCGGCATGCACTCGAGCCAGAACGAGCAGGACAGCCGCTATTTTGCCGATTTCGCCATGATCCCCTGCCTCGAGCCGGCGAACCAGCAAGAGGCCTACGACGCCACCCGCTTCGCTTTCGACCTCAGCGAGAAACACAGCGTACCGGTGATGATGCGCCTGGTGACGCGCCTCGCTCACAGCCGCGCCGACGTCGAGGTGGGAGAGCCGCGCGGGGAGAACGAACTCAGTCCGCAACTCGATTGGAAAAAGTGGACCCTGCTGCCAGCCAACGCGCGAGTCAATTTCGCCAAGCTCATCGATAAGCAGCAGGCGCTCGCCCGCGAGGCACTCGTGAGCCCGTTCAACAGTTTGGTCGAAGGCGACGGCGACCGCGCCTACATCGTCAGCGGCATCGCCTACAACTACTTCCGTGAGGCTCTCGGCGACAACCAGCCGCCCTACCTGAAAATCTCCCACTATCCAGTCCCGGTGGAGCTGGTCCACCAGCTTGTTCAGGGAAGACGGGAAGTAGTGGTGATCGAGGAAGGTTTTCCCTTCATCGAAACCCGGCTGAGAGGGATACTCGGCACAGGCGAACTGAAAGTGCTTGGTAAGCTCTCGGGCACGATGCCGCGCACCGGCGAGCTGACACCGGACATTGTAGCTGCTGTCGTGGCAGGCCAAACGCCCGACCAGGCGAAACCACTGGAGCTGCCGGGCAGGCCGCCTCAGTTGTGCCAGGGCTGCTCCCACGCCGACACCTACGCCGCCCTCAACGAAGTTCTGAAGGACTATCCGCAAGCCCAGGTATTCAGCGACATCGGCTGCTACACCCTCGGCGCGCTCGCTCCTTACAACGCTATTCAATCTTGCGTCGACATGGGCGCCAGCATCAGCATGGCCGCCGGCGCGACGCACGCAGGGCTCCGCCCCGCAATTGCGATGATCGGCGATTCCACCTTCGGGCACAGCGGCATGACCTCGATGCTCGATGCCGCCTACCAGGATGTCCCGATGGTCGTGATCATCGGCGACAACGCGACCACAGGCATGACAGGCGGGCAGCTCAGCATGACCACCGGCGAGCGGCTCATCGACGTGCTCAAGGGCATCGGCGTTCCCGAGGAACACATCAGGGAAGTCGAACCGATGCCGAAGAATAGCGAGAAACTCATGCAGATACTGAGAGAAGAGATCGAGCACAACGGCATCAGCGTGATCGTCGCCTCGCGGGTGTGCATCCAGGAGGCGCGACGTCTCAAGAAAAAGAAGAGCTCGTAAGTTGAGAGGACAACGATGAAATTCGATATGGTGGTCGCCGGAGTCGGCGGCCAGGGCATATTGTCAATATCTTTCGTGGTGGACAACGCGGCGCTGGCCCAGGGTTTCCGCTTCAAGCAGAGCGAGGTCCACGGGATGGCGCAGCGCGGTGGAGCGGTAATGAGCCATCTGCGCATCAGCGACAGCGAGATCTTCAGCGACCTCGTTCCTCATGGCGGCGCCGATTTGATCCTGAGCATGGAACCGCTCGAGGCGCTGCGTTATCGCCGGTACCTTTCGCCGCAAGGCTGGCTGATCACCAGCTCTAATCCGTTCGTTAACATTCCTAATTACCCAGAGGAGGACAAGATCCTCGAACAGGTGCAGTCGATCGACCGCCATGTCGTGGTCAACTCGGCGGAGCTGGCCCGCGCAGCCGGCAGCCATCACGCTCAGAACATGGTGATGCTCGGTGCAGCCGGGCACCTCCTGCCGCTCGAGGCAAAGTATGTCGAGCAGTTCATCGGTGTGCTTTTCCGCGCCAAGGGCGACAAGGTCATCGACGCCAACCTCACCGCCTTCCGCTTCGGATCATTTGCAGGAAGTTTCTACCGCGACCTGCTCGGCGCCGGCTTGGGCAACGCCTACGCCGTCGCCGTGGCGACGCACCTGCTGCCTTGGGATTACTCGCAGGAAGACGTCCAGGGTTGGATCGAACTCTGCCGTGCCGACGGCTCCGGGGAATTACGCGGCTGGCTCAACACTCGCCAGGAGCTGATCAATGGAGATGCCGCCATGCGCTCGCGCTTGGCAGGAATAGATCTCAACAATACATCAAAGGAGGATTTGGAAGCGTTGATTACAGAGACCAGCTAGGGCCGACAAAGATCGGCAGCACGGTTTTGGGGGAGAAACATGACCACTCTTAAAGAAGAATTGAAGACCACCGTAGACTTCGCCTCGCTTGAGCAGGAGGCGTTTCTGAGCATGCTGGTAACTACGGATCGCATCAACCGCCGAAACACCGAATTTATGGCCAGGTTCGGAATCTCACCCAAGCAGTTCAACATCCTCAGAATTCTCCGCGGAGCTGGCAAACCAGGCATCCCTGTCATGGAAATCGGGCGAAGAATGATCGAGAAATCGCCCGACATCAGCCGCATCGTCAATCGACTGATTGATATGGGACTGGTCTGTCGACGCCGCCAAAGGAGCGACCGGCGGGTTGTAAAGGTGACAATTTCGGCCAAGGGCCTCAGGCTCCTGGAACAAATGGACGGTCCTGTCCTCAATCAGGTGGCAGACATGCTCGCCGGCCTGAGTAAGGATGAGCTACAGTCTATTGTGGCGTTGCTCGGCCGCGTGCGTGAATCGGTTTATCGGCCGTCACCAGCTTAGAAAATAGTCGCCGGCGGCTCTGTTGGTGGACTACTGTAGCCAGGGATAGACATTAATACGCGTCCGGCTGTTAACAGTGAGGTGTCTAAACCCTACCCTTTAATAAGACGCAAGGGTGGAGGGGTTTATGTGCTTCACACACAAGCCGGCCTTACCCGCGATATTCCTATTACTCCTGGCCGCAGGCTGCTCGCACCAGCTGTCGGAAGAGACTCTCAACGCCCTCTCTGATGACGGATCCGGAAACTCCGGCGATCCGGCCCTGGAAGCTCTTTATTCGACCGCGGACAACAACAGCGCGGAGAAACCGAGTGAGGGGGAAAAGACCCGGATCAGAATCCTCCTGGAAGACATCACAAGCTGGCGCTAGAGGACCGGGATTCCGTGGCGAACATCCTCGCCAAAGGCTGGAAGGCGCTGATCGATAACACAGGCATAAAAATCAGCCTCGCCGACTACATGGAAACGATGAAGCTCCAGATCCGCAAGCTGCACAAGGGAAACAAAATAGAGCTCAAGGAAGAGGGCTGGAAGATTGCGGCCATGGGACTGGAAATCCGGGGAGAGACCGAAGAGAGCGCCGATGGAAGCATCGAGGTTACGTCAGTCCCCGTCTGGTACGGACACCGCTGACAACCCTTTCGGTCGCCGGAAACAGAGCGGTAAAGCTGCCTGACACAACTCGAGCGAGAGCGATCAGACATTCTTTCCCGGCGGAAGTAGCGCCTTTCGTCCCGCCGTTAGACCCGCATTTTCAGGAAGGAGAGGAAACGCTCCGGCTTCGAGACGTTGAACGAGACGCTCTTAGTCAGGATCCCGTCGTGCTTATCCGTAGTTGATTGGGAAACGAAACCGTCGCGCATCACAAGAACGATGATGTCGTTGTCGTGAGTCTCGAACTCCATCGGGAAATGCTCATCCGGCAGGAGAACCGAATCCACCTCCTCCAGCGAGTCAGCGATATAAGCATCCTCGATGTCGAAGAGCCTGACGGTGAAATTATGGTGCTCCTTTCTGATCACCAGCTCCTCGGGACCGAGCAGAACGCGGTTGGCGAAATACTGCGCTGTGAATCCGGACACCAGGACCACCAGCAGAGCTAGCGCCAGAATCTCCTCGGGTCCGGGCAGACCCCCACGGTAGGTTGCCAGAAAGATCGCTCCCGGAATACCCAGCACAAGAAAGGCATAGATGAATCCCCTGGCCCGCACCCCCGGCATGTAAAAAGTGTATGCCTTGCGCGGATCGTAGCGTAACACCGCCGGATCGCGGTAGACCGGCCCGCTGGCTGGGAATCTGCGCATCCTGCTATCCATTCTCCTGCTGTTTGCTGATTGAATGCTAGCAGAGGACCCCGGAGGCCTCAAGCAATAGCCCTCACAGCCTGGCCGGGCTATCATTACTGCAAGGAACTCACGTATGAACGGGGATTCGCTCATGGACGAAAGAACCGCCCGCGCGGTTTTCGTGGCGGGGGGCAGCGGCTTCGTCGGCCGGGGAATCGTGAAAAGGCTTCTCGACGCAGGGCACGATGTCACAATCATGTCGCGCAGGCCGCGGCGCCATCCAATCCCCGAACGCGGAAGCCTGAAGCTCATCGAGGGTTCCGTTCTTGACGAGAATGCCTTGCGCGGTGCGATGGCAGGTTGCGACTCGATCGTCAACTCGATAGGCATCATCCGCGAGAAAAGGCTGAGAGGAATCACTTACGAGAGGCTGCACCTCGGCGTAACCCGCAGCCTGCTGGACGAGGCCGAACGGGACGGAATACAGCGCTTAATTCAGATATCGGCGCTGGGCGTCCGGCCCGACGGCGTGAGCCGGTACCAGACTACAAAGTTCGATGCCGAGGAGGAAATCAAACGGCGGATTCGGTGCTGGACTATCTTTCGTCCCAGCCTGATGATCGGCCCCGGAGCCGGTTTCGTCTCGGTTATCCGCCCGCTCGTGAGGCTGCCGATTACGCCTGTTTTCGGCGATGGCAAGTACAGCTTCGAGCCGGTCGACCGGCGGGTAGTGGCTGAGGCCGTGGTCAGAGCCCTTGCCGATGACAAAACCTGTGGCTTCATCTACGAACTGCGCGGCCCGAGAGTCTACACCTATGACGAAATCCTCGATGCGACGGCCAGGGTGCTCGGCAAGCGCCGCGCCCGCAAGATTCACCTACCCCTGTGGCTGATGCGGCCGCTCGTGATAGTGACCGGTTGGCTGCCTTTCTCACCGGTCAACCGCGATCAGCTCGAAATGCTGCTCGAAAGCGAACCCGGGAAGGGGCGCGATGGCGTGGCGGAGCTGGGATTACCAGTTATCGACCTGCCCGAGGCGCTTGCCCACGCGTTGGAGGCAGCAGCACACTAATCCTTCATTTCCAGCCTGAACAAGGCTTCCATCCCGCCCACCGATTCCCCCAGACAGTTTAGAATCTCGCGAGGCTTGAAATCCAACAAGTGTTTTACCTGATCTTCGTTTAATGCACCGATCTGCTCCAACGCGGCGACGACGATCGGATCGACGGCGCGGTTGAAGGTGATCCCCCCCTCCAACTTGAGCGCAAGCCCGTACCCTGCCTCTCCGAGCGTGCCGGGCGCGATGCCGACGACATAGAATCCCTCGGCGCCGACCTTGGCGATCAGTTTCCCTGCACCGATCTCCATCAGTTGGGCCTCGAGCCTTCCCCGCTTGCCCGACCCATAAGAAGGGTGGCCGGTAATTGCCGCAACCGCGGATTTCGCCAGATCGCGATCCTCCGCCGGCGCGGCGCCGGGATCGACGAGCCGGGCGAACACAAGCGCAGAACGCCAGAGGGGCAGCACGAAAGCCGGTATTCCGCAGCCGTCGACCACTATCCCGATCTTGTTCGTCTCGACATCGGCAAACCGGGCCAGGCGATGAAGGATATCCTGCTGCAGAGGGTGTTCGAGCCGGTTGTAGCCCTGCACCGGCCAGCCGTTCGCCAGGCAGGCGGCCAGCATCGCCGCATGCTTGCCCGAGCAGTTGTTATGTATCGGGCCCGGCTCCTCCCCGGCGGCAGCCATGCGCGCGGCCACGTGAGGCATGAAAGGCGCATGAACCCCGCACTGAAGATCGGTTTCTTTTTTCCCGATCTTGTTAAGAATCGAGCGGACTGCGGCCACGTGCTCCTCTTCGCCACTGTGGCTAGCTGCAGCCACCGCCAACTCCTCATCAGTCAGACCGAATTGCTCCACCGCTCCCGACGCGATGACCGAGAGCACCTGAATCGGTTTCATACCCGAGCGCAGCACTGCTGCGTATGCCGGTTCTCCGGCTGAGGCGCAAATAAAACCATCGGAGCGGACTATAGCGATATATCCATAGTGAACGGCGTCGATAAACGCGCCGCGAGTCACCAACAGCAACGGCGCACTGTCGCGACCGCCGGGTACTACTCCAACTTTGTCCATTTCCACTGATGTTCCCCGATTTTTTGCCCAGAATATTGTATAATATCACCGCGGGTCCGAACATTCTTTTGATGTGAGTGGAAAAGCGGAACTGTCTTCAAAAAAAATGGATGGAACAGACAATATAACTGGACAACATATCCGCGTCTTGCTGGTAGAGGATACTGGTGATCACGCCGAGTTAATCTCCTCCTTTCTGCGGATCAAGGATCAGGATATCGAAATTGAGATCGCCGTGTCGGCCGACGAAGGGATCGAAAAGGCCAGTTCCGACAGCTTCGATCTCATTCTCTCGGACTACCTGATCGGCCCGCTCGACTGCTTCGACATGCTCCATGAATTGGAAAACCGCGGCATATCTCTCCCCGTAATCATTCTTACCGGCCAGGGCAACGAGGCTGTCGCGGCCGAAGCTATTCGACGCGGGGCTGATGATTACCTGATCAAGGAAAACGTCTTCGACGAGCCTGTCAGGCTCATCAGGTCAATCCGCTCCGCAGTCGAACGCAGCCGCCTCGAGCACGCGCTGCGGGAAAGCGAGGTGCAATACCGGACCCTGGTGCAGAGCATGCAGGATGGCCTGTTCGTGCTTCAGGGGCGCAGCTTCGATTTCGTCAATCCGGCACTCGCTGAGATGATCGGATCGCCTGTGGAGGAGCTTCAGGGCATAGATCTGGTCTCGCTCTTCCTCCCCGAGCAGCACTCCGCCGTAGATGCCTTCATTGAAAAAGCCTGGGACAGCGACACCCCGCAAGAGCGGGAATTCATCCTCACCGGCACCGGATCGGAGCCCGCCGCCTATGTCACGGTGAAACTCAGCAAGAGTATATTCAGCGGCCACGAAGCCCTTATCGGCACCGTCAAAGACATCACGCGCCGCCGGCTGGTTGAAAGCAAACTGCGCGAGACGCTGGAGAAAGTCGAGCTGCTCTCGATCACCGACGACCTTACGGGGCTCTTCAATCGACGGCACGCCCTCTCTGTCGCCGACGCCGAAGTCGCGCGCAGCCACCGTTACGGGCACAACCTCAGCCTGATAATGCTCGATATCGATCGCTTCAAGGAAATCAACGACACCCACGGCCACCTCATGGGTGACAAGATGCTCAAGAAGGTAGCCGAGATGCTCAGCCTGGAGCTGCGCGAGATCGACACCGTCGCCCGCTATGGAGGCGACGAGTTCATCATTATCCTGCCGCACACTGATATCGAACAGGCCAAACCGATTGCGGAGAGGCTCAGGGAGAGCGCCTCCATACTATGTATAGAGGCTGATGACGGCAAGGAAATCCAGACCACGCTGAGCCTGGGCATCACTCAAATGAGTTCGGAAAAGGAAACGCTCACGGACCTGATCCGCCGCGCCGACCAAGCAATGCTGACAGCCAAGAGCAGCGGACGCGACGCTGTGGTTGTAGAGCTTTAAAATTTCCTCCCGACTATCATGCTGGAGCGACCGGGAGTGTTTATCATTTCGACCTCCCGATAACCTGCGGATTCCATCCACTCGCGTATCTCTGTGAATGTGTAAGTATCCCCTTCGCCGCCGGAGATGTACATGTTCATCGCAAACAGCAGGGGAAAGCGTTTGCTGCGGCGTTCCTCATCCGGCACGAACTCGTGGACAGCCAGGTAACCGCCCCGCCCCTGCGCCTCCGCAAGCTTCTCGATAACC
Organism: uncultured bacterium; assembly: GCA_965602675.1. GTDB lineage: Bacteria > Acidobacteriota > DATKUA01 > DATKUA01 > DATKUA01 > DATKUA01. The sequence goes on along the minus strand of CBFCZO010000011.1, from coordinate 1,275 downwards.
TGTGCGCAGCCTTCCCGCGAGATGGAGTGGAGGAAATGACTGAGCAGGATGAGGTCGAACTCGCCCGACGGGAGATCGACCTCGAACACATTGCCGGGGAGAAACTCGATTCCCTGACTCAAGCCGGCTTCCTCAGCCCGCTCCCGGGCCAGGCTCAAGACAGCGGGCAGATCGGTTAACGTCAGGCGCGCCGTGGGTTCGGCCTGCAGCAGCCGCAATCCGTACGCGCCCTCTCCGCAGGCGACGTCGAGAATCGACCAGCCGCTCCTGCCCTCCTCACCCATCCGCAGATACTCAGCAAGCAGGGGAGCGGCGTAGGCTGAGGAATGCGCAATCGCCGGAACCAAACGCCGGAATCCTTGCTCTATCGATCCCTGCCTCTCCACAACCGGTCTGCCGGCGCGGACCGAATCCGCAAGCCGTCCGAGCGCTGTCCACTTCCAGGGAGCAGCCGCCCCTGCGTGGATCGGGCCGGGGTAGCTCGCGCTGTGCGGATCGAGATAGCGCGATGATACCTCGGTCAGCGAATACACAAGTCCCTGCTTCTCGATGAACCCCGAAGGGCAGAGGGCGTCAAGCAGTATCCTCACACCCTTGGGATCGAGATCGTAATCTTCCGAGATGTCTCCGGCGCTGCGCGGGCCCTCATGCAGCGCGCCGAACAGATCGAGCTCGAGCGCGGCAACAAGGATTGCGCTCTCCCAGATGCGGTGGAAATATTCGACCACCAGGTCGAGCTCGGGATCGTATCCTTCCGATTGCGGCATTCTTTCTCTCCTGATGACATTGAGACAGCGGGGAAACTAACATAGCATCGGGGGTGCCACAAGAGTGGTCGCATCCCAATCTTGCCTGTGTAGGATCTTTAACCTATCATTCATTGTGTTTGTGCAACGAGACAGAGTCTCATGATACTGGTGCTCAAGAATAACTGCGGCGCAGAGGAAGTCGGCCTGGTAAAAGAAAAAGCCGAAGAACTTAATCTGCAAGCCGAGATGATAAACAGCGGATCTCGCCAATTGCTGTTGCTGCGAGGCGGCGATAACTCTTTGGATCCGCGGGATTTCCTCACTCTCCCCTGCGTCGAGTGGGTTGTACCCCTCGATCGCGGAGCCGGACTTGTCAGCCGCGAAACCTCCTCCCAGCCAACCGTGGTGCGGATCGACGAGATTCGCATCGGCAACGGCGACGTGGTTGTGATCGCCGGCCCCTGCGCCGTCGAGTCGCCCGAGCAGGCTCTCGCCATCGCAGAAGCAGTGGCCAAGGGCGGCGCCA
>CBFCZO010000010.1:0-57849 GCA_965602675.1 uncultured bacterium | reverse complement strand
GTGCGGGCGATGCGCATCAGCGACTCGAGGGCGTCGCGGCCATCCATCTGGCTGAGCGCAAAAACCGCCTGCTTCTTGATCTCGACATCGGGGTCGTCTTCGATTGCGCGCTCGAGCTCGGCTTTCGCCTTGGCGTTGGCCAGCTGTCCCATCCAGAAGATAGCCTGCTTGCGCACATCCCTGCTGGTGTCATTGCGGGCCAAATAGATCATGCGGTCGGTGGCGCGGTCGTCTTTCATCAGGTAGTAGATGAATGTCAGTTGCTTACGCAGCTCCGGGTTTTTCAGATCCTTCTCGAGCGCGACAAGCATGCCGAGATCATCCTTCTCCACGGTGTAACCGAGCCAGAAAAGGGCGTCCTTGCGAAAGTCGGCGGAATCATTTCCCCTGACGATCCTCTCAAGAATTTTTCGCGGCTCATCACCCTGGTGCAGTGCCACTGCCGCAAGTGCGCCTTCGCGCGCTTTGAGCATCTCGCCGCCATTGAGCACAGTTCTGAGGGCGGAGAGGCTTCTGTCGTTGTCGACGCCGCTCATCAGCAGCAGGGGCAACTCGAAGTAGTATCGCTCGCTCATGTCGAGCACGACGATACGTGTGAGCTTGGTAGCGCCGTTAGTGTCGGCGAACAAGTAGAGAATTGCCTTGCGCTCGGAGCCGGCGGGGAGGATGCCCTTTTCTGGATAGCTGATGACGATGCCGTTGACCATGGAGATACCGTGGCTGAAGTGTGTGGATCCGCTGCTGCGGCTGAAGCTGCTGCGCAACCGCAAACGCGCTGTTACGTCGTAACCAAGCCATACCTCCCGCGCATCACCGGCGGAGAAGAACCGCTTCGCGTTGTCCCGCATGCTCTCCAGTAGCGGGCGGGCCGTGTCGTCGGCGACAGTGCGGACGTCGCCCTGGAACACTGTTTCCTGCGCCGCCGCGGAAGCTACGAAGATCAACGTCAAAACAACCGCCGGCAGAATTGCTCTTGTCGCTCTCATTTCTCCAGCACCTCCGTAATCAGGTCGGCGGCAAGGTCAGTGTCGATGTCGCCGATACAGCGGATAGCCTTCTTGCGCAGGTCGGTGTTCTTCTCGGCCTTGGCGATTGCCGCGAGCGCCCTGAGAGCATCGATGGTCTCGATGTCCGCGAGCGCATTCAATACCTTCGACTTGAGGTTGTAGTTGCCGGTAGAGTCGTAGATTTCGCGCAACACAGGCACGGCGCGGTCCTCCCACTCGTCGGCGATAGCGTAAAGGGCCTTCTTGCGCAGCTCGAGGTTGGGATCGCTCTTCGCCACATCCACGAGAAAGTTGAAGGCGTCCTCGCACTCGGTGTCGGCGGCGGCATAGAGAACCGTCTTGCGGAACTCGAAATTGTCGGTCGTCGAGTAGGCCTCCCTGAGGGCGGGCATCGCGCGCGATTCCCACTCGTCGGCGAGGCAGGCGATCGCTTTGCGCCTGAGCTCGAGGTCGGGATCGGTTTTAGCGACCTGCAGGATGAATGCGAAGCCCTCTTCGCTCTCGGTTTCGGCGACGGCGTAGAGAGCTTTCTTGCGGAATTCGTAGTTGTCGCTGGAGGCGTAGATTTCTTTCAGCGTGGCTACCGCCTCGTATTCCCACTCATCCGCGAGTTCGTCCATCGCCTTCTTGCGCAGCTCGAAATCGCTACCCGTGGTTGCGACTTTCTTGATGAACTCGAATGCCTCACGGCTGTGGATATCGGAGACGGCGTAGAGAACCCTCTTCTTGAGTTCGAAGGTTCCGGCGGAGTTGAAGATCTCTTTGAGCACCGGCATCGCGTCATTGCGCCAGACTTCGGAGAGGGCATAGATGGCTGTCTTGCGAACCTCGAACGGCGCGTTCGACTTCGCCACGCCGGTTACAAAGGTGAACGCGTCGTCGCTGCCGTGCATCGCAGCCGCGCGAACGGCGTCCTTTTGGATCCTCTCTGATCCTTGCTCCCGCGCAGCCTGTTTCAGCGCAGCCAGGCTCTGGTCGAGGGCGACTCCCTCCATCCAGAGCAGGGGAACGGTGAACTGGTAGCGATCGCTGTTCTCGATCACGAGGATGCGGGTCAGCTCGGGGCCGCCGTCCCTGCTTTCGAAGAGGTAGAGAATAGCCAGCCGGTCGGAGCCTGCGGGGAATATGCCTTTGTCGGGGTAGCTCATGAGGACGCCGTTGATGATGGTCATACCGTGCCCGTGGCCCCAGTAGGACTGGCTGTTGACGAACCTGGCAGCCTTGATCTGGTAGCCGAGCCAGACATCGTTGCCGCCTGCACCGGCAAAATGCTGCCTTGCCTGAGTGCGCAGATGGTCCAGCAACGCGGTTGAACCAGGACCGGACACAGCCCTTACTTCGCCTTTGAAAAGAGCCTCCTGGGCGGTGGCTGCTGTGGCGAGTATCACTACGGCAGCCACCGCGAGGAGTGCTATCGCTCTGCAGCTCATTGTTCTATCAACTCCAGGAGAAATTTCTGGGCTAGCTCGGAGTCGGACTGTCCGAGCCAGAAGATCGCTTTCTTCCTGAGCTCGTACGATTCTTCACCGCGGGCGATCTCCACGAGGAATTCGATGGCCGCACGCGAATTGAGCTGGGAGACAGAGAAGATAATCTTCTCCTTCACCGATGCGCTCTCTTCTGATGCGAAGATCTCTTTGAGGAAATCGAGCGCGGTGTCGCTGTGCGACTGGCCGAGCCAGAAGATCGCCTTTCCGCGCAGCTCGGCATCAGCGTCGTTCTTGGCGATTTCCTTCAGGAAAGTAAGCGCCTCACTGTCGTGGATCTGGGAAGCGGAGAAGATGATGTGCTCACGCACGTTGGTGCTCTGCTCCGTGGTGTAGAGCTCTTTGAGTATTGCCAACGCAGCGTCGCTGTGTGTCTGCCCGAGCCAGAAGATCGCCTGCTTGCGCAGCTCGGTGTTCGGGTCGTTCCTGGCCACCTCCATCAATGCTTCGGTGGCGTTCGTGTCGTGCATCTGAGAGAAGCAGAACAGCAGGTGCTTGCGTAACTCTGTGTCGGTCTCCTTGGTGTAGGCTTCCTTCAGTTTTACAGCCACGTCCGAGCCGCCACGCTGCGAGAGCCAGAAGTAAATCTCCTTGCGCATCTCGCGGTCGGTTTTGCCCTCTTCCTGGGCGATTGCGGGGCCGGCCAGCAGCAGAAAGGCAAGGCCGGCGGCGAGCGTTAAAATCAGTCCTTTTTTTCTCATTTTTCCAATAACTCCAGTAGAAAGTCTCTTGCTTTTTCGGTGTCCATCTGGCTGAGCCAGAAAATAGCCTGCTTGCGCAACTCGAGGTCGGTTTCGGCCCTGGCGATCGCGATCAGCGCGTCGGCGGCCTGGTCCGAATCGACATCACCCAGCGCCTGAATGATCCGGCGCCTCAGTTCCATGTCCTGGTTCGACTTGTAGATATCTACCAGCAGCGGGATAGACTCGTTTTCCCACTCATCGGCGATCCAATAGATAGCCTGCCGCCGCATCTCCAGATCGGGGTCGGTGCGCGCGACCTGGGAGAGGAAAGTGAGTGCCTGGCTGCCGCCGGAGTCAGCAACGGAGTAGATGATCTTGCGGCGAGTCTCCACGTCTTCCGTTTCGGTATAGATCTCCTTCATCAATGGAATCGCTTCGTCTTCCCACTCATCAGCTATCCAGTAGATCGCGTACCTTCTAAGCTCGAGATCGGGATCTTTCCTCGCCACTTCGTTGAGGAATTCGAGCGCCTGTTGGCCGCCGGTGTCGGCCGCTGAGTAAATAATCTTGCGGCGGATATCGACATCCTGGTCGGTGCCGTAGATCTCGCGCAGCAGTGGTATCGCCTCGTCGTCCCACTCATCGGCAATCCAGTAAACGGCTTGCATACGTAGGTCCTTGCTGGGATCGCTCTTCGCCACCTGGGTTAGGAAAGTGAGTGCCTGCTGGCCGCCTGCCTCTGAGGCGGAGTAGATGATCTTGCGGCGGACTTCAATGTCCTCGTCGGCGCTGTAGATCTCGCGCAGCAGAGGCACGGCCTCATCGTCCCACTCGTCAGCGATCCAGTAGATGGCCTGCATGCGAAGATCCTTACTGGGATCGCTCTTCGCCACCTGGGTCAGGAAAACGAGTGCCTGCTGGCCGCCGGTGTCTGCCACCGAGTAGACAATCTTGCGGCGGGTTTCGATGTCCTCGTCGGTGCTGTAGATTTCCTTGAGCAGGGGAACAGCTTCGTCATCCCACTCGTCGGCGATCCAGTAAATCGCGTATTGTCTCAACTCCCGATCAGGGTCACTTCGTGCGACTTCGGAGAGAAATACCAGGGCTTCACTCGTACCGGTGTCCGCGACGGAGTAAATGATCTTGCGGCGAACATCGATGTTCTGATCCTTGCTGTAGATCTCCTTGAGCAGGGGCACCGCCTCCTCATCCCACTCATCGGCCATCCAGTAGACCGCCTGCTGGCGGACCGTCGGGCTGGAGTCGCTCTTGGCTATGGCCACGAGCTTGTCCAGTGCGATGCGGAACTCGCTTTGGCTGAGGGCGTAGACGGCCTTCAGTTTTGTCTGATCGTCCTTGAGTGAGTCGTAATACTTGACTAACGCATCGACCGCTTCTTCGCTGTCGAAATCGCCGATCCATTTGATCGCTGTGCCGCGGATCTCGGCATCGGGGTCGGTGCGAGCGACCTCGATCAATGCGTCGAGCGCTTCGCGCGTCTCCTGCTGGCTGAGCACGAAGATCGCTTTTTCCTTCAGCCGCTTGCACGGATTGCTTTTGATGAAGCGAATCAGAACCGGCACGGCCCGCTCCGAATCCATGCTCAGCAGAGCGTTAAGGGCGGCTTCCTTTGTGCCGTCGGGATCGCACTCGTTGTCAGCTTTCTGCGCCCTGGCAGGACGCTCAGTCCTGGGAGGTTGAGCTGGGCGTGAAGATCTATCAGGCGTGGGCTCGAGCGCAGCGGCAGGGTCGCCGTGCCTTCTCAGCCTTATCCTCACTTCGTTGAGGAGAAGCTGGGCATCGTCGCGCCAAGGGCTATTGCTATAGCTCTTGATGAATGCGGTCAGGCTGCTCTCTGCGCGTTGGTACTCCTGCAGCTTCACCAGGCAGTACGAGGCGTAGTAGAGGGCATCGTCCTGATAGGGGGAAGTGCCCATATTGCCGACCCTCACGAAGGCCGCATGAGCAGCGGACACTTTACCTGTGTCAAGGAGTTGCTTGGCGTTGAAGAACTCCTTTGCGCCCGGGCTGTCCTGGTCCGCCTCCACGTCGATGGCGCAGGCGAGGGCAGCGGTCAGCAGGATGACTATCAATGCGGTTTTAATTTCTTTTATCATTTTACATTACCTCACTATTCGAGGTTTGGCTTTCAGATCTCTCGTCGAGGTTGACGATGTCGATCTTCGCCAAAAGATCTTTCATCTCGATCCTGTGCTGCAGGCTGGCGAGGGCCTCCTGGGCGACCAGGGGATCGATGTTGGCAATATCCATCAGCACCATCTCGAGTTCATCGAGCAACGTGGCCAGCCGTTCGTTGTTGTTGCGCAGGGCGGCAAGCCGGTATGTGCGATTCTGGCTCAGAAGTTCTTCACCGCGGCGGCGGTTATCAAGCAGCGCTTCCTCGCTCGGCGGTCCGTTGCTGGCGATGTTCACTACTTCCTGCAAAAGCAGCCGCGAGCGCTCGAGGTGGTCGTCGGCCGCCAGCGCGAAGTAGCCCTGTGTACGTTCGATCCTGACCTCAGCACGCGTGATCACCAGCTCCGGCACCTGCGGCACCATCACTTGGTAAAGAATCAGCAGCGCGACAACCAGCATTGCAGCCAGCGCAGCGAACCCAGTGGTCGGACGCAGCCCATGCTTCGTCACGAACAGGCCTGCAAGCTTCCCCCACAGGTTTTTCCTCTGCAGATTGGGTTGCAGGCGGGTCCAGAAAGTGCGCCAGTAGGCCTCCGGCGGCTCGGTGGGAGCAGAATCGCTGACCAGGCGCAGAGCGTGCTGAATCGCCTCCAGCTCATTGCGGAGCTCGGCGTCACCGCTCAGCCGCTTCTCCAGCGACTCCCTCTCCTCAGGCTCAAGCTCGCCGGCGAGGTAGAGGATCAGCAACTCCCGTTCGTTACTCATATTTATGACCCTTCCGTTCCCAGCAGCGGGGCCAGACTCTCGCGCATACGTCCGACGGCGCGGAAAAGCTGCTTCTTTACCGTGCCCTCGGCGCAGCCGATCCGGCCTGCGATCTCGGCGATGGTGCGCTGCTGGAGGAACTTCATCACAAAAACCATCTTCTGTTGCGGACTTAGATCGTCCATTGCTCTATTGATCAAACCGCGCGTCTGCGACGACATTGCATGCCGCAGCGGCGAGGGATTTTTAACATCGGGTACTTCCCACTGATTTTCGTTTTCGTCCGTTCCAACTTCGTTCATCCGGCTACGCTTTCTCCGGTGGCTGAGGCAACAGTTGACTGCTATGCGGTAAACCCAGGTGGAGAAGCCCGCGTCGCCTCGAAAGCGCTTCAGCGAGCGGTGGGCCCGCAGGAACGTTTCCTGGGCGACCTCGTCGGCGTCCTCGTGGCGGCGCGTGTAGCGCAGGGCCAGCGAGTAAATCCGGCGTTGGTTGTCCTCAACCAGCAATCGGAACGCCTCTTCGTCCCCATTCCGGGCTCTTGTCACCAGTTCCTGCTCCTTTCCCGGATCCATTCTTTCCTCCGCCAATCACTTTGACCCACATGAGGCCGGATTGGTTGACAGGCAACAAATTGTTTCCGCAATAGCCTAATGTTAACATGCTCAGTCTCTTAACGAGAGGAAGCGATGGCGCTGGTGCTTGAGGATCTGCGCCGGGTGGGATCGGCCACCTTGGAACCGTTAATGCGCGAGGAATCCGAGTTCTGGCTCGACATCCTTGGCTGGGATTACCGCCCGACGCAGGATTTTCTGAGAACTTATATCGACAACTCTGTCCTGCCCGGTTTCGTGCTGATCGAGAGCGGCCGGGCCGTCGGCTACGCTTACCTCGTGGTTGATGCCGGCAGGGGAGTGATAGGCGACCTCTATGTCATGCGCGAGCGCTGGGGCGGCGACCTCGAGGCGCAGCTCGCCGCCGCCAGCTTCGCCGTCCTCAAGGAGACACCGTTCGTCAGGCGCATCGAGGCGCAGTTGATGGTTTTCTCGAAAGCCGAACTCGAATCCGTTTTCATCAACGCCGGCTTCGAGACTTTCCGCAGGCACTTCCTTTTGCTCGAACTCGGCTCATACAACGGAGGCAGGGCGGAGCCCGAAGGGCTTGAGATGAGGCCCTGGGACGACTCGATGATCGACGAGGCCGCCCGCATCATCTACGAGAGCTACGTCGGCGGCATCGATGCCTACTTCTCCTCCAGCTTCGGACATCTCGACCGCTGCCACGGCTTCGTGGTCAACCTTGTCAGGCGCGCCGGCTGCGGCGGTTTCGTGCCCCGCATGACCACCGTCGGCTACCTGGACGACAAGATGGCCGGAGTCGTCGTCGCCACCGAACTCTCGCCCGGCGTGGGGCATCTTCCGCAAATCTCGGTAGCTCCCGGCCACCAAGGCAGCGGCATAGGGGCGTATCTGGTCGATGAGAGCTTGCAGCGGTTTGGGGAAGCGGGCTACGGAGCCGTTTCGCTGACGGTGACGGAGCAGAACGAGCGAGCGGAACAGTGGTACCGCCGTATCGGCTTCGCCGAAGTCCTGCCCTTCAGCGCATACCTCTGGCAGCGTGATTCCTGAGAACCGGATTCACACCGCATGCCCTTGCCCCGTCGCCGTCGTTATGGTCTATTTAGCGTGAGAACAAACAGGGGGAAGAGATGCCGCTCGACGATGACTGTCTTTTCTGCAGGATAATCCGGCACGAGATCCCGACCGGCATCGTCTTCGAGGATGACTTGGTCCTTGCCTTCAGGGATATCAATCCGCAGGCACCGCATCACGTGCTGATCATCCCCAAAGATCACATCCCGACCACCAACGACCTCGGCCCGCTGCATGACGACTACCTAAGCGCGATGTTCGCCGCCGCCCGCTCGATCGCATCAGACGTTGCCGTTGCCGACGGTTATCGCCTCGTGCTCAACTGCGGCGAGCACGCCGGCCAGAGCGTTTTCCACGTCCACATGCACCTGCTCGGCGGGCGTGCCATGAGCTGGCCGCCGGGCTGATCCAGCCTTTTTGCGAAGTTGACTTTCCGGGCCCTGCCTTCTAGATTGTGGGCGCGGCCCAGCCGCCCGCGGAGAGGTGCAGGAGTGGTTGAACTGGGCTGCCTGCTAAGCAGTTGTGCGAGAAATTGCACCGCGGGTTCGAATCCCGCCCTCTCCGCCACTTACTTTACAAGTAAGCAACAGTTCCGCGTAGATATCATTCCAAGCACACCATACGAGCGGGCCTGTGGCCCGGTTGCTCGCGGGATACAGCTGTGCAACTTCTTGATTCCCTTTACTTACCGAACAAGTAAGCAACAGTTCCGCGTAGAAAAATCCTGCATATCTCTATCCAAATCATTCGCCTGCGGCGAATTCATTGGCTCGCGGGATACATATGTGCTTTAGAAGCTGGGATGAGAAACCGCGCGACGGGTGAGTTTATCCGCCGGAGTGAAACGGCGGTGGAAATCCCGCCCTCTCCGCCAGGCTTCATTTCGAGCGCTGTGAGAAATGAAGACTGCCGCGGCGAAGTCCCGCGAAGCCGGGCACCTGCGAAATTATCACGCTCTCAACTACATGTCTCGGCGAAGTCGAGGACGAAGCCGGACGCCCGGGCATGCCACTTACTTTTTTAGTAAGCAACAAGTTCGCGCCGTATCGTCCTGAGTGCAGCAAACGAGCGCGTCAATTGGCACTATTTTTTTTGGTAGCCAACCAATTAGGGTGCAAATGAGTCAAAACAGTGGGGGCAATTAGGGGCGGCCTATGTTTCTTACACTGTTATCCAAAGAAATTCGAGAACACCTGTTGACGTTCCGTTTTGGGGCGGCACTGATAACCATCGTCCTGCTTTCGATTATCAGCACCTGGATACTTGGCGATAACTACATCATCAGGAAGAGCACCGCGACGCGGCTCGCCGACTCATATCTGCAGCAGGCGAGAGAGGTGAGGTTTCCTTCGCAGATTCTGCCGAATGTTCAGCGGCCGCCGACTCCGCTCAGCATTATTGCACAGGGTGAGGACTATCGCCTCGGCAACACAGTGCAGGTGCGGCGCCGCTCTGTGCCACACGAGGCGGACGACAATCTGACGAAAAACAGACTTCTTGCGTCAATCCCGTCGTTCGACATGATGCTCGTCTTGATGTTTTCCGTCAGCTTATTTGGCATTCTCCTATCTTACGATGGCTTCAGTGGGGACCGCGAACGCGGAACCCTCAAAATGGTCTGTTCATTTGCGTTAAAACGTAGCGGCATATTCGCCTCGAAATTCTTCGCCGGCAGCATTGTTCTCTCAATTCCCATTCTCATCAGTTTCATTGCTTCCTTGATGGTGATGCTTTTTTTCCACCAAATCACTTTCAGTGCCATCCAGTGGGCGGCAATTGTAGTGATGCTTCTGACAGCCATCCTCTATGGAATGCTTTTCATTACAGCCGGCTTGCTGAGCTCTGTTCTGGTGATCCGCTCTTCTACCTCCCTGGCGATTGCGCTTCTCTTCTGGACCCTGGTTGTCGTCGTCATTCCCAGCGGAAGCAACTTCCTCGCACCGCTTCTGAAACCGGCATATTCGCCGGAAGAGATCAATAGTAAGCTCCAGGCGTCCAGTTTGGAGTTGATGCAGCAGCGTGAGGAGTTCATTCGCACACATAACATCAGCTTCTCAAGTAATGGTGGAGATTGGGAAGGAGCCGAGGGCCTTTGGTGGTTTGATGGTTATCCAAGCTGGCTGGAAGACTGGAAGACTTTCTTCATTTTCTATGAGCCGCTGTGTCAAAGATACGCAGAGAATATCTGGGATCTGCGGCGCAAGCATCTCGCCCGCAAGATTGAACAGCGCGAACTGAGTTTTGCCGTGAACTTCGTTTCGCCGGCCTTTCACCTGCAGAGGGCGTACACGGCGCTCACCGTCACCGGCTATGAATCACATGCTGAGTTCATGGAGAAATGCCGTCAATATCGTCACACCTTGCTGAACACTTTTGCTCAAAAGGGATTGTTTGGGAAAAACGCGCACCGGTTTTTCACTCGCTGGGAATTGAGCGATTTCGAGAGGCCGGAGCAGTATGAGCAGCGCCTGGCTGAACGTCGCGCCAAGGGCATCTGGGGACCGCAGATTTGGGATCCACTTCCCGAGGATTATGTGCCGCCATTCAACTACGAGAGCGGCAAACCGAACATAGAAGATGCCCTGTGGCATATCGTTGTGCTCTTGTTCATGACCTTAATAGCCTTTTCCGCTGGTTTTGTCATTTTCTTTCGATACGACGTAAGGTGAAAAAACACCATGTTTACTATTATCAAACAACAGGTGATAGATGGTCTCCGCGACTCCCTGTTTCTTTTCATCGCTGTGGTCGTGTTGCTGACTTTCGTCGTCAATGGATTTGTCTTCTCGGATCGCTATCACGTGGCTCGGGAAGACTGGGAGAGACACAACGCCAACACGATCGAATTCCTCGAGGCACGAACGTCGAACCTGACGGTTTTGGCAAGATATTACCAGACAATGGTAAAACCGGCCTCCACACTAACCTTCATCGCCAATGGCGGAGAAGAGAGGCTGCCAAACTCATATTCTGTAAACGCCTTCCTCTACGTCAATCCCCGGTTGCAGAATCGCGGCAATGAAACGCTTCCCGATTTCCTGATAATCGATTGGATATTCATTATCGGTATCGTGCTGAGTTTGCAGGCATTCATGCTCGGATTCCGGGCAATCTGCGGGGAAAAGCGCGACGGCACTTTGCGCCTGCTGATGTCGTATTCGGTCTCGCGCTGGAAGCTCTTTTTCGGCAAGTATGTTGGGTATTTGACAATCCTGCTCGTCACTTTCGCGCTCGGAGCTTCCATCAATCTTTTCATCCTGAACGTAACGGGTGCCATGCAATTCACAAGCACCACCCTGTTCGTGCTTGGATGGACAGCGATTGTTTCAGTGCTGTTCATATCATTTGTGCTGCTTTTCGGAATCGCAGTGAGCAGCATGGTTAGAACACCGGCTGTCGCGCTGGTGATTCTCATGATCTTCTGGTTGTTCGCCGTAATCGCCGTGCCAGGCATTGCCCGTATCATCGGCGAGAACGCAATGCAGGTGCCGTCCGAATCGGATGTCTCGCAGGAGATTAATTTGGCGAGATCGGAGATATGGGATAACTCGAAGGAAGGCGCAGGCGCGTGGTATGGCGACAATGAATACAGGTTCACTCAGGCCGCGCGGAACAGAGCAGAGGTCTATCAGGCCATTTCGGCTTCCATACAAAACATCTTCAACAGTGCCGACAAACAGCGAATTGACCAGGCGGTGTTAATCAACACGATCGCTTCACTCTCGCCATATGGCTTGATGAGCGATGCACTGCAACGGCTTACCCGTCAGGGCATTTATGGATACTCCGACCTGAAAGAGGCCGCCCGCCGTTATCAGCAACAGCTCTACTCGTTCACCAAGGAGAAGGATCGCATCGACCCGGATTCTCCCCACAACCTTTACCATGGCGTGGAACGGGGTGGCTTTTCTACAAAGCCGGTGGAATTGAGTTCAATACCGCGCAGCGATGTGCTCTGGCAGTCAGGCGGTCTGTTGGGAGACCTGCACGTTCCCTGGATGCACATGGTCATGTTGATGGCCTCTAACGTTGTCATGATGCTCGTCGCATTTATCTTCTTGCTTCGCTATGATCCCAGATAGTCCAAGCAGGCCCATCTGTGGCAACCCCATGTTTCCCAGTGCCCAATTTGGCTTCGGGAAAGTGAACTGCACCAGAACAACCCGGTCGGGCCGGAATCACAATGAAGCTGTGTTCGGCATGGTTTTCCCTTGACCCGGCTGTCAGCAAGATAAGGTCTTGTCCTGATGCCTCTAGCCGCTAAAGCACCCCTGCAAAGCGGCAGATTTGTTAGCTGATGGCGAGTCAGCGCAATCAGCGCCACGTTCAGGCTGCCGAAGGGGGAGAAAGTGAACCGGAGGCGGAACCTCCGGTTCATGCAGCGGGAGTGAACGTGGATTCACAGTTGCCAGGCGTAGCCGACCTTCATGAATATGGTTTTACTCTGCTGCGTCAGGCCGTAGTCCTGGTTGCCGTAGTAGTTGTCGGTGTAGCCGAGGAAGAACACGGTGCGCGGATTCACCTTGTAGGAAAACAGCAGTTGGGTGAACAGGTGTCGGAATTCGGGATCGACGGGGAATGCGTAGAGATCCACGTTGTAGTCGTATGCCACGTTTTGAATAATCGCCCGCACAAAAGCCCTGGTGCTCATCTGGTATTTCAGTGAAAGCTGGCTGACGTTGGCCGTGTAGAGCCGTCCGGCGTCGACCGACATCCGCTCGAAGGTGTGATCGATGCCCAGGGCGAGGCGGCTGCTCGGCGTCAGGGTGACTAACGGATTAAGTCTGAGCCTGCTGCCGGGGCGGGCGTGGGTGTAGTCGATCCGATCGCCGAAGTTCATGTAGAAATCAAGGGAGTATTTCGAGGAGGGTAAGATCCAAGCGCTGAGTGTGCCCTGTGTCAGATTGAACTCCCTCCCTCCGAATGCCTCGACCCGCTTGTAGCCGAAGAGGTCTACGCCGCTATTCATGGCGCCGCGGAAGACAATCATCCCATAGGCGTTCTTCTGCAGCAGATCTCCCCCGTGATCCGCGTAATGGTGAAAGCCGCCGCCGAGCAGGAGAAGCTGCCACCAGTCGGGGGAGTCGTTCCAGATTCTGTAGTCGGCCCCGAGCTGGTAATGACGAAAGTCGACCTTGGGTATGAAACCGAGATCGGCACGGAAGTCCGCCGCGATATCCTCGAACCGCGCAACAAGGCTCAGATTTCGCGTGCTGTGGTGGTACATGAGTTTGAATGCCCCGCCGGAGAATGCCTCGGCCGGTTGCTCGAAAGCGTTCGCAACCTCCTGCGGATATTGTGTGCTGGAGTAGAGGATCTGGGCGGAAACCCTGTCGCTGCCGGTGAACTTGAATTCGCCGTCGACGCCGAACACGCGGTTGTGATATTCGTCCCCCTCCCTGCCCGTGAACAGGGTCCCGAAGGTATATTTGCCGCCGACATCCCTCTTGTACCTGAACGCCGACGACCAGGAATCGCCGGCCAGCGTTGTGGCGTCGGATGACTTGCTCCCTGGGAAGATCAGATTCGTAACGTCGTCGCGGATGATGAAACCGCCGAGGGAATTGCCGCCTTCCTTGCCACTGATCTTGAAGCCGACGGAGGGATCGCGAATCGAGCGGGTGTAGACGGCGTCGAACTCCGAAGCGAAGAAGTCGGCCCCTTCGGTGAAGAAGGGCCGTTTCTCATCGTAGTAGAGGGCGAATGGCTCGTTGATATCCAGTTGCCAGGCGTCGGCTTCGACCTGGGAGAAGTCCGGGTTGGCGGTCATCGCCAGGTTGATGTTGGGCGTGATCCCCCACTGGGTGGTCAGGCCGAATTCAGCCTTGTTTCTTGCCGTAACGAAATCACCATCGGTAAATTCGGGGCGCTCCTCCGTCCTGACATAAGTGACGGTCGGGTTAAATTCCAGGTCGCGACCCGGCTTGAGCCCCTTGAAACCTTGTATCTTTGCGAGCTGACAGAGTTCGCAATTGTTACCGCGCTCCATCGGAGAGAACCTGATTTGGTAAGTATTGCTCCTGGGATAATTTCGGATTGCATCGAATCCCCAGACCTGGACGCCCTCGGCCCGCTGGAAAGCAATCGAGCGAAAGGGCACCCGCATCTCCAGCGACCAGCCCCAGTCGGCGATAAAACCGGCCGACTCGTAGATTGTGTCCCAGCTGATGTCGTAGTCCTCGTTGGTCAGGATGGCGTCTTCCTGCACACCGAGGGGGTTTGACCAGAGGAAGTAGCTCCGGCGTTCGTCGTTGAAGGTATCGAGGACAACGCCCACGTAGTCGTCGCCCGGATCGTGATCGCGATCGGAAAGGCGCGCGCGGATCGCCGACGGCTCGGGATCGTAACAGCGAAAACCGACGTAGAGAGCGGCTTCGGAATAGGCGAGCAAAATCTCCGTCTTCACCGGCGGGAGTGTGTTCTCACCGGGCGATGTCTCGTATCTCAATTCCAGTTTGAGGGCTTCGCCCCATAATTGCTCGTCCAGCCGGCCGTCCAAGACCAGCGCGCCACCGGTCTTTGGCACAAGAAACGGTGTGCCGTCTGCATCCTTCTTAGTTGCCTGCGAAGCTGGAGTTTCCACCGCGATGCCCAAAACGGGGGCCAGGTATAATATCAGGCCGATTATCAATGCTCTGTTCATTAGCCGCTCCTGTTGATAAAGAGGATCGTGATCCTCGCATCGGAAAAAAGTGCTTGTTGATTAATCGCTGTAGTCAGAACCACTTTCGTGGTAGAGCTTTCCCGTAGATGTTGAAAAAGCTGGTTTTCGTTGTCCTAATCCGGGCGACCGGACCCTAACTCATGCTGTGGCCGGCTTTCGCCTTGGCATTACGGATCATCCCGCAAGAGAGGCTCGTCGTCGCCGGCAAAATCCCATATGCTGAGAAGGAGGCGCCTGAATCTAATCTCGATTTCATCATCGAAGGCGTAGCGCTTGCCGTCGACGATGTAAGTTTTAGTGACCTCTCCGGACTGGTTGCTGCGGATTTCGTAACGATGGATCACTTCGTCGACGACTCTCGTGATGATCAGATACCCATTGGGCTGTGTGATCCGGTAAAGCCAGCCCGCCTCGCTGTTGATTTCGACATGCTTGAAGTCGATTGACAGATCGCCCTTTCCTAACAGTACGTCGACGAGATCGCCGGGAGTTAACAAGTCCTCATCGGCCAGGGGCAGGGACTCCTCAGGCATAACTTCCTGGTCGGGAGGAAGGGGCTGCTCGTCTTCATCAATCGACTTCGCCCTCATCCATTCGTTGAAAGCCTCGGCCAGGATGGACTCCTTGTCCTGGCTCTCGAGCCATTTCTCGTATTCCTCCTTGCGTAACAATGCCTCCCGCCCTTGGGCCTCCTTCCACTTCAGGTAGGCTTCGTTGTAAACCTGTTCCCTTTCGATCCTCTCGAGCCAATCTTTATAGGCCTCCGAATAATTGAGTTCATCCGCCTGCTGTTTGCTGCGCCAAGCTTCGTAGGCTTTGCTGTACTGTGCAGCCTCGCCCTCATCGCCGCGGCCGAATCTGATGAGCAGGCTGTGGAACAGAGCTTCGGCTTCCGCGTCAAACGGCTGCTCCACATCGTCGAGAAAGTAAGCCGTGCGGTATCTGCCGCCCTCGCCCACGCGCACCTCGAATCTGACGGCGGGTTCCTCGTCGAGCTTTTCGAGAATCAGGAACGCCTCGGGGGAGATCAGCTTGAAATCGAGCGGACGGTCGGTGTTGAACTCACAATCCTTGCCATCGAGATAAAAGAGATTTTGAAGACGGCCGATCGTGTGAATTCTGCCGGTGAAGGTCAGCGTCCGGTCGTCGTCGGGTGCATTTACCCACGGTTGAAAGGCCGCCACCGGCAGCGCGAAGGCCATTATCGCCAACAGATAGAGAGCCGCAAAGGCCGGCTTCAGCGGGCGGCGGTTGACCTTGGGATTAAGAATGGAAAGCAGCCGCTTCTTGATATTCGAGCTGTGCGCCATCACAGCGGGAATGATTTTTTCGCTCTTGGGTCCGGCGAGTCGCAGGTTCAGATCCATCAGGTGCCGCGCATAAGAAGAAGCGAATATCCCGGAATTCAACACCTGGTCGTCGCAGGCCACTTCCCTCTCGTAGTTCAACCTGCGCATGACGATCCAGACAAGAGGATTAAACCAGAAGACGGCGCTGGCCACGACGGCGAATAGATGTAGCAGGTTGTCGTTCCTTCTAATGTGAGCGAACTCGTGCTGCAGAACCGCTTCGACGCGTTCCCGGCTCCAGTTCTCTGAGTCCGCCGGTAAAACGATGCACGGCCGCCGGATCCCCCAGGCCATTGTCACCGCCGTCATTTCACTTCTCAGCAACGCAACCGGTTTCCTGAGTTGCAGATCGGCCCTGATCCGATCGGCGGCCTGCAGCTGGCTCGCGCCCTCTATACTAGATGCCATCGACGCGATAAACCCGGCGCCGGCCCAGCGAACCAACTGAATGATCATAATCACCGCCGCCCCGGAGACCCATAGAAACAAGGCGATCCACGGCAAGTAGTTAGTGACAAATCCGATAATTGCACCCCAGATACCGGCGCCTTCCTCAGGCCGCCCGTCTTCGGAGTCCGCTGCCGCTGCTGCCGTCTCGTCCTCGCTTGGGCCGGCGGCGGCGCCTGCGGGGGCGGAGTCGTCTGCCTCCGCGCGCTCCGGAGACGCCGTTTCCGGAAACAGTGAGACGGCGGGCAATTGCGGTATGTTCCAGGCAGGCAGAAGCGAGGAGGCCGGGACGAGAAGAATCAGGCTGAGCAGAGCGCTGAAGAGGATGAGGTGGCGTAGAGAGGCCGATCCCCAGCCGAACAGCTTTGTCGTGAGCAGTGAGATGCCCAGAAACAACGTGCCGTTCAACAGCACTATCAGGAGCGCACTGACGATATCGGGGCTCATCGCTCTTTTCCTCCCGTTTCAGCCTTAGTGATGAGGGCATTGATCTCGGCGATGTCCTCTTCGGTGAGTGTGTCCTTTGCCAGGTCCATCAGAGTAGCTACAGCCCTGGGTGCCGAATCCTGGAAAAACGTTTTAAGGGTGTGCCGCATCGCGACCACGCTCGCCTCGTCCCGGGGCACCGTCGGTGTGTAAATATAGCTGTGCCCTTCCCGCCGATGCCTGAGGAAGCCTTTCTGTTCGACCACGCGGATCAGTTTCCTCACCGAGGCATCGCCCACATCCTCGGGTAAGTGCTCGACCACCTGCGCCGCGGTCGCTTCTCCGAGCGAATAAATAACGTCCATGATCTGCCGTTCGCGCTTGCTCAGCGTCAGGATTTTCTTCCTGTCCATATCGACTATGCTCCTTGTTTGAGAGCCTCCAAGACAAACTGGGAAAAATTTACTACTTCCGCGTGGAGATGTCAAGAGGAAATCGGAAAAAATTACTTTTTTCTCCGATAGGGATTAAAAATGGTGGAAACAAACAACAAGCTGGTACCCAAAACGTTGGGTCAAAACCATACCTCATCAGATTGGTTGTGTGGAGTGCGTCCGCTGCAAGCACATACTGAATTCATCGATTCGAGAAATCACACTAGCCTCGGGGTTGACTTGCGGTGGTACAAAGTGTATGTACTTGTTGTTAAGTACATACGTTTTGTACCAAAGGTCTTCAGATGGCAGGCGCGATGAATCGAGCGATTGAGGTTTTTCGTCGACACGGCGGCGTTATGCGCAGCGGGGAGGCGTTTAAGGCGGGCATCCATAGAAACGTGTTTTATCGAATGCGCAAGGAGGGAATCATCGAGGAGATGTCGCGCGGCCTGTATAGGCTCGGAAGGCAGGATGAGCTCTCGAATCCAGATCTTGTCACGGTCGCACTGAAAGTCGAGAAGGGCGTGATCTGTCTAATCTCCGCTCTGAACTTCCATGAGATCACCACTCAGATCCCGCACGCTGTGGATGTCGCAATCACGCCGGGAATGCGCCCCGCAGTAATTGAACACCCTCCGGTAAATTACCATTGGTTCAGCCGCGCGTCTCACGAGTCGGGCGTAGAGGAACACAACCTCGGCGGGATCAAGGTGAGGATCTACAGCGCGGAGAAGACACTTGCCGACTGCTTCAAGTTCAGGAACAAGATCGGACTGGACACCGCTGTCGAGGCGCTGAACCTCTACCGTAGAAGCCGGCGCTTCGACGTCGCCGGGATAATGAAGTACGCCCGTGTCTGCAGAGTCGCCAAAGTTATGCGCCCTTATCTCGAGGCGATAGTGTGAAAAGGAGAAGGATAAAGAATATTGTCGCGTCAGTTCAGGCCCGCTTGAGGCAGAAGGCTCGCTCTGAAGGCAGGCCCTATGAAGAGTTGTGCACATATTACGCAATCGAGCGGTTTCTTTATCGGCTGTCGATATCCCCATACGCGAAGAAGCTTATCGTCAAGGGCGCAATCATGCAGTTGATCTGGGTGCCGGAATCGCCACGCCCGACAAGGGATATCGATTTCCTTGGATTCGTGGAGAACGAGATTGAACGAGTAGAGACCATCATCAGCGAAATATGTGAGACGGTGCATGTAAAAACGAAGGAAAGCAAAGACGATAATAATAATAATGATGATGATGGCAATAGTGGTGGTGGTGATGAAGAAGAAGACGGAGAAAAAACTGATGATGATGATGATCATCATCATGCCGGCTTAGGCGATGGCATAACTTACAACCTAGAATCCATTCGTGGCGAGAGGACCATCGAACACGCCGAATATCACGGCATCCGTGTAACCTTCACGGCGCATCTTGGGCAGCAAAGGATTCCTATGCGAGTCGATATCGGCATCGGCGATGAGGTTACACCATCACCGCAGAAGGCGATCCTGCCGGCTCTTCTGGATCATCCGGTACCCGTGTTTCTCGGGTATTCCATGGAAAGCACTGTCGCTGAAAAATTCCAGGCGATGGTGCGCCTGGATGAACTCAACAGCAGAATGAAAGATTTCTATGACATTTGGCTGCTGGCGCGGAAACGAAACTTCTCCGGCCACACACTTTCCAAGGCAATACGGGTAACTTTTAAGAACCGAAATACGGAGTTAGCGCCAAATCCGCTCGCCTTGCAAGCGTCGTTCGCCGATTTGCCGGGCAAGGCTGATTTGTGGAGTACGTTCCTTCGAAAGAGCTTCGGCAAGGACGTCAAAACCGAACCTCGTCCATCCGATGATCTCAAAGACAACATCGCCGAGCTGCGAGCATTTCTTTCGCCGGTGGTCGAAGCGCTGATGAAAGGGCAACTGTTTGAACGGAAGTGGATCGCCGGTAAGGGGTGGAAATAGTCCCGGATCCCAGCGTTACGATGTTGCCCCCAGCGCCTTCTTCACCCGCTCGGGCGTGAACGGTGTGCGGCGGAGGCGTTTGCCGGTGATGTTGAAGAGGGCGTTGCAGAGGGCCGGCGCGACGGGGATGACCGGCATCTCACCGCAGCCGCGGGGTGCGCTTGTGCCTTCGTGGTCGATGTAGCCGATCTTGATTTCCCGCGGTATGTCGACGAATCGGGGGACGTGGTAGTCGAGGTAGTTCGATGCGTGGACGCTGTGGCCGTCCAGCGGCAACTCTTCGTGCAGGGCAAAGCCGACGCCCCAGGTGATCGCTCCTTTGATGCCGACCTCGAGAGTACGGCGGCAGACCACCAGCCCGATGTTGATGGCGAGGGCGACCCTCTCTATCCTGGCTTGCCCGTTGCTACGGTCTAGCGAGGCCTCGAGGATCATGGCGCCGTACTGGCGCCCGCCGTGGCTGATCAGCGCCACGCCCATGCCGTGATCTTTGGGCGGCACATAATTCCAGTAGCCGATCATATCGGCAGCGAGGTCGAGCAGGTCGCTGAATTCAGAGATCGCGAGGTTCCTTTTGCGGAAATCTATGGGGTCCATGCCGACAGAGTGGGCCAGCGTGTCGATGTGGCTCTCGAGCGCGAAGACGTTCTGCACGAAGCTGGTTCCGCGCATAGGGGCGTGCAAAATCGGCATGTCGGAGTCGTAGAGGCGGACGTCCAGGTTCGGAATGTAGTAGACGTCGCAGAGGCCCTTGCCCCTGTCCTGATGGGAGTCAATCTTCTGCGCTACTATCGTGCCGTCGTTGTTAAAGCCGGTCTGCAGGTCGACAACCACCGCCTCTTTGCCCCTGCCTCGAAGCCTGAACTGGTTGACCCGGCTGTAGATGACCTTCACCGGCTTGCCCACGAGCTTTGACATCGCCGCGGCCTGCGCGCCGGCGTACAGAGTGGTCTTGCCGCCGAAGGCGCCGCCGCACTGTTTGGCGATGACGCGCACGTCCTTTTCACTGGTCGATATGCCTTTGGCAACCAGCCCGCGCGTCTTGTAGGGGTATTGTCCGCCGATGTAAACGACGGTTGCTCCCGGCTTGTAGCGTGCGACAACCGTGTCGGTTTCCAGCTGCGCGTGGGAGCAGTACTGCGTGCTGTAGGTCTCGTTGACGACGTGATCGGCGGACGCCAGCGCGCTGTTTGCGTCACCTCTCTTTGCAATGGTGCTGTCGAGCTTCCGCTTGCTTACGATTTCTTTCTCTATGTTGAGCTTTTTCCTTCTCTTCGGTTTCGACCAGGTCGACCGGACCGCCCCCTTCGCGTTCTCCACAGCCCTGTAGCTGTCGCCGATCACGGCGATGTTGTCCTCGATGATGGAGATCGAGCGCACACCCTCCATCTGGCTGGCTTCCTGCCAGTCGGCGGAGACTAGTTGCGTGTATTTCCGGTGGTAGGGCTGCTGCACGAGCCCGCCATAGAGCGTGCCGGCCAGCCTTACGTCGCCCGCGTATTTTATCTTGCCGGTGACGATCTGCTTGCCCAGCACGTTCGCAATCTTCAGGTCTTTGTAGTGAATATCGGAGGTATCCTGGGTGGGGTCGACATGTAGGACCACCCTCTCTCCCTTGCCGAGCTCGAAAATGCTGATTCTCTGCTTCGGATTGCTTGTGTTTACGATGTAACCTTTGCGGTAATCGAGTTGCGAGGCAGGCAGATTCAGTGACTTTGCGGCTCGCTCCTGAAGGTCGTTGCGGACTTTTGTGCAGACCAGCCAGTATGCCCAGCCGACATTACCGGTGGCGCAGCTGCCGGTTGTGGGGCCGTCGTCGGGGCAGGTAGCGGTATCGCCGAGGATAATTTTCACCTTCTTGCGCGGCAGCCCCAGCCCCTGCGAGACGAGCGCCGCAAGGACTGTTTTGAGCCCCTGGCCGAGTTCGGTGCGGTTGCTGTGCGCCGTCGCCTTGCCGCCGTCGAGGATGAGGTAATCCATGTAATCCACGTCCGGGACGACCGCCGGGTGCGTGTCCTCAGTTCCGGAGGTTGTTTTTCCATTGACGCCGGGAGCCGCGGCTTTCGCCGTCGGCGTAATGCCGATGATGTAGACGAGCGACGAAGCGCCCAGCGAGGCGAGGAATTCTCTTCTGTTGACAGTCATCAGGATACCCGCATCGGACTTTGATTTCTCATTACGGCTGCCGCTTTCTCCACGGCGTCGATGATGTGTATGTAGGCGCCGCAGCGGCAGATCTGCGAATTCATCCCTTCGATGATCTCTTCACGGGAGGGCGAGGGATTACTGTTGAGGAGAGAGACGGCGGTGATGATCATGCCGGGTGTGCAGAAGCCGCAGCAGAAGGCGTCGTGTTTAAGAAAAGCCTTCTGCACTGGATGAAGGGCGTTGCCCTTGGAGAGGCCCTCGATCGTCACGATCTCTTGCCCTTGCGCGACGGTGCCCACGGGGACGATGCACGAGCGGCGCGCTGAGCCGTCGATCAGCACCGAGCAGGCCCCGCAGACTCCAACACCGCAACCGAATTTCGCGCCTGTAAGCCTCAGGGTGTCTCGAAGCACCCATAGCAATGGTTCCTCGGGGTCGACGTCCAGCGTTTTATCGGCCCCGTTAATGTTCAGCACCAATTTCTTCTTCACAGCTAGAACTCCATTCGACGCATCCCCGAGGAATGCACTTACAGTCAAATGACCGGCGTCTAGGATTATTGTATCAGGGTAGGGCTCAATAGGGAGCGAAATATAAAAGTGTTCCTACAGGCAGTTTCTAACCCATGACCGTGAGCGGGTCAGCTGCTGGAGCTGTGAAAAGGTAATCTCATGCGGGATTGGCAAGTTAGATGGATGCGGCAGCCGGGGAGTCGGCGAAACTCCATGTATCGGTTACGGTCCGGTGGCTGAAACGCAAAAACCCGTCGAAGCGAAACCTCCAAGTCTCACCCTATCTCACATCATAGCGGTTGAAGGCGAAGGTGCCGAGGAGGATCAGGACTGCAGTCATCGCTAACAGGATCAGCAGGCTTGGGCTCGATTGGGCAGCCCGGGAGAAGACGGGTGCTTCCTCCCACCGGAACCGTGGCGGTGCGGTGCCGAATGGATTGGTCGAGAGGTAACCGCCGGATCCGGCATTGGCCATGTAGAGGAGATGAGGGCTGGCGTTATCCTGCTCGTCCGCCAGACGCATCGCGCTGAAGAGGGCGTTCTGATACCTGTCGCCCTGGTTGAAGAAGTCCTGGAGCGTAGCGAGGTCGTTGTCCGAGAGACGGGCGACAGCCTGCCGGTAAAGACTCGAAGGCGACAGTGCTGACAGAAGGTTGATGGTCTCGGCCTGGGCGTAGAGCATCCTCAGCTGTTCGCGCGCCAGGTTTTCCCTATCTCCCATCTCCTGTTCGGAGAATTGGTTGTAGACACGCTCGCCCTTGAAGTTGTCCGCTCGTGCCATGTACGGGGGCCGGGTCATCGCCCCGGCCTCAATACTTTGTAATAAGTATTTTTGGTTGATGTCGGCGGAGAGGCGTTGAAATTCCTCCGGCGATCTCACCGGCGTGAGCACCTTGCCGATCAGTTTCACGCCGCCGGGAACGATGACCACCAGCAGCGCCCACAGCAGTACCAGCAAAACCAGGCTGGTAACCGGCGCGCGTGTCAGCGCTGAAACGGTGACGCCCAGCGACACGAAGAACAGGAGGAGCAGCAGCGAGAACAGGAAGAAAAGGCCGTAGGTCAGATAGTGCTGCCCGATGTTGGGGATCTTTCCCAACACCTGTATCGTAAAAAGGTTGATGATAATTCCGAGGAGCAGAGGCAGAGCCAGAGTGATTACCCCCGCTGTAATCTTGCTGCTAAAGATTTTCCGGCGCGGAACGTTGTTGGCCAGCATCTGCTTGAGTGTGCCCTGCTGCTTCTCGCCGCAGATAGCGTCGTAGGTGAGCACGAGTGCGATGAAGGCGAGGATCACCTCAACGATGAATGCCAAGTCGATGGCGTCGAATCCAAGAAAGTTCTGGCCTGTGCCGTCGCCGCCGGCAGGCAAGCGCACCCTCTCCGGTGTTACCCGAGCGATCGTCGGTACAGTCTCAATCTTGCTGTCAGCAATAAACTTGAGGCTTCTCTGGGGAAGCGCGAGGAAGAACGTCGTGCCTGACATGGCGTCCGGGCTCGCCGCCGCCTCTTCGAAATCTTCAGTGTAGGCCCGCTGCAGGCGTTCGTTTTCCGTGGCGTCCTGGGTGTAGCGGTCGCTGTAGATGAAAGCATTGATCACTGCGAGGATAAGCACGAGTGCGTAGACGACGACCAGGCGGCCCTGTTTGAGATATTGCTTCAACCAAAAAGTAGTTAGCATTCCCATTTCGTTACCTCATCGAACGTCGTAGTAATTGAAGCGGATGTAGGACAAGACCAGGCAGGCGGCCGCGAAAATCACCAGAATGAGAATGTCCAGGGATGCCGCCGATACGGAATCGTAGAGCGATAACGGCCTCATTTTGAAGCGCGGCATGTCGCTGAGATCCAATTTCCGCCTGGGATCATTCTCGACACTTTCAATGATGTCCGGGAGCATGGCCATCAGTTCCTCGTTGTGCGTTTGGAAGTAGAGCAATTGCTGACCGGCCGTCATCGTCTCAAACATCTTGAGCAGATCCTCGAGCGGCCCCCCGGGGTAGTCGTCGGTGAACCAGCGCTTGGTGATGAAACCGCCTTTTCCATCGATGTAGCTCAGCAATTCCTGGCGGTACCGTCTCGTTTCTTCAAGGAAATGCTTGTAGCCGTTGATGTCCGTCCCGGCGACTGCGTTGGCCGCATGCGCGAATACGGAAGCCGGGGAAAGCCGCTGTATGTTGTTGATGAGTGCCACCTTGGCGAACCTACGCTGCAGGAACTCGTTTTCGAATCCGAAACGAGTTGTGGAGTAGTCACTCTGATCCCTGATGATTTCGGATAGTTTGCTGACGAAAAACTCCGTCGCGTTGGGTCCCACCAGGCGCAACAATATTATGCCTTCGTGCCTGGGTCCGTCGCTCGAGAGATAGAACACCGCCTTGTAGTCCCGGAAGGGAAGGTCGCCCCCGAGAAGCTCTCCTACCGGACCTCCGTGCTCCTCGGCGATCTTGTCGAGGTTCCGGCTGAGTTCCCTCGAGTCTTCGTCGAAACCCATCTCGGAGACGAACAGGCCGACGGCGTTTGGTATTACGAGAATGATTATGATCCAGGCGAGCATGCTCACAGCCAGGGAGGTGGCACTGGATTGGGTCAGAGTCGATATCAACATGCCGACGGCCGCGAATGTCGCGCCATAGAGCAGGATCAGCACCAGCATCAGGCCGATTTTTCCCCAGTCGTCGGCGGAGAAGCCCACCGGGCTGAGCATCTGAAACACTACAAGGGCGACCAAGAAGCCAAAGACGAAAATCGGTACCAGCGCAATGACCGCCCCCAGGAATTTACTGATTATCAACTTAGTCCTGCCCACCGGATTGGAGAGGATCTGCCGCAGCGATGCCCTCTCTTTCTCGCCGCTGATCGCGTCGAAGGTAAGCAGGATAGCCAGCAGCGAGATGAAGACCTGCACAACATTGGCGAAGTCGAGCCCCCTGAACAGGCCGAGGAAATTCGAGCTCTGCCCCTCGCCGGTCTCGTCGCTGGCGACTGCCGGGATACGTGTCTGGCTGATCAGCATCCGCGTGCCCCAGCGGGCGCCGTCTTTCGACCCAAACACCGATAGGGGTGAGGGCGTTAAAATAGCGGTGGGTCTGACGAGGCTGAAAACGGTCCATTCCTCAATCTGCGTCTCCACCTCCCGGATGGCTGCGTTTGCGATCTCGTACTCCGCGCTGAAATCGTTCACAAGGACCGTAGTCGTTATCCCGAACAACGCTGCGCACGCGACGAAGCCGATAAGGAAGCGAAGCGTAAGGATGTTTTCCAGAGATTCCTTCTTGATCAAGATCCACATGATTATCCCCCGCCGCAAACATGTCGGATGATTTTTGATAGCCGGAGCCGGCTGCTCCTTCCGACTGCATGAAGTATTAGTCTCTAAGAGGCCATATTTGGTTTTCCATCCGCTGTTTATTAATACGATTTAGATTACTTAGACGTTCACAACCAATTGCCATTATCTGTGTGCCTTTTAACGGACTTTTGAAGAGTTTTACTTCATGATAAAGTTCCTGCTCTTGAGGTGGTTCTTGCCAATGAGGTTTGAAGTGAGAAAGAGAAAGGATTTCAGCACGGCCTTTACTTCCGACGAGTATCTGGAAGCGGTTGACAAAGTGTCGGCAAAGATCGCTGATTATCTGCGGTCCGCTTCTCGCGGGGAGGTCCCCGTTTTGGACTACGAATCGCCGGAAGAGAAGTTGGAACGTTGGCGAAAACCCATTCCAAAGGCGGGCACCGGCATTGCCGATGCAGTGGAGCTGTTGGGTGAGGTGATAGACCAGTCGAACCATTTTATGCATCCGCGTTACATCGGCCACCAAGTGCCGCCGGTCCTGCCGTTCGCCGCGCTCTGCGATCACGCCGTCTCGCTTCTCAACAACAGCGCGGCCATATATGAGATGGCGCCGTTGGAGCCGATAGTCGAGACAATACTGATCGACTGGATTTCAAAGCTTCTGGGAATGCCGCAGGGCAGCGGAGGCGTCTTCACCAACGGAGGCTCGCTAGGGAACCTCACCGCCCTGCTGGCCGCCCGCCAGGCTAAGATTCCCGGTAACGTCTGGAGGGACGGATACGACGGCAGGCGGAAGCCCTGCGCGGTGCTAGTCTCTGAGCAGTCCCATTACTGCGTCAAGCGTGCCGTGCAGATAATGGGCATGGGTGAAGAGGGGACGGTATCCGTAGCCACCGACGAGAAGTTCCGCATGGACCTTGGGGCCCTGGAGAGAGCTTACGAAAAGGCGGAATCCGAGGGCCGGCGGGTGATCGCCGTTTCCGCCAGCGCCTGCACGACCGCCACCGGCACCTACGATCCCCTCGAGGTTATTGCCGATTTCTGCGAGGAGCGCGACCTCTGGTTCCACATCGATGGGGCGCACGGCGTCGCGGCCGCACTGTCCCCGAACCGCAGGCACCTGCTTGCGGGGGCGGAGCGGGCCGACTCCATCGTCTGGGACCTGCACAAGATGATGCTGATGCCCTCGCTGCTGACGGCGGTTGTCTTCAAGAGATACCGAGATAATTACCTCGCCTTTGCCCAGGAGGCCTCCTATCTGTTCAACTCCGGCGCCGAGGAGCCCTGGTTCGATCTCGCCAACCGCACGCTGGAGTGCACCAAGCAGATGAACGCGATGAAAGCCTTCCTCAGCCTCCATGCCTACGGCAGCGCTTTCTTCGGCGATTACGTAGACCGTTGCTTCGAGTTGACCAGCAGGTTTGCCGAATTCCTGGATGAAAGCGGCGATTTCAAACTTGCTGCCTGGCCGGAGGCTAACATCGTCTGCTTCCGCTACGAACCGGCCGGTGTAAACGCTGACGACCTGGACGCTCTGCAAAAAGCGGTGCGCGCATCTCTTCTTCGCCGCGGTAGCTTCTTCATCGTTCAGGCTGAGCTGCGCGGCCGGTGGTTCCTGCGTTGCACTGTGATCAATCCCCTCACAACCGAGGACGACCTGCGCCAACTGATGGAAGAGATCAGGACGGACGCAGCGGGAATCCTGAATTGAAATATTCGCTCTTGTTGAGCTCATCGGCTGTACCGGCGGTTGCCCGAACGCGGCTAGTCCCGCTCTGCCAATTAAAGTGACTGCTCACGGTAGCTTGAAATCATTGTCGGGGGCTTGATTTTGCCAAGTTTGTTGGTTAAATTGCCAACAAAGCAACAAGAGTGTTTGAAATGGACCCAAAGGCGAAGGCCAAATACGAGGTAAGGGCAGGGGTGTTCAAAGCTCTGGGGCACCCGACGAGGCTGTTTATTGTCGATGAGTTGTCGAAGGGCACACGCTGTTTCTGTGAGCTGAGCCATATGCTGGAGATTGATAAGTCAACGGTCTCGCGCCACCTGTCGGTTTTGAAGTCCGCCGGAGTGGTGTCCGATGAGAAGCGCGGAAACCAGGTGTTCTATTCGCTGAACGTTCCCTGCGTGCTCAACTTCTTCACCTGCGTCGACGATGTGCTGCAGACGGTGGCGAAGCAGAGTTTGGAAGCGATTTCATAATTCCCATTATCGGGTGCTGCAGTATTTCCCGAGAGGGCAAACGAAGCCGATCCGGAGTCTTTCTCATGAACTGGAAAAACGAGTGGAAGATACTCGCTCTGATCGTCGGCGTCTTCCTGGTGAGTTTTTACCTGCCTGTAGGAATGCCTCGCTTCGACAACGCTGTGCTGGAGGCACTCCACCTGGTCAAGTGGTACGCGCAGGAGCACGTGCTGCTCTGCCTCGTACCCGCTTTCTTCATCGCAGGGGCGATCGCCGTTTTCGTCAGCCAGGCCTCGGTGATGAAGTATCTCGGCGCCAAGGCCAACAAGGTCCTTGCCTACGGCGTCGCCTCCGTTTCCGGGACGATACTTGCCGTCTGCTCCTGCACCGTGCTGCCCTTGTTCGCGGGCATCTACCGCATGGGAGCGGGCCTGGGCCCGGCGACGGCGTTCCTCTATTCCGGGCCGGCCATCAACGTGCTGGCGATAGCCCTCACCGCCACGGTGCTGGGCCCGGAACTGGGCATCGCCCGGGCGGTGGGCGCGATAGTGTTCAGCATCGTCATCGGCTTGCTGATGCACCTGATATTCCGCAAGGAGGAGCAGGAGAAGATCGAGGCTCAGGCCGGCATACCCGAGCCGGAAGTTTCGCGGCCTTTGTGGCAGAACGCGCTCTATTTCGCCGCGATGGTCGGCATCCTGGTGTTCGCCAACTGGGGCCGCCCTGATGTAGCCGAGGGCCTCTGGTTCCTGATTTTCGCCAACAAGTGGTTAATCACTTCCGCCTTTGCCGCCGCCCTGGGGTTGATACTCATTGCCTGGTTCGGCGTGTCCTGGTGGAAGGTTGTGGTTACCGCAACCGCCGCGGCGGCGGCGGCGCTGGCGTTTCCCGCCCTGCCGATGATTCCCTTCGTGATCGGGATTGCGGGGCTGGTGCTCGTCACGAACACGCAAAAGGGCGAGATGCAGCAGTGGTTCGATTCCTCGTGGGGCTTCACCAAGCAGATTCTGCCGCTGCTATTCTTCGGTGTCCTGATCGCCGGTGCCCTGCTGGGCAGGCCGGGTAGCGAGGGACTGATACCGTCGGAGTGGATCGGCGCCGTTGTCGGCGGCAACTCGCTATGGGCGAATCTCATGGCTTCGGTGATCGGTGCATTCATGTACTTCGCCACGCTGACGGAGGTCCCGATTCTGCAAGGCCTGATCGGCAGCGGCATGGGCAAAGGTCCCGCTCTGGCACTCCTGCTCGCCGGTCCGGCGTTGAGCCTGCCCAACATGCTTGTCATCCGCAGCGTGATCGGCACGAAGAAGACGGTCGTCTTCGTTGTGCTGGTCGTTGTCATGGCGACTTTAACCGGAGTGCTGTTCGGAAACTTCTTTGCGTAATTTGCGCAGCAGAATGTGTGGTTCGGGTGGCACGCCGTTCCTCTCATAAACTTTTCCCCTTGGCTAAAAGACGAACAGCAGGAACCCAGGTAAAATTATTTTCATCATGTAATTAAAATTACATTTTTTCGCCGGCATCTGCGATAAAAGTCCTACATTCGGTGTGGAGGGGAAAATGTTCCGATTGATTGTTTTTACTGCTTGTTGTCTTGCCTCGGCGGCGACAGCATTCGCAGATGACGACCGGCCGGTCGTAACCGCAGTGCGTGTAACGACGCCACCGCGGATAGATGGCTTGCTCAATGATGAGGTTTGGAGCACGGTCGAACCGATCACCGATTTCATCCAGCAGGAGCCGGAAGTAGGAATCACACCGGTTGAGAAAGCCGAAGTGAGAATCTGCTACGACAGCCGTTTCCTTTATATCGGCATCAGGGCTTATGACTCGGAGCCTGAGAAGGTTCTCGCTCGCATCTTCGAGCGCGATGGGCCGGTCCATCAGGATGATTCCTTTGCGATCATGATCGATTCGCTCCGCGACCGCCGCACCGCATTCGTATTCCTGACCAATTCACTCGGCACCCAGACCGACGGCCAGATCACCGCCGGCAAGGTTCGAAACGACAACTGGAACACAATCTGGTACTCGAAGGGCAACGTCGATTCCGAAGGGTTCACAATCGAGGTCGCTATACCGTTCTTCGTGTTGCGCTTCAAGGAACAGGAAGAAGTTTCCATGGGACTCCTTATCAGCAGGAATATCCCGCGACGGAGCGCGTGGGCTTACTGGCCGGGCCTGAGCAGGGATTACGACTACTTCAGCATGGAGATGTACGCCACGCTGAAGGA
Source organism: uncultured bacterium (assembly GCA_965602675.1). GTDB lineage: Bacteria > Acidobacteriota > DATKUA01 > DATKUA01 > DATKUA01 > DATKUA01. The sequence goes on along the minus strand of CBFCZO010000010.1, from coordinate 28,469 downwards.
TTTGCGGGGAATCGAGCGCGGCGTAGACCTTGAGATCAAACCCTATGTCATAGCGGGGCGCGAACAGACTCCCGCGGAGAGCGAGACTGAGGCCGACGCGGGTCTCGATGTGAAATGGGGCGTGACGACAAATCTCACAGCCGACTTCACGCTCAATACCGATTTCGCTCACGTTGAGAGCGACACGCTGCAGATCCGCACCGACCGTTTCAGTCTCTACTATCCCGAGAAACGAGATTTCTTTAACGAGAGGAAGGACCTGTTCGATTTCGGAATTCAGGGCAGCGCTCAGGTTTTTCACAGCCGCAGGATTGGGTTAGGCGGGTCCGGGGAGATCCCGATCCTTGGCGGTGCACGGCTTTACGGCCTCTTCGGCGACACCAACGTCGGCCTGATGTCGATGCAGACACGCGAGAGTGGAGGAGTATCCGGAGAGAACTTCACTGTCGCCCGAGTCAAGCAGAATATCTTCTCGCGCAGTTATATCGGCGGGATCGTCACAAGCCGCAGAGGTTATGAGCCGGATACCGATGATACCTGGGGGCTTGATTTCTCGCTCCTCCACGGCCCCGACGCCGGACTCTCCGGGGCAGTCGCCCGGAGCGGGCGCGAGAACGTTGAGGAGGGCGACTGGTTCCGCTATTTAACCTATTTCAACTTCACCGACCGCTTCGCAGGCAGGGTTGAGTACACCGACATCGGCCCCGATTTTTATCCTGGAATCGGGTTTATAAATCGTCCCGATCAACGAACTCTGGCGCTCAACGGAGCCTGGAGACCCCGCCCCGGCTGGCCGGGAGTTAGGCAGTTGACGGTCGGGGGCTCCTACAAGCGGAGTTACAACTACGGGGGTGAACTGGAAGCATCGGCTATTGGAGGCGTCCTTGGTGCCGAATTCCAGACAAATGACGGCACAAACCTGAATTTCTGGAGCGAAAAGATACTGATACCTTATGACTTTGAGCTGGCACCCGGATACGTCGTCAACGCCGGCTGTTACCAACAGGGCGGATTTCAGCAGGAAATATCCACCTCCCCGGCACGGCGGCTCAGCGGGACGGTTAAATATGCGTTGGGAACCTTATATGGCGGCAACTTCAAATTATGCGAAAGTGCGATAGCATACAAGCCGATGCCGAGACTGGCTTTTTCCTTCGAGCAGACTGCATGGTGGTTCGACCTGCCCGGTGGAAGATTCATTCACGCGGTTTACTGGGCCGGCCTGTCTTACTACCTGAGTCCCGAGCTGACAACCAGGTTTGCCTTTCAGTACGACAACATTTACGAGCAGCTCATCCTCAACTTCCGCCTGCGCTGGATCTATGCCCCCCGTTCAGAGGCGTGGTTGGTCTACGACGAAGGGCGCCGCTACGACATACCAGGCCCCTCTCTCCAGGACCGTGCGCTGATCCTCAAGGTGGTCTATAACTTCAACTTTTAGTACCGGGTTCAATTGGGAGGCGGCAAAGATAGGATGACAACGCCCAAAAAACGTAAAAATTATTTCCTGCCTCTTGCTCAGGCCGAAGGCAAGCATCACGGGAGGCTTTGATGCTTCTTTGCACACTTGTGATTTTCTTGATCATATCGATTTCCAGTCCGTGCCAGTCCGAAGAGTCGCGGCCCGTGATCCGGGCCCCCAAGGTCGACACGCCGCCCAGGATTGACGGCCTTCTGAGCGATCCTGTTTGGAGCACGGTCGAACCGATCACCGATTTCATCCAGCAGGAGCCGGAAGTAGGAATCACACCGGTTGAGAAAGCCGAAGTGAGAATCTGCTACGACAGCCGTTTCCTTTATATCGGCATCAGGGCTTATGACTCGGAGCCTGAGAAGGTTCTCGCTCGCATCTTCGAGCGCGATGGGCCGGTCCATCAGGATGATTCCTTTGCGATCATGATCGATTCGCTCCGCGACCGCCGCACCGCATTCGTATTCCTGACCAATTCACTCGGCACCCAGACCGACGGCCAGATCACCGCCGGCAAGGTTCGAAACGACAACTGGAACACAATCTGGTACTCGAAGGGCAACGTCGATTCCGAAGGGTTCACAATCGAGGTCGCCATACCATTCTTCGTGTTGCGCTTCAAGGAACAGGAAGAAGTTTCTTTGGGAATCCTTATCAGCAGGAATATCCCGCGCAGGAGTGCATGGGCTTACTGGCCCGGCCTGAGCAGAGACTACGATTACTTCAGTATGGAGATGTACGCAACGCTGGCGGATTTGCGGGGAATCGAGCGCGGCGTCGACCTCGAGATTAAGCCTTACGCAATCGCCGGGCGGACGCAAACGACCGGCGGGAGCGACATCGAAACCGATGCCGGGCTCGACATCAAGTGGGGAGTCACTTCAAACCTCACCGCCGACTTCACTTTCAACACAGACTTCGCCCAGGTAGAGAGCGATGACCTCCAGATCCGCACCGACCGCTTCAGTCTCTACTATCCCGAGAAACGGGACTTTTTCATCGAAAGCGAGGATCTTTTCCATTTCGGGCTTCGGGAGGAGGCTCATGTGTTCTTCAGCCGCCGGATAGGAATTAGGGAAACGAGTGAGGTACCGATCCTCGGCGGCGCACGGCTCTACGGCCTCGTCGGCAACACCAACGTCGGCCTGATGACAATGCAGACGCGCGACAGCGGCGGTATACCCGGCGAGAACTTCACTGTCGCCAGAGTTAAGCAGAATGTCTTCTCACGCAGCTATTTCGGCGGGATCGTCACCAGTAGAGTAGGTTACGGGTCGGAGGAAGACCAAACTTGGGGTATGGATTTTGCTTTCCTTCACGGCCCCAACGCAGGGCTCACCGGCGCAATCGCACGTAGCGGCGGGCCCGGCATTGAGGAGAATCAGTGGTTCGGCCACCTTGCGTATTTCAATCTCACCGACCGCTTTGAAGCGCGCGCCGAGTACACTGACATCGGCCCGAATTTCGAACCAGGGATCGGCTTTATCCAGCGGCCTGACCAACGAACAGCGTATCTCTACGGCGCCTACAATCCGAGGCCCGCATGGCCGGGAGTGCGGCAACTGGTCTTCTCGGGGGATTACACTCGAACCTACAACTACAACGGCGAGGTAGAGAACTCCAAGTTCATGCACTGGACTATGTTCAGGTTCACCACAGGCGACGAAATCAGGATCGCTGCTTATTACCAGGAGGAGTTTATCCCCTGTGATTTCGAATATGCCCCAGGTGTTGTTATTCTCAGGGGCCAATACGAAGTCGGCCACGTGGGGATAGGAATCGTGTCCTCCGATTCCAGAAAAATCGTCGGGCTTTTGATTCTTGCGAGGGGTGGATTCTACGACGGCGATCTCGGAGTAGCTCAGGCATTTTTAGATTACAAACCGGTGCCGAGACTTCAGTTCGGTGTTGGAACGCAGAACTATTTTTTTAATCTGCCCGATCTGAATTTCACCCATTCGGTCCACAACGCCCAGATCTCCTATTACTTCAGCCCGTTCCTGACAACCAAGCTCATCGCCCAGTACGACACACTCTATAAGAACTTTTTTCTCAACTTCCGCCTGCGCTGGATCTACGCCCCCGGCTCGGAGGCGTGGTTGGTCTACGACGAGGGCCGCCGCTACGACATACTAGGCCCCTCCCTCCAGGACCGTGCGCTGATCCTCAAGGTGGTCTATAATTTCAACTTCTGATGGATCGTTTCCAACTCATGGAGGGCAGGGATGAAAAAGCTGTTGTGGATATGGATTCTGCTCTTGTGGCTGCTGCCGGCAGCCGATTCCCCGGCCGGAGCTCAGGAGAAGTTACCCGCGGAGTGGATGCAGTTTTTCGAGTACGACCGGGCCGCCCCGCTGAATGTCGAGCGCGCAGTCCTCGAAGAAGAAAAGGACCTCAAGGTTTACGAGCTGACCTACACCAGCCCCAAGGGCGGGCGCGTCAACGCCCTGCTGGTCGTCCCGGCTGGCGATGGGCCGTATGCGGCGATAATCTTCGCCCACTGGGGCCTGGGCACCTATTACCAGTACCTGCCCGAGGCCAAGCTCTACGCGCGCGTCGGCGCCGTCTCGCTGCTTGTAGACTATCCATGGGAGCGCGAGGGAGATTCTTTCAGAAACCATTCTGGTTACGTGGAGGCCGAGACCGACCGGGAACTCTATATTCACGCTACGTTGGATATCCGGCGCGGGATCGACCTGCTGCAGGCCGAGCCGCACGTCGATGCCACCCGTATCGCGTATGTAGGCCACAGCATCGGGGCCCAGTTTGGCGGCATACTTTCGGCAGTCGATGACAGACTGTCGGCTGTGGTGATTATCGGCGGCACGCCGGATCTGGCGGCGATGCTGATCGAGATGCCGATGTTCAAGCCGCTGCGTGACGCCGTGGGTGAGGAAAAAATGAGCAACTATCTCGAGGTCAACAAGTGCCTCGACGCCATCCGTTACGTCCGGCACGCGAGCCCGACGCCGATACTTTTCCAGTTCGGCCGCTACGAGCAGTATTTTAAGGAAGATGCGATGCAGCGCTATGCCAACGCTGCCAGCGAACCGAAGCTGGTCAAGTGGTACTCCACCGACCACGAGATGAACGAATTTCAGGCGCTGCTCGACCGCGCCGACTGGCTCGAGCAAAGGCTGAAGATCGAATCGGTCAAGCCGTTACTGAAGACTGCGATCGGTCAATAATCTGCGTTTGAATCCGTTTGCGGGCGCTTATTCCTTATCGCCGGCGATGTCGACCACCATCTGTGCCGCGGCTTCGGTGACAGGCTTGCAGACTTTGTCAAACATACCCTCTGCGTCGAAGCGTTCGTCTGCCCCTTCCTCTCCGAGATTGAAGCCCAGCAGATCGGTACATAAAGTCGTGCCGAATTTTTCCTTTAAGGTCCTGACCAGCGGATTGACCTTCTTGTATGTCTGTGTCTTGGCATCCGCTTGGTCGACGGCGTCGCGCCCGAAAAGCATGTTGAGGGCTAGAATCCCGCCGCTGAGGGCGCCACAGACACCTGAACTCTTGCCCATTCCGGCCCCAAGCCCTGTGGCGATCCGCGGTATCAGTTCCGATTCAATTCCGTAGTGATCGGCGACTGCGCTGAGTACGCTCTCCGAGCAGTTGAATCCCGATTTGAAATAGTCGCCGCTATGCTTTGCTATGTCGTACATATTACTCCCCATACGCGCGGCTTCGAAGAGTTGCGCCAAGAAGAACCGCGCCTCCTTCCTGACGCCGGATCTGTCACGAACAGCATCTTATGCAGAGCTGATTGTCGTTCGTTTCCACTTCTGTGACACGTCGCTTCACCCCGGATGCCGCGAAGATGGATATTTTCGCGCAGTCCGGATGTGTCATTGATTCGGCGCAACAGTCCTGTCCGATGCTCTCTACCCTCACCTTGTCGAAGCCCGCATCGTACAGCCACGCGCCGATATCCTCTCGCCGGAAGCCGAGCCAGCGGTCGTGCTGTTCAATCCGCAGGGACTCATAATTATGTTTATCGACATCGGTGATCACGATGCGCCCGCCTTTCCTGACGATTCTGCCGATTTCCGCAACTGCGCGTGAAGGATCCTCTACGTGATGAAGGAACATGTTGGTAAACGCGTAATCGACTGTCCCGCTCTCGATCGGCAGTTTAAGGGCTTTGCCCATGCGGCATTCAAGCAGTTTGTTGCCGATAAACTTTTGCCTTAGCTTAGCGATCATCGCGGACGACTGGTCGATGGCGATTACGCGCAGCCCGCGTGACAACAACGCTTCGGTGATAAAGCCTGTTCCGGCGCCGATATCCGCGGCGAGCGCCCCGGGAAGGGGTCCGGCTATTTCCAACGCTTTTTCTCTTACGGCATCCGGAAAGAAAGCAGCGCGCAAACGATCCCATTCTTGGGCCACGCTATCGAAGTAGGATTCACTGTCCATGGCGAAAACTCCGTTTGTTCCAGCGATTGGACGGCAAGCAACCACGCGACCTGCGGCCATCACATGTTTCCAGAACTGTCAGGGCACGTGCGGAATTCTTATGCCGTCCGGAATAGCTCAGCTACACTTATCCTGTTTCTTTCTCTCTGCATTGTCTTGCATGAGCGAATCGACCAGCGATCCGAACGACCTGATCACTTCTTCGTGCTTGTCCTCGGGGATCAACCGAAAGATGTTCTCGTAGTACTTGTCATTCACCAGGTTGATTTCAGCACATTTCTTGCGGCCCTGCTCGGTAAGGGTCAGCAGCGTGTAGCGGCGATCGTCGGGGTGTTCCCGCCGTTCTGCCAGGCCACAGCCGACCAGGCAGTCGATCGTTCGGCTGAGTGTACTCTTGTCGAGGCCCATGGATTCCGACAGCACAGCCGCGGTCGTCTCTCCCTGATCCTCAATCTCCAGCAGCAAGTGACACTGCGCCATAGACACACCCATGCAAAAGCAGGCGTCTCTAATTTGGCTCTCGAGCAGGCGCTCGAAACGCCGCAAGTTCGTTCTGAAACTCCTGATCTTCGCCTTTTCCACGGACGCCCCCAGCGCAACTAGTTGTGTATTACAACTAATGTAATTCACAACCACTTTGATGTCAATGCCACGCTGCACATGGATGTGCAGAGGCTTGTGGCAGCGCGCAAAATTATCCGTTTTGATCCCGTTGTGTCCGCGACGATGGTGTGGAGCGAAAAAGTGTTGCCCTGAAGGCTGGTTGTATAATAAATTTATTTCAGTTGACTGTCTTCTTGTTGTCTCTTTCTTTGGCTTCCTTCCGCCGGTCCCTGCCAGTTGTTTCTGAGTTAGATCCCCACCAATAATTCACTTCTCACCTCCCTCCCAAAATACGGGGATAGGTGTGTTTGATTGAGCAAGGGAAGAACGAGGGCTGGAAAGGAAACAAACTCTATTACGGAGGTCTGAAATGGTGTTTTCACAGAGGTTTTTCAAGGCTGTCTCGGTATGCGCGTTTTTGGCCGCTGTCCTGATCGTTTCGAGTTGGTTGTTTGGTCTCGCCTGCGGGCAACCAGCTACCATCGAGGATCTGGTTGCTTTGCAGGGTAACGTTTATTTCTGGGCGGCCCAGTGGATGCACTTCGTGCTTATCTTTTTCATGCTGACGACGATATGGGGCGTAGCGGCCAGAAAACTGGGTGATGCAGCTGGATTAGCGACCACCGGATTTGTGTTCCTGCTCGTGGATTTTCTTTCCACTCTGATTTTCAATTCGGCTCGGCTGTTTGTTTTCAACATGACATGGTTGCCGCAGCTGGCTGAAGCGAAAGGAACCGCTCGTGCCGACACCCTGGCGAAGATGGGCACTTTCAACGAAGTTGTGCCTGCGCTTTTCGCGCTTATGTTCGTCGGAGCGCTTACCGGCCTGTTTCTCTACGGAATGGTGACCTTCAAAGGATCCGGCTGGGAGAAGGTGGTGAGTATTCTTCTGTTTGTCGCGTTTTTGGTCAATCTGCTTCACAGCGTGGGTTACTTCACCTCACAGCGTTGGCTGACAGAGATTTTCGCCCACACAATTCCGATAGTGTTTGGATTGCTCCTGATCGCGATAGGAATTTGGCTTCGGCAGCCTACCGGAACCGATGAGGCACCGGCTGCGACGCTATGATCCGGAGAGAACGCTGATGATCTCTTCCGCCGTCATAACACGAGCGAAGCCTTTGCGCAGTACTTTCAACTCAGCCTCCTGCATGGCGGGGTCGTCGGTGGAGGTGACGTCGCTGCCAAAGACCACCTTGAAGCCGCGCTCGTAGGCCTGCCGGGCTGTGGATCCGCAGCAGTAGTTGGTCAGCGTGCCGCAGATGATCACAGTGCCCTTGCCCAGGTTCTTGAGGATGGTTTCCAGCGGCGTGTCGTAGAAGGCGCCGTATGAGGGCTTGTGGATTACTATCTCTCCCTTGGCCGGGGCCAACTCGTGCCAGATGCGCCCCTCGATGAAGTGGCTGGACCGATCGATCTGCAGATCGGCATACCTGCCCGGCATGGAAGCTCCGGTGGCCGGGCGGTCGAGATAGTTATGCGTTTTCGAGTAGACCGTGTAGATGACCGGTATGCTAAGTTCCCGGCAGAACTCGATCAGGCGCTTGATACGCGGAACCTGCGCGGTTGCCTCCGGCACCCAGTCGGGAGTCCAGCCCGGCTTGATGAACTCCTCCTGCATATCGATGACCAGTAGGGCGCAGTCTCCGGCTTCGATGTCGAATCCCGCTTCCCCGTTCTCATAAGCATTGCGCGCGAGCGCCAGAACCTCTTCCTCGGTAAATTGGTGTTCAGTCATTGCTCTACTCCCCCTATAAATGCGATCCAAACTCTCTCCTGTAAGAATATACGTTTCAGTATTCCATGAGCGGGGAAGTTCACTCCTGGATAGGCTTTGGTTCCGAGGCCCCACTGCTGTTGCCTTTCCTGTAGAATGAGCTGGGTCCTGAAAGAGGAGGGATTGATGCCGGCGAAGAAGATGCTGTCGTGGAACGTCAACGGCCTGCGGGCGGCAATCAAGAAGAACTTCCATGAGTTCGTTGAGGAGGCGCGGCCGGATGTCCTCTGCATCCAGGAGACGAAGATGTCGGATGGCTACGCCGATGTCCTGCCCGGCTACGTCCAGTTCCACCTCAACGCCGAGAAGAAGGGTTATTCCGGCGTCGCGACTTTCGTCAGGGAGGAGCCCTTGGGCGCCTCTTACGGCATGGGGATTGAAGAGCACGACAAGGAAGGCCGCATCATCACGCTCGAGTATCCCGACTACTACCTCGTCAACGTCTACACACCCAACGCCCAGCGTGAACTCTTGCGGCTGGATTATCGCCAGCAGTGGGACCGCGACTTCCTGACATTTCTCAAAGATTTGGAGAAGAGTAAGCCGGTGATCGCCTGCGGCGACCTCAATGTCGCTCACAAGGAGATCGACCTCAAGAACCCGAAATCGAACCGCCGCAACGCGGGCTTCACCGACGAGGAGCGCGAGGGCTTCACCCGCCTGGTCGAAGCCGGCTTCGTCGACACTTTCCGCGAGTTCAACCAGGAGCCGGGAAACTACACCTGGTGGAGCTACATGTTCAAGGCGCGCGAGAAGAACGTCGGGTGGCGCATCGACTACTTCTGCATCTCAGCTGCCCTGCGCCCCCGGCTGAAGGACGCCTTCATCCTGCCCGAGGTGATGGGCTCCGACCACTGCCCCGTCGGGATAACGATCGAGTGAGATTGCCAAGTTCCGGCCGAGATTGGCTGCTGATAATACGGGCGAGAGAATTGACATTCCTAACTGGCTGGAGATTTCCGCTTTTGTGTGTTCGACGAGGGCCTTGATCTCGGGATCCTCCGCCATGTCGGGAGTTATCTCCCTAAGCTCGTATTCCATTTCAACCGGCCCGTCCGATTCCCCCATCTCTATCGATACCAATCCAAGATACTGGCCCTGGCGCCCGGCATAGCAGGCGACGGACCCGCCGCTCTCCACGAAGTCACGCGTCGCAGCAACGCCGTCCGATGCCAAGACAAGATCGACTCCAGTCAAGGCTTCCCCTGTCACTTCTTGTCTTCCTTCTGCCTTCTTTCAATTTCTCTTTGTTGTTTGATTAGTTCCAAGTATTCGCGATCGTGCTTCAACTCCATTATGACCATGTTCCCATCTCTTGTTGCAGATCTGTTTCTTCTGTCATTCATCATTAATGATCTGTTCGGCTCGGGGAGTGTGTTTATTTTTGAATACAACCCGTTTATCTCTTCCGTCAATTGGTTATAAGCTGTTTTCGCCGCTTCCTCATCCGCATAAACACATGTTGTTCTGTTGATTATTGACTCGCCGATGTAGCTGCTTGAACAGTTCACAACCGGCAGTTTGTTTAGCCGTTCTTCAATCTCGCTGATGTATTTCTCCGGCGCGTTCAGCCTCTCAGCCGTCCCCAGTTGTGCCCTCAGCCGCGTCCCGGAATCGTTTTTAATCCACGAGTGGCCCAATGCGGGCAACATCTCGATGAAATCCCGTTGATCAGGATCGTCGAGAACGGATAGGCCCTGCCCCATGCCGGCGTCTATCATCTCCCTCAGAGCGGGCAAATCGGCCGACACCAACACATCGCCGGTCACCGCCGGATAAAGGTAGAACTCCCCGCCGGTCCTCCAGGTGAAGGTGTAGATCTTTCTCTCGAATCGCTGTTCGCCGGTTTCCGATATCTCGCCGGCGTCAATCGCCATCTTGAGCGTGTAATCAGGATCCTCATAACGAAAGACAAACAGCTCGACAGCACGGTCCTCCAGCTCCAGGCGAACCTGGTCGCCGTTGTCGTCCACGAAGGACACTGAGATATTCCCAAGCTGCTGAGTTTTACCGGTTAATGCTTTTTCGTCCGTTTCTTCGTCCTCGACCTCCTGGTAATTGCTGAGATTCGCTTGCGTGGCCGAAACGACACTCCTGACCATTGAATCGGGCAGTGGCCAGACCTCCCTCATCCTGGCGACGATATCGCCGACCAGCTCTTTGTAGAGAGCGTAGCCTTCCTCTGACACGCCTGAGAGATCCAGATGTTGAATGCTCTGGTAGTATCCTTCGGGAAACCAACCGAGTATGTCCTCCGCCTCGAGCTGATCCTGCGAAAGCGCTACGGGTAAAAATAAGATCGAGAAAAATGCTAATAACCCTGCGATGTATTTACACATAATCATGTCCCGTTATCAAAACAATAGAAGTGGGGAGCAGTGAATTTAGAATACCATCTCCTCTCTTAGAATCTGTGCTAATAATTACTGACACCAACACATAACTTGTTCGTAATCTCCGTATGAGCCTACCCAGCAACATCCACACCAAAAAGACCCCGTACTAGAACACGCACTTGGTTTTAGATTGCATCCCACATTTGTCCTGCAGCTCATGAACCAATCACACCCTTGAACCTGTAAACAACCAGGACGCGCTATCGCGCTTGGTAGCAGAAACGTAAAAACAACTGCCGTAATTGCCAGCACAATTAAGACGTGATTTTTTCTCATTATTACTCTCCTAATGTTAATTACCGATGTTAATCATAACTTCTGAACATCACACAAGCAAGGACAACACCTCCTTTCTATCTGCTCTCACATTTATAAATATGCACACGGCCTTCATTCTCGCTTGTTATTGGTAAATAGAAATAGGTTGTACTTTCATGTTTTCTTGCAGTTATGTCAAATGCATTTCCATCTTTGCACCGTATATAATATATATATTCTATCCTGTCATCTTCATCAAACTTTCCTATGCGTATCTCGTACCCCCACCCAAGCATGATATACAGCCGCCCATCCAGAAAACACATACCGGTCACTATCTGTCTTTTTCTCGGAGACATTCCCGGCGGAGGTGGCTGGGCCGCCCATTCGTCTTTTTTGTCTATATATGGCTGTAATTCTTCCTCGAAGGAGAATGTCCTTACTGCAGCCGGGGCTTTAGGGTATCCGTGCGCCATATTAAAAACTGAAATTCGAGACGCAGAGTTGACTGTGAAATATATGTTATTGCCTCCACATACGTATTTCTCATAAAGGAATCTGTATAATTCGTTAACAAAAGGATTTACCGCTTCAGCACCCAGGTATTTTAGATTGTAATCGTACACATTGAATGCGTATTCATACGTGCCCGCTTTTCTGCTATAATTGTATGAATAAATTTTATTATTGAATGCAACCAATGATTTTATATCATATACATTTCTAAGCTTTATGTATTGGTTGCCTACAATATGTATGAACTTGGAACCGCATAAGATGATGTTTTTGTTCTCGTCAATTGACATACTGAGTATGTTATCGTCCGGGATGTCGATGGAAATGTCCGCCTCCGGTCCTTTCTGTACAAAATTGTCGTCATACTGCAAAATAGTTTGCGTGCTGTCATCATATACATAAAGAGTATCGTCCACGTATTCCACCAGAGTCGGCCAGAAGGGCTCTCCATCTGGATGCTCGCGTTTCAGCTCCTTGAAGGGGATCAGCTTCTTTATCTTTTCTTTTGGAAAGTTGACTAACTCATCCTTGAATGAAGAATCAGAGGATTCGTTTTGTACGGAAGCTTTGTCTTCGTCGCGGCTTACTTGCGTAGCATCCTCTGCTGAATCCGAATAGTCGGTATCTCCGCTGTCGCCGACGCATCCAGAGCAGGCTGTAACAAGGGATAAGGCAAAACAGATAGGAAGTATCTTTTTCAAAATCCACCCCCCGGCAGGTTAGAATACAGCGCGTCACAATTCGTATATATATAGAAAGACCTAACAAATACACCGTTATCATATTCGAGAATGAAATTATATTTATCGGTACAATTATATTTATGCAATGTAGATATGCCTATGTCTAAAGCTTCGATTTTGGACGCAGTCGGAAGCGATATATGGAAATTATCCACGTAGCTTTTTATGCCGACTTGTGAAAAGCTGAAATCGAAATATATGACACCAGAGGTATTGTTATTACTGGTTATGATGCGATCAAAATATTGAGCAAGATTTATGTCACCACAATCAATATTCGGTGCGTTTAGGTATAGGACGTATTGATATTGCTTTTTGTCTAGATAAGTGCTCAACTCTTGGAGGGCCACATCCGGTCGAATAAAGTCTTCAGGGCGATGGGATTCAACCAGTTCCTCAAGGCTATAGTAACCCAGCAGGAACTTATACAGACCGATACGGACTTTTCTTATATCAATATCTGACGGGCAGGCATCATCTGATGTGAGAGAACCGGCGAAGCGGCCGTCCTTATACATCACAATAAAACTGTCGATATAGTTCTCTCGCAGCAAATGCCTTAATGACGTATTAATAATGCTTGTCCAACCGGTAGGATTCCAGCCTCCTCGTCCATGAACACAAATCTTGTTCAATGACAAGCGCTCAATCTCTTCAACTCCCTGCACACACTCTGCAATGTCTCTATTGACGGATTCGTCATAACCGGGCAGGAACACCAATGTCATTCCATCGCGAAATTCTCTATCTGATACTTCTTTCCCGGACACATCCTCTACACTGAAGGCAGGAAGATCAGGGGGGGGGGGATTCAGCTTGCGATTCCTGCTGATCACAACTTGCCTGAATTAGCGCGAATACAACTGCCCATGTAAAGATATTTCTCCGCCACGTTATCATGACTGGTTTCCCTACTATACTAAACGTTTGAGAAGCAAAAAATGGCGAAAAGAGATTACAATTTTTATAACTAACCGGTAATCAACAGCTTAGAGGAGGTACTTCCACTGTATTCTCACACAGCTCAGGGGCGAGCGAGGTAAACCACGAGCACGGCGGTGACGGCTATCAGCAGTGCCGCGACCAGCACCAGCGACGCCAGGCCGCTCTTGCCGACATCGAGATTGTTCAGCATCGGTTTATAGCTCCCTTGCAGGCGTCACTTCGGCAACTCCTCGAGCACCTGCTGCATTTGCTGGCGGTAATCCAGAAAAGCCTTTCGCCCCATTTCGCTCAGCTTGAGGACCGTCAGCGGCTTCCTGGCGACGAACTTCTTCTCCACCCCTATGTAGCCGGCCTCCTCGAGCTTGCTCATGTGCGAGGAGAGGTTGCCGCGCGTCAGGCCGGTCTGGTTGAGCAGGAAGGTGAAGTCCGCCTTCTCGACCACATAGAGGTGGGCCATGATCGTGAAGCGCGCCGGCTCGTGGACCAGGCGGTCGATCTCCGGCAGCGGTCCGGGGATGCTGCCTTCTCTTGCGGCGCCGCTCATTGTGCCGCCTCCTCACCGGGCAGGGGATACTTCATCAGGAAACGAACGAACATGTATATTCCCGGGATCAGAATCAGCAACCAGGCTGCGAGAAAGATCAAATGCGAATTGAACAGGGAGCCCAGCCCGAGGCCCAAGGCGAACACCGTTCCGGAATAGTATAGCGGCGGGTAATCCATCAGCCAGGCGAGCAGACTGAAGATGATCAATGCCTTGAAGAGGAAGAAGATCGGTATCCAGTTTTGGCCCAGCCATTTGTGGAAGTCGGGAATCATCCCTCCCGCGGCGAATGCCATGGCGATACCGATCAGCACCGATACGGCCAGCACGGCGACGGCCTTGAGGTTCCGAACGCGCCGCACACCGCCGAATTTGACATAGCCTACCCGCGGAATCACCACGAATCTCTTGATCAGGTAGATGAACAACGGCACGGCGAGCATCGCCGCCGGCATCAGCCACTCGAGCCTATCCTGCGTGATCATGTCAATCCAGATGATGATCATCGCCAGCCCGAGGGCGAACTCCCAGAGGCCGTCTTGGTAAAAGGATGTCCATGCTTTCCTTTCGATTTCTTTCAAGTCGATGTTTCCAGTCATCCGTCTCTCCTTCAGCTGCGGCGTTATCTCAAACTAGTTTGCATTGCAAACATATCTGTAAATATAACGACATGCTCGCCGATTGTCAAGGGTTCTGCAGATATTTGTTGCTAGAGAAGTAAATCCGCCTAGGACACAGATGGCGACGGGGAGTATAATTGGCGCAACAGTCGCCGTGTCGTCAGGCGGCAATTCACCGCGATTTTTCAAGGGGAAAATATTATGCAAAACAAACTCATGATTTCTCTGGTTCTCGTTTTGTTACTGGTTTCAGCCTTCGCTTTCTCGCAGGAGAAGGCTGAGGAGCCCAAGGAAGCGGTTATCGCTCTGGTGGGTGGGACGCTGATCGACGGCAACGGCGGCGCGCCGTTACCCGGGGCGACGGTTATAATTAAGGGCGAGAAAATCGAGGCGGCCGGCCCTGCCGCCGAGGTTGCCATTCCGGAGGGCGCCGAGAAGATCGACGTTTCCGGCAAGTGGATCCTGCCCGGCTTCATCGACTGCCACATCCACATCACCTACCCGTTCGACAACGACCAGTATTACACCTACAACGACAGCCTCGGCGCCCTGCGCGGCCTCCACATTCTCAACCTCTACCTGAAGTCGGGTGTGACCGCAGTGCGCGATGTCGGCTCGCCGATTGAGCCGCAACAGGCTCTGCTGCAGGCCGCGGCACTCGGCTATATCGACACCAGCCGCCTATACCCCTGCGGCCAGATCATCACCGTCACCGGCGGCCACGGCGACGGCCTCTACGGCGACGGCGAGCGCCTTGCCGACGGGCCGTGGGACTTTCGCAAGGCGGTGCGCGAGATGCAAAAGGCGGGCTTCCGCCACATCAAGATCTCGCCCACATACACCCTCGAGGAGGTGCAGGCGGCCGTCGACGAGGCGCACACACTCGGATTGAAAATCACCAGCCATGGCGGCGGCGTCTCCGACACCCACCCGCCGACGATGGTCGAGATCGCCGTGCGCGGCGGAGTCGACTGCATCGAGCACCCGCCGATGATCGGCGAGGGCGTGCTGAAGATGATGGCCGAAAAGGGGGTGCACAGCGTCCCGACGATGACTGTCTACCGCAAGTTGTTCGAGGACGGCTTCATGCCCGAAGTGCTGAAGAAGCGCGGTTGGACGCTGAGAACCATCGAGGATTTCTTCCACAAGGCGCGTGAGTTGAAGCTGGTGATGGGTGTCGGCACCGACTACTGCGGCGGAGCCCTCGAGTACCCAAAGCTTTATCCCGGTGCATATTTCACCGAGATGAAGTACTACATCGAGCTGGGGGCCAGCCCGATGGAGACGATCGTCTGTGCTACAAAGAACGGCGCGATCGTTCTCGGCATGGAAGAAGATCTGGGCACGGTAGAGGCCGGCAAGCTGGCAGACATCCAGGTGTTAGCCAGGAATCCATTGGAGACGTTTGACAACCTCGGGCAGCCGGATATCGTCCTGGTGGGCGGTAAGGTCCACCGCTTCCAGGACTAATAGAAGGCTGCTATTACCGACAACAACGCGGCATGCTTTCGAGCGTGCCGCGTTTATTATTGTCAGGGTTATTTCCTGATAAACTTGACGTTTCTCACCCGCGGCATATTGGTCACAGTAAGACCGGTGATGTTACCGCCATCGTCACGGGAGAACAGGATGTCGTTGAACCACCATGCCCCTCCCTCGAACCGGTCCTTATCGGTCGGTGTCAGCCATTGATCGCTATGGCGGATGTGAACGGCCTTGAGGCGGCCTCCCTCGACGGCGATCTTGTAGGAGGTGTCCAGCTCCGGGCTGTAATAGGTGCCGGCGTATTCGGCCAGCGCCGCCGGATCGATATCGAAGGGTGCCGGCTCAGGCTCTTCCTGCCTCGGCTGCTCGACCGAGGGTTCCGCCCCAAGGTAGATCTCGCCCACCCGGCGCGAGAGCATCCCGGCCCTCATGCTCCCCAGGTTGCAGAGGACGACGACGCCCACGTGCACATCAGGGGAGTAGATCAGATCGGTCCTGAATCCGGCCCACGAACCGCCGTGAGTGACGTATCTCAGGCCCTTGAAATCCCCGACCACAAGCCCCCAGGCGTAGGTGGTCTGCTCGCCGCTGTTGAGCACCCCCCGCTCGGACATCCGCTCCAGCACCCCCGGCCCGCCGACCGCACCCGTCTCGAAGTTGAGCAGCCATTTCATCATGTCCTCGACGGTCGAGTAGAGTGAGCTGGAGCCCAGCGCGGTAAGGTTCTCCACACCCTTGGAGTAGCCGCCGCCGTCGTTCTCGTAGTAGGAGTAAGCCCTGTTGGGCACAATCTCGGCGTGGTCGTCGTGGAAGTGGGTGTTGTTCATCCCCAGCGGCTTGAAGATTTTCTCGTCGCAGTAAGCTCTGAAGCTCTTGCCGCTGACGCGCGCCACGGTCTCCGCAAGCAGGTTGTAGCCGGTGTTGGAGTAGGTGTATTCGTCGCCGGGATCGAAGTTGAGGTCCTGCTGGTGGCCGACCATCCTGAGGATCTGCTCGAAGGCAATCACGTCGTCCATCCGCCACCCGCCGATCGCCAGGTTCACCGGCCAGTCGCGCAACCCGGAGGTGTGGTGCAGCAGGTGCCGGATGGTGATCACTTTCCCGAAGTCCGGCACCTCGGGAATGTGCTTATGGATATCGTCGTCGAGCGAGAGCTTGCCTTCATCGACCAGCGTCATGATCGCCAGGGCGCAAAACTGCTTGGAGACCGAAGCCAGGTCGAAGACGGTCGACGGCGTCAGCTTCACGCTGTATTCGAGGTTGGCACAGCCGTAGCCCCTCAGCAGCACCACCTCTCCGTCCTTGATCACGCCGACCGCCGCGCCGGGGGAATCGGGCTTGTTCCACTGCGCGAACAGTTCATCGACTTTTGCGGATTCTTCGTCACTTTGGTAAGCCTGCGCCAAAGAGGCGACGGCCAGCAGCGTGATTGAAGCGAACAATATCGACTTTTTCCTCATTTTCCTATCCTTCCGGTGTGCTGGATACAGTAGAGCGTACAAAGCTCATTTTTCAAATAGCTCATCAAATTCGAACTCGGCCCATCTCAGGTGCGGTGCGTCCCAGAGGTCGGCTTCGAGATCGTCGTCGGCGATTAAAATCTTGCGTTCATTGGCGAGGAAGATCACGGAGTACTCGGTGGAGCCGCTGGCGACGGTCTGCAGCAATTGTTTCATCTCTGCCAGCCCGAGCTTGCGCCCTGTGCGGCCCCAGGCTTCCAGGGCCGCCATGCCGGCCTCGTATCGCCAGCAGTGGATTTCGCGGCCGAAGTTGTAACCTGGGCCGCGCTCGTCAACGCCGTAGACGCGGTAGTGGTTGGTACCCAAGATATTATGCGGATCGAGGGGGCGCACCTGGGCTGGGGTACGCATGATGCCGCCGTTGCGGTCGCCTTCGTAAATGAAGGCAGGTGCTTCCTGCCCTGTGTAAGGTACCGACCAGAGGATGACCGAGCCCGCCGCGGTCACACCTCCCCCCTCGCATTTGAATCTGTTCATGGTCGCCAGCACGCTCTCCGGCGTAGCGTCGGCGCCGAGGGTTTCGAGCGCGTAGCGTTGCACCCACGCGCAGGGAACCAATCCGCCGACCACCTGCCCCGGACCGGTTGGCCCGGCGTTTTCCATGCCGTAAAGGCCGTCCTCGTTGATCCCGCTGATCGTGCCGACGAAGCCCGGCCACATCGTCGAGACCCAACGCTTGCGCCCCGCTTCGGCAGGCTCGACTGCGAAGGTAAGGAAGTGGCTGACAGTCACTTTTCGGAAATCGATCTCACCGTCCATGTTACGCCCGGCGATCAGGCCGCCGTCCTCGGTAAACGGACCCCAAAAGGCGAACTGCGAACACTCTTCCGTTTTCACAGGCTCCACCGGATTGGCCGCGCGCCTCTCGATGTAGGCGTTGATCGCCAGCAGGTCGGTGCGCGTGAAATCGCGACCCAGCAGTTCGACGTGCATATCGGTGCCGGCCGCCTTCATACCCGCAATCACGCCGTCCAGTTCTTTCTCGAACTCCTCCGGCAGGCTGAAGCGCGACTCGAAAAAGGGAACGTAGAACTCCTCGTACTTCTTCGCCGAGCGAACCATTGTCTCGAGGATATAGGACTCGAAGAAGTCGATGATCTGTTCTCCGACGAGAAAGCCGTGGGTGTAACCGCGCTCCTCAGCAGTGCCCCAAAGCTGAAGCACCGGCAAGCCCTTCATCCAGCGCAAAGCGCCGTGATCGCAAGCCTTTCCTTCCTTGGGAAAATGCGTCGGGAGGCGTAACTTGATCTTTGCTCCGCTAACGTTCCCGTTCCT
This sequence comes from uncultured bacterium, assembly GCA_965602675.1. Taxonomy (GTDB): domain Bacteria; phylum Acidobacteriota; class DATKUA01; order DATKUA01; family DATKUA01; genus DATKUA01. Next base: position 9,897 of record CBFCZO010000010.1, on the reverse strand, counting down.
CAGGTCCAATCGCGCCAGCAGCAGGCTATCTCCGGTCTGGAACCAGCCGAACGGTTCCGGCGGATCGAAATCAATCGCGCCGTCCCCGTCGCTGTCAATGAATGCGGTGGCGATGTAACGCTTCGGAGGCAGATTCGCGAAAGTATACGCTCCGGCGGCATCCAGGGAGAGCGACGAAACAACTTTGTTACCTGTCAAAATGTCCGAAATGCCGAGAGCGGGGCCGACAGCGTAAAGCCGGACAATCACTTTACCTGCAGCCCGTCCGTCGAATTGGACTACGCCCTCCAGCGAAAACCGGTTTTGTGCCGCCGAATGAACGGCAAACGCCGATAGAATCGCTATGCTAACAACGAGCCATTTCCTCATGATCTTTCTCCCCCCGTTCTGAGCAGCAATCGATGACAGGCGATTTTAACATGATGATGCACCTTCTTTAATTCTGATGGTTTATTTCTCCGGCAATCGAAGATCGTAGTGGATGGGTCTTCATCAACAGCGAGACCCCATAACGTGTGGTATCAAATAAAAAACCGTGTGATTGAAAATTTTTTCGCCAGTTTTCCGTTCTCGAGCGTTAAGTATAGTGTATGGTTGAGTGCTGGTCTTTTTGGACTGGCACCCGGCTAAACGGTGCAACACAGCTATGGACGACGCGGGGGCGTCTTCCATAGGCCCCGGCAACCCCCTTTGTCCGGGGTCGATGCCCGCAAGAACCAAGCTTTTGGGCACCCTTGGGAATCTCGCGGGACTAACGGGTGACCGTCGGATCGATCCATTCGATCATGTGGTCACCCATTTTCTCTGTACACGCCAGCATTTCTACCGACGGCAACACTTGCGCCGGCGTCGCCCTTTACCTAACATGGCCGGAATCGAAAACAGCCCTGCCCGGGCAGGGGAGGATCGGTGTGGCGGTTCTGGTCACCGGCGGTGCCGGATTTGTTGGCTCACATCTGGTAAACCGCTTGTTAGAGAGCGGACGGCGGGTGGTCGTCCTCGACAATTTCAACGACTACTACGATCCGGCGCTCAAGCGGCGAAACGTGGATGAAATCCGCTCCGCTTATCTGCAGAGCGACTTGGAAGTGGTCGAGGGTGACCTGCGCGACGCGGAAATGCTGAAAGAGCTATTCCGCGCACACGGCTTCGAGCTGGTCCACCACCTGGCGGCGATGGCAGGCGTGCGAGCCTCGATCCAGAATCCTGTTCTCTACTTCGACGTCAACGTCCAGGGAACGATGAATCTGCTGGAGGCGGCCGTCGAAGCCGGTAGGCCACCCGTCGTGTTCGCATCCTCGTCGTCCGTATACGGAGGCAGCCCGCATATACCATTCAGCGAGGACGATCCGGTCAACCAGCCGATATCGCCCTACGCGGCGTCCAAGAAAGCGGCGGAGCTTGTCTGCCACACCTACCACCATCTCTACGGCCTCGATATCACCTGCCTGCGCTTCTTCACCGTCTACGGACCGCGCCAGCGGCCGGAGATGGCGATACATCGCTTCACCCGCCGCATGACCGAGGGCAGGCCGGTGCCGATGTTCGGCGACGGCGGCACCTCGCGCGACTACACCTACATCGATGATGTCATCGACGGGGTAATGGCCGCCGCCGATAACTGCTCGGGCTACAGGATCTACAATCTCGGCAATTCTCACCCCATAGCCCTGCGCGATCTGATCGAACGTCTCGCGTCGATCCTCGGCATAGAGCCCGAAATCGACCAGCAACCGCAGCCGCCGGGCGACGTCGAGTGCACCTGGGCCGATATCTCACAGGCTGAGAAAAATCTTGGCTACGCGCCTGAGATCGCTCTTGATGAGGGTTTACGCCGGTTCGTGGAGTGGTTCAAGGCACGGCAATGACTCGGGGCGCCTCGATTCTTTATTATCGATAAACTAAAGGCGGCCCGTTTCGAGCCGCCTTCGCGATTCCGTATATATCCTGGGTCAGATCTCCACGCCGAGTAAGCCCTTGGAAGCGAAGCCGAATACCAACGAGAGGATTAAGAAGGCGATCACCCAATGCATCCTGAAGCCCAGGAGGTTGGCTTCCGCCTCTGAATAGGCAACCTCAAACAAGCTCACCGGCCCGGCTGCGGGCAGCGGCTCTGCTCCCGGATTCCAGAGTTCCTCCCAGGCACCACGCGCTCTGATCGACTCGATCTTGATGAAGTTGCCGCCGACCTGCACCGTCTGGGTCACAGCCTCGTTTTCACCCTCGCCCCACACCAGCCTGATCGTATGGCTGCCCAGTGTCTCGGCGCGAACACGCCAGTTGACCTCGCGCAGCGCTTCGATCCGCAGCGGCGGCGTCTCGATCGTCAGCCCCTCGTCGGTCTCCAGACGCAGAGGAATGTCGAGCAGCGGCTCGGAGCCCTCGATGCGGGCCACCACCAGAGCGCTTTCGCCCTCGTCCAGCGGCTCGTAGCCGTACCACTGGTTCATCTGGATCAGCATCAGCAGCACCGGCACGATCATCCACAGCATCGGCATCATCGCGTGCCCCATGTAGCGGAAAGCGCTGCCGAAGATCCGTCCCTGGGCGCTCATCATCTGGCTCATGTCGTCCTTGAACAGCCGGACCTCGAGGAAGGAGGCGGATATCCGCTCCTTGGTCCGCTTGATGGCGTTTTGGTTGCTGGTGATCTTGAAGATCAGCAACAGCAGGATACCGGCGAGCGCAGAGATGATCCAGAGCGCGGCGTCGCCGCTCAGCATCCCTGTCAGGCCGAAATAGGTATCGAAAATGGTATTCAATATCGCGTTGAAAAAACTCATCACCCTTCCGTCCCCCGATTACGGGAGCAGATAATTATTTTAGAGATAGCCGAGGCCTTGCAGCTTCTTCTTTACGGCGTCTTCGTCGTCACCGGCGTCATCGAGCTGCGCCACTTCCTTCTCGAGCGCGTGCTGGACGAACTCCTCAACCGACGAGTAGCCGGCGATCTCGCTGTACTTCTTCACCTTCTCGAACAGTTCGTCGTTGATTTTAATTTTTGCCATCTCCCCTCCCCTTATGCTTTGAAGATCGAGCCGCCGACCATCCGCTTCGGCTTGTCGATGCCGAAGAAATCCAGGATCGTCACAGGCAGGTCGACGATGTTTGGATTGCTCTTAATCACTTTCCTGTTGCTCAGCAGAGTGCCGGGAACGAGGACATGTGACATCGAGTGGTCGCCGCTCCAGGCCCACGGATTGATGTCAATTATTCCCTTGCCCGTCGACCCCATGGCCGAATCGCTGGAAACTCTGTAGCCAGGTGTGTAGCCGACCAGCAACTCGGGCATCTCGGCCATCAGCGGGCCCTGGTAAACTTCCTCTCGACTGTAAACCTTGTGAATCGGGCGGATCGAGGTGTCGCTGTCGACCACCTCCTGCAGCCCGGCCGTTATCCGATCGATGTGCTTTTTCTCTTGTCCCGGCTCGACAATCCCCTCGCCCTCGCGACCCTTGATGTTGAGGTAGAGGCCGTTGAAACCGATGCCATAGGCGACGGTCTTGCTCCAGTCGATATCCCGCGTGCTGGTCAGACGCTTTTTCTCCGCCTTGGGCTTGATTGTCAGGTAGCCTTTCTCCCTCAACCAGGTGTTGAGGTGGAACTGGCGCCCGAACTGCATGAAGCCGTGGTCGGAAGCGATCAGCAGCAGCGTGTTGTCGTCCACCGCAGGCAACACCTTACCCAGGAGGCCGTCCATTTGCTCGTAAAGCCAGTGGATGTAGCCGGCGTAGCGCGGATCGCCTTCCTTGTGCATCGGGTGCGAAGCGTCCATATTGCGCCACAGCATGTGGGCGTCCTGGTCGGTGCTGGAGACGTAGAAGAACAGGAATCCGGAGTCAAAGCGCGACCATTCGTAGTCGAAGAGCGCCAGGCGCTCTTTCAGAATCAGCTCTGCTTGCTTGACATAAGCCTCGTCGTCGATGATCCGGTAGTCGAGCGCCTTGGTGTCGGCCGGCAGGCCCTTGGTCCAGAACGGGCCGATTTCCCTGGCGATGTCGCCGCCGTATTCCGCCGGGAAGGTAACGGGCATCGCCTGCGCTTCGGGGTCGATGTTGATCGCCGTGGCGTAGAGCTTGAAGTGGGGATAAGTTTCCTTGAGGTAGAAGCGGACTATGCCCGAGACGCTGGCGAGCATCGGCAGCATCTCGAAGCTTACCTTTGCCCAGTCGCTGTACTCTCCGACCTTCAGGAGGATTCGCTGGCCCTGGATTTCGATCCGCGCAACCGGGTTGACCGGATCGATGTAGACCCTGAACGGCACCTTGGCGTAGTTGGCGTACTCGTCCTCGCTGGTGTCGCGGGCGGCGTGGAACGAGTCGGCAGGGCCGATCAAATCGGCGCCAACCACGCCGTCCACCTCGTCGACGTAGAATACGCGGCCGCCGGTGACGCCGGGGTACTCTTCCAGGTAGTCGCTGGTGAAGTAGGAGAACATGCCGTAGGCGTCGGCGACATCAGGAGTGCCCATGCCGCTGATCGCGCGGGTGGCGTCTTCGTTGACCGGAAAATCCGTCGGGATCTTGACGACCACCGAGGGTATGCCTCGATCCTTGAGGTAACCCCAGAAGGGTCGACCGCTGCGCAGATTGTAGGCGCCGCCGCCGCTGATCGGAAGACGGATATCGCCGATCGGCAACTCCATCTTGACGTCGCGCGTCTCGTAGATCGAGAAGTGCGGTGAGTAGGTTTTAGGATCGCGCGCAAGGAAGTCGACTATCCCGTGGCCTGCAGGTGTCATGCCGGTCATGAAGCTGCTCCAGGCGACCGGGCTGAGCGCCGGCATCGTGGTGCCTAGCTTCTTGAACGATCCCGTCTCGGCCAGCTTCTTGAAGTTGGGCATCCGCCCCTGCTCTATCATCATGCGCACGATGTTTGGATCGAGCCCGTCAAGGCCGAGGACGATGACTTTCTTTTTTGTCGCTGCGGATGCGCTGCCGCAGGAGGCGAGTGGAAGGGCCATGCCTGCGGCCGCCGCGCCGCCCGCTACTGTGCGGAGGAAATCGCGGCGGTCCATCCGGCCGTTGCGGTCACTGTTGCTCATTTCTCTGTATCCCCTATAGCCGGGCTTCGGTTTTTTCCTCTAGCAGCGGCTTGCCGTCCATGAACGGCGGCACCTCGACGCCGAAGAGGTCGAGCACCGTAGGCCCGATGTCGCTGATGTGCGGGTTGGCGCCGTCTATGCTGCGGTTGCAGAAAAATACGCCGGGCACCAGCCTCGGGTCGATGCAGTGATCGCCGCTCCAGGCTTTCTCGTTCGGCTGGAAAACCTCACCGCCGACCTTGCCGGTGACCGAATCCCATGAAGCGCGGTAGCCGATGTTGTATCCGACTAGCAGGTCGGGCGCGTTGGACTTGTAGGGTCCTCTGTAGATCTGTTCCGTGTCGAATGCATCCACGATCGCAGTCTTTCCTGTCGCGGGATCTTCCAGCCCCGAAAGCTTCTCGACCAACTCTGCTTTCATTCTCTGATACTCATCTCCGGGCTTGACAATTCCCTGCGCCTCGCGCTCCTTGAGGTTGATATAGATCCCGGCGAGGCCGAATGCGTAGGCGCGCGTGCGGCCCCAGTCGACGTCGGTGAACCAATCCGTGTCGCTGCTGCTGACTCCCGGCTTGAGCGACAAATAGCCGTTCTTGTAGAGCCAGGAGTTGAGCTGCACGCCGACATTGAAGGGCTTGAAGCCGTGGTCGCTCATCACGATCAGCACGGTGTCGTCGTCGAGCTTGGCGCGCAGGCGGCCGACCAGATCGTCCATGCGGCGGTAGAGATCCTCGATCGCTTCGATGTGTTTCTGCGACGCCTTATCGCGCATCGCAGGGCGGCCGTCCTCGCGGTAGCGCCAGAAGGTGTGCTGGATGCGGTCGGTAGCGTCGACGACGCAGACCACCACGCCGCGCTTCGTCTTCTCAACCGCGTTGAAGAGCATTTTCTCGCGCTCGGCGTGGTAGAGGTAAGTCTGGGCAAGGAAAGCGTCATCATCGATCGCACCCTCTTCAAGACCCCAGGTGTCCTCCGCCAGGCCGAGTGTGGCGTAGGGGCCGAGCAGCTTGCCGAGGTAGATCGCGTAAAACGCTGGGTGAGAGATCGGCAGGGACGGCTTGAGGGGATCGACCTGGATCGGCGTGACGTAAAGCTCTACATGCGGCTCGGTCTTGGTCAGCATGAAGAGAGCTATGCCGCGTACTTTCTTCATGAAGCCCACCTTGAAGCTAATGCTGACCCATCCGCTGTATTCGCCTCGCTTCAATTCCACTTTTTCGTCGGGCAGCTCGAGAACCGCCGAATCGCTGCCGGTCATCCGCAGCGTGAAAGGAACCTTGAGAGCCGTGGCGGCCTCTTCTGCTTGTTCCGGGCCGGCGCCGCCGCCCAGGTCGCCGCCGGACACTCCTCCCGACGTTCCTTCCGTGCCGAGATCGGGTCCGATCAGCTCGCCGCGGATCACATCTCCCTCGCGTTCCACCTTGACGAAGACGCCGCCCGTTGCTCCCGCGACGCGCGCCTCATTGGTGGTGTAGAGAGTAAACGTTCCTTGGGTACCGCGCAGGTCGGGCACGCACATCGCGCTCAGCATCATCCCCTTGAACTTCTCCGGCGGGAAGGTGATCGGCACACGGATGACCTGGCTGAGGATGCCGTGCTCGCCCAGCACCGTCCAGAAGCTCTTGCTGCGCCGGAATCCTTCGATTACCGGCTTGGTGCCCAACGGGATCTCGATCGGCCCGAGGCGCAGCTTGCGCTGCGTCGTTCCGATACGCGCTGAGCTGAGGTCGGGAAGGTAAGTGTTCGGGTCGCGGCTGAGGAAGTCGAAGATGTTGTGTCGGGCGGGATTGCCGCCTGTCGAGAATGATGACCAGGCGACGGGGCTGATCGAGGGGAAGGTTGTGCGCAACGGCGTGAACGTGCCCTCCTCGGACAGCTTGCTGAGGTTGGGCAGCATTCCTTCGTCCATGAAACGCTGCGTCAGCGTGGGATCAAGGCCGTCGAGCCCAAGTATCACCACGCGCTTTACTCTGGCTTTCTTGTAGGGATTCTTGCGGAAGATCAGGCGCCACATCCAGCGTATCGGGAATGTGAGGAGGGTGATGATCGCCATGCCGATGGCCGCGAACAGCACAAGGAATGACGAGATGAAGGCGAAGCCCGCTCCGGGGCCGATGTAGGCGGGCGCCGCCGCGGGCACTCCCAGCAGGAGCCACGCAGCCAGCAGGCACCAGAAGCCGGTTTTTCTCGTGATCCCTCTCAGCATCCTTATTTCCTTTCAATACCAAGGCGATTTTCTATCTTAGCCGCAAGATCGTGAATTGTTAACGGCGTTTCAAGCAATGCTCCCGTGATAACAAACGCATTATCCCACGTGTGCATTCCGGTCAGATCGGTTCGCGCGAAAACTTCATCGGATCCGAGCCTTCCCTTGAGGTCGAATCCCTCATTGCCGACGGCGATCAGGTCGGCGGCCTGCGAAACAAACGGCCCGCTGTAAATCTCTTGGCGAGCGAACACTTCACGGATGACCGGCTTGCCCTCGAATTCGAGGCGCTTCAGCTTTGCGGCGATCTCCTGCGCCAAGGCCGGGGCTCCGCCATCGGAAACCGAACCGCGCGGGAAGCGGCCTTTGCGGTTGATGAAGATCCTTCCGGGATCGAGGCAGAAGGCGCGGCTGCCCTCGGTAATCTCTTCGAGCGATTCCTGGGGGGAGTCGAATTCGAGGTAGCCCTCTTGCTGGAGCCAGCGGTTGAGGTAGACCTCCTGCTCGATGCCGCAGAAGCCGTGATCGCTGAGGACATAGAAGCGCTCGATCGCCTCATCGCCGCCCTCGAGATCCCGGAATCTATTCCACATTTCGCCCACGAGGCGGTCGACGTTGCGGTAATAAGCGATCGCCTCCCGGTGAAACTCCGCCGCCGGGTCGACCAGGTGATCCCAGGCGAAATGTTGCATCCTGTCGGTGCCGGTAACCACCACCTGGAAGTAATCCCAATCCTCTTTCCAGAGCATCTCCACCGCCCTGCGCCGGCCCTCGAGGGTCTCGTCCAGCTCGCGCCAGAGGCGCTCCCGGTCTGATCGGCAGGCTATAGTATCGATGTCGATCGAGTAGCCAACCTGTTTCAACCTCGGCGCCAGGTCGGGCGGATGGACGCCGCGCTCCAGACCGAGTGCGACGAAGCCGGCAACCAGGAAGCCGCGCATCGACCTCGCCGGGTAGGTGAACGGCTGGTTGATCACTACGCTGGATCCCCCTGCGCCGCCGAGCCGCTCCCAGATTGTAGCCGCGCGGCAATCGTGGAAGTTGGGAAAGCGCAATTCGTAGGAGTCGGGTTTGAGATCCACGAAGCCGAAAATGCCGTGGCGGCCGGGGTTGGCGCCTGTCGCGAACGATGTCCAGGAGACGGCGCTGATCTCGGGCAGCGACGCGCGCATGCGATACAATTGGCCGAGCGAGATCAACTCCGCCACAGCGGGCATCGTGCCGTCGCCGGCAAGCCTCGCGAGCAGTGAATGGGGAACGCCGTCGAGGCCGACGACGCAAACCCTCTGCCTGTCACGCTTGCTGGTATTGCCCACGTTGATCCTAGCGCTGCTGGATTAGATGTAACCCAGCGACTTCAAGCGCTCCTTGATCTTCTCCTCCTCCTCGGCGGAGTAGGAATCGTCCTCCGCGGGAGGAATGTACTCGAGAGCCTCAAGCGTCTTGATGATCTTGCCGACGCTCTCCTCGACCGTTTCAATATCGGTCTCGACGATCACCTCGGGCTTCTCGGGAGCCTCGTAAGGGTCGTCTACGCCGGTGAAGTTCTTGATCTCGCCCGCCAGGGCCTTCTTCCACATCCCCTTGACGTCGCGCTCAGCCAGCACTTCGACCGGGGCCTTGACGTAAACCTCGACAAAGTTGTCAATCATCCCGCGCACTTCGTTGCGGATTGCGCGGTAGGGGCTGATAGCGGCGGCGATGGCGATCGCCTCGTTGCGGCTCAGCAGGCCGCAGACAAAGCCGATGCGGTGGATGTTGATGTCGCGGTCTTCTTTAGAGAAGCCGAGGCCCTTGCTGAGGTTTGTGCGAACCACATCGCCGTCGAGAATCTCAGTTTTATTAATCCCGCGCTCGTTGAGGACTTCTCTCAGCCGCAGTGCCAGTGTGCTTTTACCGCTGCAAGGCAGGCCGGTGAACCATACGGTGAATCCTTTCATCGCTTACTCCAGAAAATCAATTATCGGCTCCCCGCTCCCCGGAGCGGGGAATCTGAGGATAATGTCGAATCAGACCAATTCGAGGCCGATTATCATATGTTTTACTCTGCTTGCTTCCGGAATCCCTCCCGGGTTCCGAATTGAGACCCCATATCATAGTCATCGAGCTTTTAAGGTCAAGCCCTTTTACCGGGAAATTTCAACGAGTTTCGTCACACGCCGGCCTCAAAATGCGATCCTCCGTGATGTTGTGTCGGTGCCAATCGCGCTGTTTTCCTATGCCTCTCAGCGGGATTGAGTTCGACTTTACCGCTCCCCTGCCCTTCCAACTCGGAGTAACTAATGTATGTAGCCGAAATCTCTGAGTTCCTGAAGCGTCTCATCGGGGATTTCGTTAGTCCTGGAGTCACTCGGTTTCTTCATGCTGAGGTTTGTTTTCCAAAGTATAGCTTCGTATTTCCCGATCAGCTCACGCGGCAGGCCGTCGGGTATGGGGAACGCCCCGCCGAATCTCGTATTGCCGAATATGTCCACCGGGGACGGCCGGGTGCGACCACCGGTGAGCCCCATCAGCACATCGACGCTCAGGGAGGAATCGGCATCGTTCCTTAAACCCTTCAGAATCCCGACGGAGAATTTCTCGTCGAATTCCCCCTCGAAACAGAGCAGGCCTGGCCGGCCCGCGAGGCGAACCTTGAGCTGGTTGA
>CBFCZO010000009.1:0-65320 GCA_965602675.1 uncultured bacterium | reverse complement strand
ACGGCCAGGTGGAATTCCTTTCGTTCGCCTCCGGCAAGGCCGAGCAAATCCGCTTTACGGTCAACGGCAAGCAAAGAATGTTGAGAAGGATAGAGCGCTGACGCACCGCGGTGAATCTCTCAAGATTTGTGCCCTCGATGCCAGCCGCTGTTCCCGCCCCAGTAAGTCCCTGATTTCCCGGAAAGGTGAATTGCTCCTCTGCCCCTCTTTTTCCTGCGAGCACCGAGAAATTGCTTATGCGCGTAATCCCCGCCCGCGAAAAAGGGGACAGTCCCGCCTGCGGCGGGATTTCCTCATGCGGGCAGGCATTTGAAAATGAAACTGGAGTGACCTTTTTACTAGTCACTATTTTTTCTCTGCGATCCCGGCGTCCTCTGCGGTGAAACAAACATCACGCTGATGCGTGACCGGAAAAGAGGCCGATCTCCAACGTCCGAATCGAGGAATCGGGCCACGGGGCGATCAACAGGAAACATCGCTGGGCGTTACTCCTTTCCCAGAAGAGCCTCCCCAAATTAGAATTCCGCCAATCAAATCATTCGGCCCGTGCTGCACCGCAACCAACGGGCAGGCATAGGAAATAAGTACAGGGGGGCATAGTACCGATGCGCTGAGTAAGTTCAAGCGAAGGGCTCTCGAATCATTTCCCAATCCCGACGACGAACTGCGCCGCTCATAGGGGCTCTGTCAATCGGAGGCCGCTGGAAAGTGTCGGGAGGCTGATCAGGAGATTCGGCCGGAAGCGATTCGGTCGAGGATGGTGCGGGCACATTCACTCATATTGAACCGACACAAAATCCTGGCTTTAATCTTAACCTGTTCTATATTATTATCATCAGTTGGCATCCAATGATTGAGCGTCACCTAATCGTAATTGAAAGGTGATTGTGAAGACTGGCAAATGGCTCACTATTGATGAGTTGGCCGAGTACTTGAAGCCTAGCCGGACCAAGCTCTATCGGATAGCCCAGGAAGGTGAGATTCCCGCCCCCCAAATTGGAGCTCGATGGCGCTTCAATCGACGACTGGGTGACAAGCCAAAGGAGGGAACGCATTTATCGAGAGAAGATATAAGGAGATCAATAAAGCTATGGGCAATATAAAAATCGCTATTGTTGGAGTTGGAAACTGCGCCAGTTCTTTGATACAGGGCATCCACTACTATCGGGAAAAGTCCCCGCAAAATGCCATTGGCCTGATGCATTGGGAGATTGGCGGGTACAAACCGGGCGACATCGAGGTCGTTGCGGCCTTCGATACCGACAAACGCAAAGTCGGCATCGATGTGCACGAGGCCATTTTTTCCGCTCCTAACTGTACTGCGGTTTTCTATTCCGCCCCCCCCCCATCTGGAGTTACCGTTCAAATGGGAAGAGTCCTGGATGGGTTTTCGGAACATATGAATAATTACGACGAAAAGCGCACTTTTGTACTGGCAGACGAGCCGGAACCGACCGAAGAAGAAATCGTTAAGATACTGAAGGACACCGGCGCCGAAATTCTCTTGAACTACCTCCCGGTCGGTTCCGAGGAGGCGACCCGGTTTTATGCCTGCTGTGCGTTGAAGGCCGGCTTAGCCCTCGTCAACAATATTCCGGTTTTTATCGCCAGCGATTCTGAAGGACTCTGGGCGAGGCGTTTTGAAGAGGCGGGTCTTCCCCTTATCGGTGACGACGTCAAGTCCCAGCTGGGTGCGACCATTACCCACCGCGTGCTGGCTGATCTATTCGCAAAGCGTGGTGTCAAACTGGAGCGCACCTACCAGCTCAATACCGGCGGCAACACCGACTTTCTCAACATGCTCGACCGCAACCGCTTGGCTTCCAAGAAAGTGTCCAAGACCGAGGCCGTACAGGCCGTAGCCGCCCAACGCATGGAAGATGACAACATCCATATCGGCCCCAGTGATTATGTGCCCTGGCAGAACGACAACAAGGTCTGTTTCATCCGCATGGAGGGCAAGATGTTCGGTGATGTGCCCATGAATCTCGAGCTGCGTTTGTCGGTGGAGGATTCCCCCAACTCGGCCGGCGTGGCGATCGATTCCATCCGGTGCGCCAAACTGGCGTTGAGCCGTGGACAGGGCGGCATACTGAAAGCGCCATCGGCCTATTTCTGCAAACATCCACTGCAGCAGTTCACCGATAATGAAGCGTTCCAGATGACGGAACATTTTATCAATGGCGACTGAGGTGATGGGGATAAAGTGTCTGATTATTGCGGCGGGCAATGGCAGCCGACTACGGCAGAAAGGTGACAGCAAGCCCCTCATTCCCATTCTGGGCATTCCCCTTATCGAACGTGTGATCCGCTCCGCCATGGAAGCCGGCGCGGACGAGTTTTACGTTGTCATCGGCTGGCAGAGCGACTTGGTCCGTGATTTTCTGGAACGGCTGGCGAAACGTCTCGCAATTCGGATCATGCCACTGGTGAATGAAGATTGGGAAAAAGAAAACGGCCTTTCAGTGCTCAGGGCACGGGACGTTCTGCAAGAGCCGTTTCTGCTGCTCATGGCGGATCATCTCTTCGATCCGGAGCTTGTCCGCGCCTTGACGACCCTTTCCCTGCCCGATGGAGAAGTGGCGCTCGTAGTGGATAGCGATATTCACAATACCCTCATTGACATGGATGATGTGACTCTCGTTAGGGTGAAAAACGGGAAGATCTGTGATATCGGCAAGGGGATAACCGCTTTCAACGGCTTCGATACCGGTATTTTTCTCTGCTCTTCCGCCATCTTTGAGGCATTGGAACAAAATATGGAAAAAGACGGCGATACGACACTGTCCGGGGCGATACGTGTCCTGGCTGAAGAAGGACGCGCCAAAGCGATCTCTTCAAGCAGTTTCTGGATTGATGTGGACGATCCTGCGTCCTTCAAAAGGGCGGAGAAGGCCCTGCTGGACCGCCTCCGAGACAAGCCGACCGACGGGCCGGTATCACGGTACTTGAACCGCCCCCTTTCCGTGATGTTTTCCCGCCATTTGGTGAAACTCAATATTACGCCCAATCAAATTTCCCTGTTCTCGTTTCTGTGTTCCCTGGTGGCCGCAGGATTGTTTGTGATAGGTGGATATATCTCCTTGCTCATCGGTGGTGTTCTGGCACAGTTCGCATCCATCATCGATGGTTGCGACGGCGAAGTGGCCAGACTTAAGTACCAAAGCAGCGACTTCGGCGGCTGGTTCGATGCAGTGCTGGACCGCTATGCCGGCGCCTTCCTGCTGTTCGGCTTGACCTGGCACCTGCTGGCAAGGGAAGCGAACGGCTGGGTTCTCTTCACCGGCTTCATGGCCATTATCGGCTCGTTCATGCTGAGCTACACCGCCGACAAATACGACAACATGATGCGCGAGCGCATCAAAGCCGGGGGTGAGGCCGGGCTGCGGATGGGGCGGGATGTACGTGTGTTTCTCATCTTTCTTGGGGCAGCGACGAATATGGTACTCCCGGTGCTTGTGATTATTGCCGTTGTGATGAATGTTGAGACCATGCGCCGTGTCAGGGTTGCGCGTGTTGGCTAACATCGAATGTGCGAAACAGAAAATCCGACTGATCATTGCAGGCTCACAGGTGCCTGAAGATCCGTGTCACGCTGATAACACATTGGAGTGGCTTTTACGGCTGGAACCGGATGCCAGCGAAGCCTTACAGCTGGCGGCACTGGCCCATGACATCGATCGGGCAATCGAGAGAACCAAGGTAAGACGAGCAGACTTCGACAATTACGACGCCTTCAAGGCAGCCCATGCCCGAAACAGCGCTGAAATACTGCGCCCGATTCTGACCGCTTGCGGTGTGGAACGAAATATTGTGGAGGAGGCCTGTCAACTGGTAGAGTTCCATGAGGTGGGTGGCGATCCCGGCTCCGATCTGCTCAAAGATGCAGACAGCATTTCCTATTTCGATGCCAACCTGCCGCTTTATTTTCAGCGTGAAGGTTGGGACGAGACCAAGCGGAGATCACACTGGGGTTACCGCCGTCTTACTCCGAGAGCGCAAGAGATCGTCAAACACATCGACCACGAGGACAAGAAACTGGCGTGTCTGCTGCGAGAGGTGATTCATGAAAGCGTCAGCTGACTACTTCCTCACGCACCACCTTTTCACGCCTTGATGCGCTGCTGCTTGTTCTTGAGAGAGCCGATGTAATGTCTCCTCTTTGCACCGACAAGTGAATGCCTCTTTATGTCTGGCTGGAGCGAAAGGACCTCAAGTCGGACGGGGGCGACATCAATATCTTCGGTCTGGCACCCGGGATAAAATGCCCCACCGTCAGGGACATTGCCGAGAATGCGCAGTCTTCCTGCCTATTCGTCATGGATTCCGGCCAGGAAAGCGCACTCGTCTGATATTACAGGTCGGTTCACCTGCGAGTGCGTGTAAGCTTTAGGAGGATCGAATATGCCGGATAAACCTTTGGTTTGTGTCGATCCCGGCCACGGCGGACGATTCACCGGCGCCGAGGGCGCCCGCTTCTTGGAAAAGGACCTCACGCTGCGGCTCGCGCTTAGTGTTCGCGAGGCCGCATCTAATGAAGTGGATACCATCTTGACTCGGGAGAAGGATGAGGATCTCTCGGGCGGCGCTGTTGATAATAAAGCCGCACTCTACCGCGATCTCGCCGAGCGTTGCCGCATGTGCAACGAGGCGGACGCTGATCTTTTTATCAGCCTGCACTACAATTCGTTTCATCTGCCCTCCGCCCGCGGCTTTGAGGTGTTGCACTGGCACACGTCGAGCAACGGCAAGCGCCTCGCGGAGCTCATTTCAGAGCGATTCGATTCCGTCGGAGGCAAATTCAGCATCAGGAACCGCGGTATGAAACCACGCAAGAATCTCTATGTCCTGAGCCACACTCGCCCCCCCGCTGTTATCGTGGAGGCCGGTTTTATCAGCAATCCCAAAGAAGAAGTAATCGTTGCAGCCCCTGATTATCAAGGCGCTCTTTCAAATGCACTCCACGATGCGCTGCAGGCATACTTCGGTTGAGGCAATCACTCGCCCTGTGAGCCGTTACAGGGGCGGCCTTCAGGCCGCCCGTTCCGTTTTATTGGCCGGACTGAGATGAACTCAAGTCATGAGTGCCACTATCTCTTCGCTGCTGAAGCGGCGGAATTTGCGCTCGATCTCAATAGTACGATCCAGCACAACCAATTCGATGTTGGCAACGTTGATCGCGCCGCCTTCCCTCACCGCTCCGATCGCCGTCGCAGCGAGCTTAGCCGCCTCGGCAAGCGGCAGGTCGGCCGAGAGATCTTGCTCAAATATAAATTGCCTGATCTTTCCCTTGATTATGCCCTCCGCAGCTTTGAGGTAATCGCCGATCACGGCTATCCCCTGCTCCTCAATCAGGCCCCCGCTGAAGGGAATCGAATACATCCGGTTGTCCTTAGGGGTGTTACCGATTTCGGCCACAAGGATCTCGACCTCCATTGGTACCTGCTGGCGCATGAAGATGTCGCCGAGGACTGTGCTGTACTCGCTCGCGATTGAGCGGGCGGAGACGTCGATGCGGCTGTACTGGAAACCCTTGATGTCCGCATGTTGCACGCCGGCCTTGCGAAGGCGCTCGTAATCATTGAAAACGCCGGTCCCGGCAAAGGCGATGCGGTCGTATATCTCGGAGGTCTTCTGCAGGCTGATCGAGGGATTCTCAGCAAGTATCATTATCCCGTCGCAATAATGTAGCGCGACTATCGGGTAGGCCATGGCGAGGGTGTCTTCGACGACCTCCTGCTTCATCGCCAGCAGTTGCTTGGGGCTGATGAAATTGCTCAGGTCAAACATATCAACCCTCCTCCACGGGGGAGACGTCCTGAACCCCCTCGTTGGTTATATCCATCACGATGAAACGTTTGCCGCCGGTCGCGGTATCTTTCTCTGCGGCGAAACCGAGCGCGCGGATCACCAGGTCGCGTGCCTCCTCAAACGTCATATCTTCCTTGAAGAAATGCTCGAAGGTCGCCCTGGCGCGGTCGCCGCCGCTGCCGCTGGCCGCATAAGGCTCGGCCTGCGGTTTCACGAAAGTTCCGCCGGTGATGTCGTACTCGAAGATAACACCCTTGCCATTCTGCTTGTCGAATCCGGCGTAAATCGGCATCACCGGGAGTCCCTGAACCGCCGCGGGGAAGTTCATCTCGATCATTTGGCTGAGCTTGTTCGCCCGACCTTCGAGGCTAAGTGGAATCCCCTCTATCTTCTCGTAGTGCTCCAGTTCGGTTTTGAACAGCTTAGCCATCTTGACGGCGGGCCCGAATGTCCCGGCGATGGCGATGGCGCTCTGCTCGTCGGTCTTGAACACCTTCACCACGTCCTCGCTCATCACGATATGCCCGCCGAGGGTTGCCCGCCTGTCGGCCGCGATCAGCACACCGTCCTTATGAGTGAGCGCCACGATCGTCGTTGCGTTGGCCGCTGCCACCACTCCCGGCGGCAACGCGTCGATGCGCGGGACCAGCTCGGGATAATGCCGTTCGAGCAAACCTAGAAAACTGGGATCGCTGTGATCCAGATACAACGGCATCACTCGCCTCCTTCCTGTTTGAAGCCGTCGACAAAGCGTTGAGCCTGCTCCTCAGCCTCCTCTTCGTCCTCGTCGAGAGCCTCGTCGATGAGATCATCGAGCTCATCGAGGCGTTCCTCGAGCTCTTCTCCCTTGCGCTCGAGGTCCTCAGCCTGCTCTTCGCGGCTTGCCTCTTTGCTGTGCTTGTCCTTCTTGTGTTTCTGTTTTTCGGCCATGTTAATTGCCTCTTGTTTTCATACCGCCGTGAGCCCGGCGGGAATTCGCTGTATCAGCCGATTCGGCAGCCACGGAGTTAATGCTGTAATATCTCCAGCAATCTGCCGATCGTATCGGATTCTTTCAGGACGCCTTCGAGCAACTCCCGCGTTCCCTTGGAGGGATCGCCGAGCGTGATGCGCCGCAGCCGCCTATCGCCGGTGCTGAATGTGAGGACGTCCCAGTTTGCCTCGACCACGAAATCGCCGAACTTTCTCAAGCAGTGGCTGCGGAACCAGGCTCTGGTGTCATCGGGCGGATTCCCTATAAAGTATTTGACTCTTTCCGAGTCGTCAACGATCCGCTCCGTTTTCCCTTCGCGCTCGAGGATGTGAAACAACCCACGCTCGGGCCTGATATCGTGGTAAAGGATATCCATCCGCCTCACCCGCGGGTGGCGCCATCCGAGTTCCTTTCTCGACATGTAGCGCTGCAACAGGTGGCGCTTGGTGACCCAGTCGAGCTTGCCGACCAGGAGCATCGGCTCCTCCTCCAGCGTATCGAGAGTCTCGCGCCAGTAGCCGATGATCATGCGGTTCTCGTCGGTGTCATGTTCGGGCCGCATGCTGCAGTAGTCTTCCGCCGCCGCCAGAAATTCCCGCTGGATCTGCAGCGCCGTCATCGTCCCCCCTCCTTCCAGAGCCAAGGTGTGCTTCAGGGAGACATCGTGGCTGACATCGATCAACGATCTCACCGGCTGCTCCAGCGAGAAATCGAGATCGAGCACATCGTCCTCGAGCATCGAAAGCACGAGCTTGGTTGTGCCGACCTTCAGCATGCCGGCCACCTCGCACATGTTGGAGTCACCCACGATCACATGGAGGCGGCGGAAGAGCGTCTTGTCGGCGTGCGGTTCGTCGCGCGTATTGATGATCGGGCGGTTGGCCGTTGTGTTTGCTCCCATGGTGATCTCGAAGAAATCGCTGCGCTGCGAAATCTGGTAGTCCACCGACGGCGTGCCGTTCTCACTGCCGACCTTACCGGCGCCGCAAAGGATCTGGCGGGTGACAAAGAAAGGGATGAGAATTGCCATTATCGGCTTGGAGCCGTCCCGGGGCTGCGTGGGAAGGAACAAGCGCTGGTAGAGCTCCGTCGATACCATGTAGTTCTCATGACAGCCGTACGAGTTGCCCTGGTGGTCGGAATTGTTCTTGAAAATCAGAATTTCGCGCCCGTCCGTTATCTGCTTGGCTGCCTCCTCGCGAGCAATGTCCAGCACGCGTTCTCCGGCCCGGTCGAAGGCGATGAGGTCGCGCACGCTAAGGCATTCGGCGGTGGAGAATTCCGGGTGGGCGTGGTCGACATAGAACCGCGCTCCGTTGACGAGCAGGTTGTTGATTCTCAGGTTGTCGTTGTGGCTGATCTGAATGGCGGTGTCGTCGTAGGAAAAACCCCGGGCATCGAGGAAAGGGGTCTCCTCAGCGTAGTCCCAGGCTGTCTGTGCGGCTACGCGCTCGAACGAGTTGACAACCAGATACGACAATTGTATCGGGTCGTAGGAGACGCCTCCGGACAGCGCAATCGCATATTCCTGCTCGATACCGCAGATCTTGGGGACAGCCATAATCGCATCCGATCCGAATCAGTTCTTTGGATGAATTGTAACAACGCCCGGGCAAAGGGTAAACCAAGCATCGAGCCGGCATTTACTTCGCAGCCTTCCTGCAGCCACAATGGCAAAGAAAAGGGCCGGAGCGAACCGGCCCTCTGCTTAATAATAATCAGAACTTTCTCAGTTTCCCGGAACCATAAACGGCACGTCGGCAGCACCGCTGTTGTTATTCGCCGCGTCCGTCAGTTTCAGGCGAAGGCGGTACTGGCCGGGCCTGAGACCCAGCTGCGCCAGCCGGAACTGGAAAATCAGGTCGTATGTGCCGGCCTTGAGATCCTGCCTGCGGTCGAAAAGCGCCTCGGGCTTGATCTCCTTGGCGGCGCCGGACGAATCGATCACCTCGAAAACGGGGTTGACTCTCGGCTGGCCGCTCGACATGTCAAGGCCGTGGCAGCGCACCATCATCAGGTCGGGCATCCTGTCGTTGACCTCCGGATTTATCGCAGGAGCGAGTGTCCTCTGACCCCACTGGTAAGGATAGTCCACGGGATGGCCCTCTCGCCGCCCGACCGGCTGCATGTTGACGTTATGGAAGATGCTGACCGCAACGGGGCTTAGATCGATGAATACCGGGCCGCTGAAACGCAGTTCGCGCTTCTTGAAATCCGGTATTTCGATGGTCCTGATGTTGGCGCTGATCATTCCCAGCTCGCTGTCGCGCACTATGCACTTGACCTTGTAGCGCCCCGGAGGACCCGTGAGCAGGTTGTAATACTTGATCTTTCCTTCCGAGAGTTTCTGGATATCCTCGGGTGTCGTGAATAAAAGCAAATCGAAAAAGAAATCCACGGGAATGTTATTCTCGCCCAGCAGGTAACCGAAAACCTCGAGCTGAATACCGTCGGCACTGCGCTTCATCTTATTATCTGCAACGTTGGTGCCGGAGATCTCCACCACCACTGGCACGCGGGCGCGGCTCTCGTTGCCATCGAAAACCTGGGCGTCGAAGTTGAACGGGATGCGGTTGCTGAGAATATCTTTCACCACGAATTCGGCCAGCTGCATCTGCTTCTCCGCCGGATTAAGCTTGCTGTACTCTTTCTCGAAGGAATAGCCCATCTGGTGATTGACTTTTAAGCCCGACTGCTTGACTTTGATATCGACCTTGCGGAATTCGCCCGGCTTACCCTGTTTGGACGGCTCGAAGACCACCAGATAGCTTGCGCTGGTTCTGTTGGCTATGTCATCCAGCGCAACGCTCAGATCGTTGAGATTGTTGTAGAGCTCGCCGTTTGTCTCATCGGCGAACTGCAGTAGCGAAGCTTGTGTGTTGCGCCTGCCGGTGGCGGCCGTAGAATCCTCGGAGAAGCGGCTGACGTCGACGACATAGAAGATCGTGTTGCCCTGGCTGAATTCGCGAAGCACTTTCTGAAATGAGCCGAGCAGGTCCTGCTGGCTCTGACGCACCGAGATGTCGGCGGAAGTGGTGTTTTGGATATTCATCGTCGCCCAGGCCTCGGACTGGCTGGCCAGCTCGGCCATGTTCATGCCCGTGACCGAGTCCTGGTCGAAGCCCTCGGAAAACAACACGATGTTCTTGCGGCCGCGCATACTTGCCAAACCCTGCGATAACATTTTGAATACCGCAACGTAGCGGCCGATCAGATCGCCGTAGATCTTGTCGTCAGCCCGGCGCGCCATCCTCAGAGTATCCCGCAACTGCTCCATCGCCATTGTCATTGCTTCGTTATTCGCGGCTTCCCTCGCGCTCAAGTCTTCTTCTTGTGCTAACTGCGAGAGGTCGGAGATCTCCTTTTCCGCTTGACCCAGGACATTGTCGAATGCGAAACCTGCGGGATCCCGATACTTCAATTGGTTGGCGAGCTCGAGAGTGGATATGGTGTGGGCCGCCTGAGCGCGGCTCGGACCAAACGGGCAGATCAGGCGTATGCCGCCCCTGCCGGAAATCGTCGCTACGGCAATCAGGTCGTTCGGGGCCGTATTGTGAATGAGGAAGTCGTAGCCGGCCTGCTGTGCCTTGCGCACGCCCGTTATGTTCGAAAAGCTGAGGTCGAAAAGCAGCAGGAACTGCCGCCGGCTCTCGGGAGGGATGATCGCGTAGGCATCCGTGGTCGTCTGCATATGATCGATAAACTCGATCGAGCTTATTCTGCAGGTCCGCCGGCCCTCGCGCACTTCGAAATCCTGCGCTGTGAGACCGCGCACCGGTACACCATCTCTATCGATGACGTAAACCGGGATAGCAACCAGCCTCGTCTCAGCGCGGTAATAAGGTATCTTCTCCTGATCCTCCTGTTGAGCAGATACCCTCGCAACTGTGCTGGATAAAATGAGAACGGCTGAAATCATCAGGACGAATACTACGGTTTTACTGCCGATTTCCCCTGCCTTGTTAAGCATGATTCCACCCCTTGGCATCTTGGTTCAATAATGAATCACATTTGAATCCATGTCCAATCACTCACGGCTTTCTAGCGCTCCCCCTGCACCACGAAGGGGGCATCGGCCGCGGCGGAACTGCCGCTCGTCCGGTCCGCTAGTTTAAAACGCAGCCGATACTGACCCGGCTCCAATTCGACCTCATTCAAATCCACCCGGAAAATGAGATCGTAATAAGACTCGTTTTCCGACTGATCGATCACCGCCCAGGACGAAAACGGTGCGGCTCCACCCGACTCATCGATTATCTCTAATCCCAGGTCGATGACAGGCTCCTTCACCACGGGATCAGTCTGCAGGCCGTGGATTCGGACGAAGAGCAATTGGGCCGTAGAAAACCCTACTTCCGGATTGACCGCCGGCACCCAGCGGCCTGTCCCGAAAACAAACGGATAGCTGACCGGCTTGCCCTCGCGCCTGCCTGTGGGCTCCTTGGATTGCTCGTTGATGATTATCTTTTTCGCTTTGTCCGACTCCAGGAACACGGGGCCGCTAAGTCTCAGCTCGCCAAGGTTGAAGTCGGGCACTTCCACTCTGTGGATGTCGGCGCTGATCATCCCCAGTTCGTCGTCACGCAGGATGCACTTGATCTTGTATCGCCCCGGCTCAGCCAGGAGCAGGCCGTAATATTTTACGCCCCTGTCGGATAGCTGGCGGATAAGTTCGGGAGTGTCGAAGACGAGTTTATCCAGGAAATGATCAACCGGGATATTATCCTCACTCAATAGATAGCAGTGCACCTCAAGTGCTATTGAATCTTTGCTCCGCCGCTGCTGAAAGCGTGTCAGGCTTTCTCCCTGCAGGGTGATGACCACGGGCACCCTGGTATATTCAACGTCGCCGGCAAAGCAGTGGACGTCGAACTGAAACGGGATCCGTTGGCTGACTATATCTTTGACCAGGAACTCGTTGAGCTGAAGTTGCCGCTCCTCCCGGCTCATATCGGAATAGGATTTCTCGAAGGCGTAGCCTCGTTGATGATCTACACGCACCCCGGAGCGTTTGACAGTGACCACGATCTCCCGCGATTCACCCGGTTTCCCCGGCCTTTAAGGTTGGAATAGCAGGACATATCCGGCGCTGGTTTTCTGCGAGATTTCTTCAAGCACGATATCGAGATCGTTACGGTTGGAGAACACGGCGCCGTTGGTGTCGTCGGCGAACTTGAACAGCGTGTAAGCGTAGTTCGTTTGCCCCAAAGGGCCCGCACCCGCCGCTGTCAGCCGCTGAGTGTTGACCGCGTAGACCACAGCCCCGGCCTTGCGGAATTCGGTTAGAAGTTCGTTGAACACCGAGTTCATCATCGCTGCCCCGGCGCTAATGTTGAAGCCGTCGGAAAATAGCACGATGTTCTTGCGGCCACGAATCTGCTGCAGAGCGCGGATCATCAATTCGAGCGCGTCGAAGTACCCCAGGACAACCGCCTCATACCGCCTTCTGTCAGTCGATTTAATCTGACTGACAAGACTTGCATCGACGGGACCTGTCGGCTCAGCCTCATTCTCCTCGCCCGTCCCGAAAGCTATCATGTCCTCGATATCGGCCATCGAAAATCCGCCGGGCTCATTCTCTAAGGCATCCTTGGCACCCATCTCAGCTAAAACGGCCTTGACCCAATTATGGTTGGCCGTAAAAGGACACAGCAGCCTGGCTCCCCGCCGCCCGGAGACCGTTGCGACGGCCAGAAGATCTCCGGGCGCCGCTGAATTGCGTACGAAATCGAAACCTGCCTGACGGGCGGCCGTCAACCCTCCGGGCGTTACAAAATTCAAATCGAACAGCATCAGGAACTGGCGGCGGCTTTCGGGGAGCGCAGTGTCATACGCCGCCGCGCTCTCGGCCATGTGGTCGATAAACTCGGCTGCCACGATTCGACACACCGAGCGCCCCTCGCGAACCTCGAAATCATCTGCAAACAGGCCGCGGACAGGCCGGCCGTCGTCGTAAGTGACATACACCGGCAATGCCACGAGGTCGGCCCGCAGGTTGTAAAGCGACACCTCGCTCTTGTCATCCTGCTTTTCCTGGGCCGGCAGAACGGCCGTCGAACATAGCATAATGGCGATGATGAACGTGAAGTCTCTCAAACATATACGCCAGCCGCACATACATGTCCCCCTCATGACGTCTAACCACCAAGCTGTTCAGAGAAAAGCTGCTCCAACATGCTTCGTTTTTGTATTACGTCGGACCCCGTACTTCCGAAGCGGATTTAACCGCTGCAAGTCAAGCCAGCATTCTCTTCGAGGGATATTGTAGATGAAGGTTAAACAGTCTGCAGCAACCATAATTACAGTTTTCCTTGCTTGTTGAGAAGTCTGAAATTAGGCTTAAGACTGACCTGAAACGACGCAATTCGACGTAGTAATTATGGGCAAATCTGCTTGTAGGAGCCGAATCTGCTAAGGCTAAAACCCCATATCTATGATATAATTACATGCCATGAAGACCCGGATAATTGGGCTTGAGACCGAGTTCGCGCTTTTGCATTACCCCGCGGATCCCAACCGCCAGAAGATTCTCACCGGCACCGAGATCTTCGAGATGATCAACGCCGTGATGGACGAAGCTGGCATGATCCGCCTTTACGAGGAGAAATTTTACCCGGAGACGCGCGGCGAGCCTTTCTCGAGCTTCGAAGACCGCCGTCGTTACTCAATGAAGAAGAACCGCATGTTCCTCTCCAACGGCGGGCGGTTCTACCTTGACACCGGCGACCACCCGGAATACGCCTCGCCCGAATGCCGCTCCCCCTTCGACCTGGTCGCCTATGACAAAGCCGGCGAGCGGATTATTGAGGACCTCAGTCGGCGCGTGGAACAGCGCATTCGAGAGGACGGCAATCCCGGAGAAATCCTCGTCTGCAAGAACAACATCGACATCCGCGGCAACACTTACGGATGCCATGAGAATTACCTCATTCCCCGCCGGAGCATCCGTCACAATGAGAGCTCCTTTTTCAAGCTGGTCATCCGCGAGCTGATACCGTTCCTGATCACGCGCCAGATTTTCTGCGGCTCCGGAAAAGTGATCACCGGCAACAAGCTGGGCTACCAGATCAGCCAGCGAGCCGATTTCATCGACTCCGAACTCAGCAGCGACACCACCTTCCGCCGCGGAATCGTCAACAGCCGCGATGAGCCCCTAAGCAAGATCGATCGCTTCCGCAGGCTCCACATCCTTGTCGGCGACAGCAACCTCAGCGAGCTTGTCACGCTGCTGAAGGTCGGCACCTCGATGCTCGTCCTGCGGGTAATAGAGGAAGAAGGCATCGGCGACTCTTTCGCAATCGAGGATCCGATTCTGGCGCTGCGGGAGATCTCCCACGATCCCACATGCCGCATTAAAATCAAGTTGCTCGACGGAACCTACCGCAGCCCAATTGAAATCCAGCGGACCTATCTCAAACGCGTGAGAAAATTCCTGGAGAAGGAGGGAGAGCTCGGAGAACGCGAGAATTCATTCATTGTCGAGCAATGGGACCGGGTGCTGACAGCGCTGGAGCGCGACCCGATGACTTTACGCAGCGACATAGATTGGATCGCGAAACGCTGGCTGACCAACCGCTTTCTCGAGCGGCAGGAAGTCGGCTATCAGGACCTCAACAAATGGGTTTACCTGATTAAAAGAATGAAAAGCCTGAGGCTGGAGGAGTCGCTGTTTTTCCACCGACGCAACAATCCCGACTTCGACATTCAAAACTTCCTCCGCAACCGTATCAGCCAGGGCGATTTCATAGAGATCAAGAGCCATGTCCGCTACAGTGAGATCGATCTGAAGGACTATTTCCGCTTCCACAGCATCTACCACAAGCTGTTGAAGATGGATATCACCTTTCACGATGTCCGTCGTGACCGCGGCCTCTACTACCGCATGAGCGACCGCGGCCTGACTTCTGCATTCGCTTGGGAAGGATTCGAGGAACAGGTCGAGCACGCGCGGACCGAGCCACCAGCTAACACACGCGCAAAAATTCGAAGCGATTTCATAAAGCTGCTAGCCGGCGCCAACATCAAAGGCGCCGTCAATTGGGACAGCATATCAGTGCATGACGTCAAGTTGCGCAAGGTCAACCTGATGAATCCCTTCCACAGCTCAAATAAACCGGCTCGCGAGCTGATGAAGGAAGTCGAGGTGCTTGCGCGGCTGGGAGGCAAGTGATGAGAAAAGCACTCATGCTGGCCGTTGTGGTGTTGTTGCTATTGACATCGCCCACAGCGGCCCAGCAAAGACCTACGAGGGAAGAGCTGCTGCAGATGCCCACCGCCGTGATCATCCTCAATGACGGTGAGCAGCTCGTGATACGCGGCGAATACTGGATCAGTGGAGGTCTTGTTCTCTTCTACCTCGACCAGGGTAGTCATCCCGTCTACGCATCAATTAGCGTGGACCTGGTTGACTTGGATGCGACAGACAGTGCCAACGAACACTTGCGCAGAGAGAGGGAACGCCAGCAGCGCTACTACCGCCTGATAGAGGAGCGGAGAAGGCGGCTGCTGGAGGAGGTTCAGAATCGCCCGGTAGTATTCAACACTCAAACAGGCGTCACCATTGCGGATGCACAGCAGCCCGAAGCCGACCGGGATCAGGTTATCCAGCAGTTTCCGCCCTACGATCTGAACAGGCTCAACGCCGAGCCGGAGGCGTGGTGGCGAGATGAGGCGGCGCGGCTCTTCGCTGCTCTCGACGTGAGCAATTCCCGCTTGGCCGACCTCGATCGGCGGCAGGATGCGTTGGTATTGGCCATCAATCGTGCCAGAACGGAAGATGAGGCAAAGCCCCTGCAGGAAGAACTGGCTCAGGTGCGGCAGGACATGCTAGCCGAGCGTGAGCGGGCAAGGCTGGTCGGGAACCGGCTGACCGACCTTTCGATCGCTATCGAAGAGCTGGGCAAGCCCATCGACTGGCTGCTTCCCTCTGAGGGTTCAGTCATCGATGAGGACAGGGATCCTTCCGCCTCGGGAAGCAGCGAAAGCCCTGAGGACAGGGAAATACCCACCTACAGCATCGACGATCTCATAGAAGTGGAGGACGCCTGGTGGTCCCGGGAACGTCGACGACTCGAAGAGATCATCGATTTCTCCAGAAACAGGCTGGCCGCTTTGCGCGAGCGCTACAACCAGGTGGTCGCCGAAAGAGATGCTGAGGAGTTGGAACCGCGAATAATACAGCTAAACAGGCAGCTTGAAGCGTTGGAAACTTCCATAACCGGCGAGAACGAACGCCTGGCGGCCGCACGCACGGCATCTGAAGAGCTGACCAGGATCGCGCGCGAGCTGGGCAAAGAAGAGGCACTGGGCCTGATGACGGAAAGGTAGGCGAAGACGTGGATATTTCCAAAGATCTTCTTGTAGCAGCAAAAGCCGCACTGCTCGACTGCATGGCGCTGAGTGAAAACGAATCACTTTTGATTGTAACTGATGAACCGCTTAGAGGAATCGGCTGGGCGTTCTTCGGCGCAGGAAAAGACATCTGCAGCGACGTTTCCATCGTCGAGATAACACCCCGCAGCGGGCACGGCAGTGAACCACCGGAAGCCGTGGCAGCCGCCATGGCCGCCTCGGATGTCGTGGTTATGCCCGCCTCGACCTCTTTCACGCACACCTCCTCGCGCCGGGCGGCATGCAAGGCAGGCGCGCGCGTGGCTACGATGCCGGGCATTCTGCCTGAGACTTTGTTGCGGAGCTTCAACGCCGACTATGAAAAAATCTCCCGCCGCACCCACGAAGTGTCCAGGCTGTTAAGCAAGGCCTCAGTCGCCAGGCTTCGCTCGCCGTCAGGTTCCGATATCACGATTCCGATCAATGGCATCGAGGCCATCAGCAGCACCGGCCTCATCCGTGAACCAGGCGATTTCGGCAACCTGCCGTCCGGCGAGGCGTACCTCATGCCGCGCGAGGGCGCCAGCGAGGGCGTGGTTGTCGTCGATGGCTCAATGGCCGGTATCGGACTGCTCGAGGGAGGCGAGACAATCACCCTGCTGGTCGACGGAGGATTCGTGACCGGAATCGAGGGAAAGCAGGCCGCGCGCAAGCTGGAATCGATGCTGGAACCTTTCGGCAGGCCCGGCCGCAACCTCGCTGAACTCGGAGTCGGCACAAATCATGCCGCAAGAGTGATCGGAGCAATACTCGAAGACGAGAAGGTCATGGGAACCGTCCACGTGGCTGTCGGAAACAACATATCGATGGGAGGCACCGTCGACGTGAAGGTGCATCTCGACGGCATCATCTTTGCCCCGACGCTGGAACTCGACGGCAAGCCCCTGCTCCTCGATGGGGAATTGAAGCTTTAAAGGACAGCGGAACCCTTCCTTTAACTGCACAAACATTTTTGGTTATTTGAAATTCCATCCTAGGGAGAGAACAAAAAATCCCGGGGATATTTATTTGCCCTGACGCTGATCGTGTTCAGGAAAAGCCAGCTACGCAAAACAAACTCAATTCAAACGGAATCTATACGGCGAGCGATCTTGATTGCCGGAAGGCTGATAGTTGATTTTTTACGCTGCTCGTTTTTATAGCAGCCTGCGGGAGACGGCCACGTCGTCGACTTCCCTGGCGGGCTCTTTCTTGCGCTTCGGCAGCATCGGCTCGATTGAAATGATCTTCTCGCCCTTCTTGCCGCTGATCTTGGCCCAGTCGTCGGGATTGGTCGTGTTCGGCAGGTCCTCGTTCTCCTTGTACTCGTCGCGGATCGCTTCGACCAAGTCGTCGAAACTCAGGCCCCGCTCGCCGGTAAGGATGGTGCGCTTGATCGCGTAGGTCTTCGCGCGCGAGACGATTCCTTCGATCATTGCGCCCGAAGAGAAATCCTTGAAGAATAGGATCTCCTGTTCCCGGTTGCGGTAAGTTACGCGTAGGAACTGGTTCTCGGCCTTGTCGGCATACATCTCCTCGACAGCGGAGTTGATCAGCTCACTTATAGCCTCCTCGGAATCCTCACCATGCTGCTCCAGCAGCGACTTGTGCAGCGGCACATCCGATCTGAGGTACTTGGAGAAGATGTCGTGCGCGGCCTCCTTGTCAGGCCTGTCGATACGGATCTTGACGTCGAGTCGCCCCGGCCGCAGCACCGCCGGATCGATCAGGTCTTGTCGGTTGGAGGCGCCGATGACGATGACATTTTCCAGGCCCTCGACACCGTCGATTTCGGAGAGAAATTGCGGCACGATCGTACTCTCGATGTCAGAGCTGATGCCCGAGCCGCGCGTCCGGAAGATGCTTTCCATCTCGTCGAAGAAAACAATTACCGGCAGCCCGCGCTGCGCCTTTTCTCGCGCGGCCATGAAAACCTCGCGGATCTTATACTCGGTCTCGCCGACGTACTTGTTGAGCAGCTCCGGGCCCTTGATGTTGAGGAAGTAGCTTTCCACCCCGCCGCCCAGCTTCTCCTCGGTGCGCGCCATATCGGCCCCGAGGTCGCCCTCGGGATCGATGCCGTTGTTTGAGAGGAAGTCGGCCAGCCAGTTTCGCGCGTACTGCTCGTCGGAGATGCTCTGGCGGTGGATAAAGTAGTGCTTGCGCTTGCGCTCCAGCAATTCGCCGATGCGCTTGCGATCGGTGAGCATGCCGTAGCTTTTTTCCTTCAGCTCGATCAGAAGGTCGTACCAGTCGCTGATATTCGAGACAAGCTTGGGCGATTGGCGGTCGCCCTCGGTGCGGCGGATGAAGTTGCCGAGGATGCCGCTGTTGTCGAGCTTGTCGTACATCGCCTCAATGTCGTCCGAGGGCACCGCGCGGTAAATTGTCTGATACTCGTATATCTCGTAGCGCAGTTTCTCGAAGCGCTCGGCAATGTCGCGGTACTTCGTTTTCGGCTTTCGGAGGGCAATCATCAGCTCCAGCGCTTCCTTCAGCTCGCGTAGCGTGCGGTGGATGCGTTGCGATAGGCTGTTCGCCACTGCCTTGGCCACCAGCGTCTTGCCGCAACCCGGCGGGCCGTAAAGCAGGATTCCTTTGGGCGGTTTGAGGCTGAATTGCTTGTAGAGGTGGCCGTAGATGTACGGCAGCTCGACCGCGTCCTTCAGCTGCTCGATCTGCTCGTAGAGACCGCCGATGTCGTCATAGGTGACATCGGGAATCTCCTCCAGCACAACCTCCTCCACCTCGCTCTTGGGCAGCTTTTCGAAGGCCACATTGCTGGCGCCGTCATAGCGCAGGTTGTTGCCCACGCGCAGCTTGGCCGCTGAGAGCACATCCGCAGCAACCATTACGTGGTCTTCGCTCTCCATGCATCTGACGATCAGGCGGCCGTCGGGGAGGAAATCGATCAGCTTGCCGATTTCGCCGGTCGGCTCTGCCTCGCGAAGATTCAGGACATTGTAGGCCGGATTCAGCAGCAAGCGCTGACCCGATTTTAGCTTGGAAACCTCGATATCCGAGTTTGCGATGTTAACCTCGAGAAGCTTGCCGTCGACGGCGACAACCACCATCTCGGGTTCCTCGCTCCGGCGGATGAAGGTGCCGTATGGCAGCGGAGGCGCTTTGAGCTTGGCTACCTCCTGCTTGATCGCATCGATCTCTTCCTTCGCCTGCTCGAGTGTCATGCGCAGAGTCCGGTTCTTCTCCTCCAGGCGGTTTGCCTGAAGACCCAGTTCATGGTTCTCCCGCTTTAGCAAATCCACCTGATTTTCTTGGGAAGACTCTTTTTTACTCATTATTTCCTCCCGGATTCGCCCGCTTGGCGAAGATCTCGGGACTGATTTCGCTCTGGCCGTCGGCCAGCGCCTCAGCGGCCTTAAAAAGATCCACCACGCTTGAAAGCTGCCGATCGCGCGCCAGGCGCCTTATTGCGAAGCCCGCGTTGCGGTCGAAATAGAACTGCGCGATCTCCGCTTTTATAAAGACCTTGAGTTGCTCTTCAAGTTCCCAGAACTGCTTTTCCATCTCGGTGTCGCTGAGAGCCGCGCCGCGCCTGGGGTAGAACACGTAATTGCGTTCCTTAGCCAACTGGAGCAGATCCGAGAGCATTGCGCCGTTTACCTCAAACTCCTGCATGAATCTGCCGAGATCCGTCCACTCACCGGAATGACGCCAGAAGTAATCGCGGCCATAGAGGAATGTCATCAGGTTGTTGTTGAGCGAGTAGATAAGCGGATCGAACATCAGCTCGCCGTCGATTACCTCGTCGGGGGTGATGCCTCCGCCGCCGTAGACGGTGCGGCCGTTAGCTGTCAGGTACACCGGCCTCTCACCCTCGACTTCCGTAACGTTGAAGTCGCCTGAATCGTAATCGAAATATCCCTGGACCTGATACGTCTCCAGATCTACCCCCTTGTAATCGCGCTGAATCAGGCGGCCGGAGGGCGTGTAGTAACGCGACGTGGTCAGCAACAGGCGCGAACCGTCGCCCAGCCTGAAACCCGTCTGGACGAGGCCCTTGCCGAAGGACGTCTGCCCGGCTATTACCGCGCGGTCCCAGTCCTGCAACGCCCCCGCAACGATCTCCGAAGCGCTGGCGCTTACGTGGTCGACCAGGACGACGAGCGGCAGATCCCAGTACTTGTTGCCGTCGTAAGAGTAAAACCGCTCTCGCGAGCCCTTGGCCTGGCCGTCGGTATAAACGATCAGCCGACGGCCGGGAATAAACTTGTCGACCAGTTGTATCGAGGTTTCGAGGTATCCCCCCGTATTGCCGCGCAAATCGAGCACCAGGCGCCTCATTCCCTGCTTGCTCAGGCTCTCGAGCTCCGCTTCCAGCTCACGCGATGTCTTGCGCGCGAAGCGAGTCACGCGGATGTAGCCTGTTTTCCTGTCCAGCATGAAGGAATTCTCGACGCTGGCGATCGGGATCTGCCCCCTGGTGATTGTGAAAGGCACGAGCTCTTCGTTATGCGGGCGTTGGATCTTCACGAACACTTTGGTCCCGTCCGGCCCGCGCAGGCGATTCTGAACCTCATCGCTGTCAAGGCCGATGGCGTCCTCGCCCTCGATCTCGACGATCTGATCGCCCATATGAATGCCGATGCGGTCCGACGGGCCGCCGGCCATCACGTCCATTATTGTGATCTTGTCGTCTAACATGATGAAGCTTACGCCGATACCCTGGTAATCGCCGCGGTAGCGCTCCTCCATCAGGGCGTAGTCGCTTATGTCGATGAAAGTGGAGTGAGGATCGAGCTGGTTGAGCATGCCGTTAAGGGCGCCGGTGAAGGCATTCTTGACGTCGAATTCGCCAAAGTAATTTTGCTCGATGATTGAATACAGCTCGGTCAGCCGCTCGAACTCCTTGGTGTCCTCGGGAGTGGCGGTGGTGCCGGCATCCTGCGCGTATGTGAGTGCTATGAACGCCGAAATCAGAACGACAGCGACAGAACCTAATAGAAACCTTTGAGTACCGGTCATTTCTTCCCTCCAGCTGGGGACGGGCAGTATAGCATTTGTCTTCCTCGGCAATCCATACGGTACAAAGACGCTCAGCCATCCCGGAGGGTTCACCTCGGCGTCATTATCTGGAAATTTTTCGCCGTTCGCGCTAAAGTATCCTACCGCGGAGGAGTCTTATTAATGGCATCCGATAGGATCTATTTCGAACCGGGTCTGAAGGACGCCCACGAGGAATTGCTGCCTCAGTTCGTTGCCATCCTCGAGTCCGCCGCAAAGCCGCAATCGTGGTGCCTCGATATCGGTTGCGGCAGCGGCCAAGTGGCCTTCATGCTTGCGCCCACGGTTCGCTGGGTTGTGGGAATCGACAGGAAACCCGAGCGCATCGCTGTGGCCAGGAAACGCGCCGAGGGCGAAGCCATAGAGAATGCCCGGTTCTTGGTTGCGGACGCCGAGTCGGGGAGCTATGTCGGTCTGGCGCCACCCGGCGCCTTTGACCTGATTACCTCTAATCTCTGCCTCACCGACATCGTCATCCGGCGTGCCGCAGAGGCTCTCTTCCACGGCGGGCGTCTCGCAGTCACCTGTTTCGAAAAAGAGCAGTGGCGGGAAACGGGCAGCCCGTTGGATCATGCCTACAACGAAGGCAGGCTGCAGGCCGTGCTGCAGGCCGCAGGTTTGGAAATCGAAAGCCTTGAGGTTGTCGGCCGCGTCATCGAATTCGAATCGTTCGAGCAGTTGGTGACTCAATACCTCCCGCAGCGGATCGTGGACAAATGGAATGAAAACGATCGTTTGAGGACGATCGAGGACAATTTCAAGGAAGGCCGCCGAACCCTGACTGAGAGTAAAATCGTCTTCTCCGCGCTGAAGCCGGGGCCCGACGCATGAGGCTCCGGTCGCTGCTGAGCTTGCTGGCAGTGGCGACGGTGCTTACCCTCCTGGCGCTGCTTTTCTTCCTATATCCGCAGCAAAAGAAAACAACCGAAAAGGCAATCACACCACCTGAGCACGGCGACGGGCCGATGCTGGTGTTCATCCACGGCGCGGCCTCTTATCCGCAGCGATTCGACTGGCTCGCCGCTAAGCTGGCAAAGGCCGGTTGGACGGCCCAGCGCAGGTTCACTTACGACTGCCGCGACGAATGGATCGAGGATATAGCCAGGCAGCTTGAAGAATTCATCCACTCCGAAGCCGGAGACCGCGAGACTGTGATCATCGCCCACAGTATGGGCGGAATCATTGGCCGTTACTACGTCGAGAAGCTCGGCGGTGCAAAGAGAACCAAGGCGCTCGTGTTGCTCGGAACACCCAACCGCGGCACCACCTCCGCCGACGATATGCGCACCATGTTCGCCGATAACTTCCTCGAAACGGCCCGCATCGACGGGGTGCCGTTGGAGCCCGCCGAGAGCATCGTGATCCGGACAATGATCACCAGCCTCAAGCTTGAATACGGCGAGAAGGGCGCCCTGCAGCTCACCACCGACTCCCCCCTGATAGCCGATCTCAACAGTCGTCCATTGCCCGAAGACGTTCGCTACCTTGTAGTGGCCGGCACGTCGGCGGCCGGAGGGATACTGGGGCATTATCAAACACTGAACCGCATCCGCGCGCGCCTGGGAATGCCGATGCCCAATCCCAACGACGGGATCGTGCCGCTTCGATATGCCACGATCCCCGATGAGTTGGGCGGGACCGAGGTGTTGCAGGTGGAGGCCAACCACGTTGCGCTGACATTCAACAAGAAAGTCCTGGAGAGGATTCTTTCGCTGCTTGAGGAAATCGAATCGACCGCCCTTCCGCGCGAGCACGCCTCCTGATATAGTCTGTGTAAACGAAACGAACCGCGCGGCTGGTGCGCGCTTTTCGGAAAATGATCGCGCTCGTGCCGCTGATAAACTGATTTGACTCGGATTGGAGGAACAGCTATGCCGAAGGTAGGAGTGGTCCTTTCCGGTTGCGGCGTCTTCGACGGCTCGGAGATCCACGAGAGCGTGGCAGCGATACTGGCGCTCGACCGCGCCGGCGCTAAGATTATTTATATGGCACCGGATGCCCCGCAGTTGCACGTGATCAATCACATCGCCGGCGAACCGGTCGAGGGCGAGAGCCGCAACGTGCTCGTCGAATCGGCCCGCATCGCACGCGGCGACATTAAAAACATTGCCGAGGTCAAGGCCGCCGACATCGACGCCCTCATCTTTCCCGGCGGCTTCGGAGCGGCCAAGAATCTCTGCGACTTCGCCGTCAAGGGCGCCGACTGCACCGTCAACCTCGAAGTCTCCCGCCTAGTGCTGGAGATGCACTCGGCCGGTAAGCCTGTCGGCTTCATCTGCATCGCTCCAGCGCTGGCCGCAAAGATCTACGGCCGGGCCGGCATCAAGGGCGTCAAGCTGACCATCGGCAACGACAAGGATACCGCCGAGGCGATCGAGGCTATGGGAGCCGAGCACGTCAACTGCGACGTGCGCGATTGCGTCGTCGATGCCGACCACAAGGTCGTCACCACACCCGCCTACATGCTCGCCACGCGCATCAACGAACTCGCTGACGGCATTGAAAAGTTGGTCAGCGAAGTCTTGAAGCTCGTATAGCACGGAATACAACCATCGATAAAAAACGTGGTTCTTTAATAAACTTAGCTCAGGCAATAAGTTACAACCCAGAATGGGTCGCCTCGGCGACCTTTTTCTGTTCTGCCACCAATGGTGTTGCCCGAAGTTATTTTGCGCTTTGTGATCCCCAATACAGCGGTTTGACCGGCTGGAAATTAATACAGAGCTATGTGACTACGGAGTCCGATAACGGCTCAAACGGTTTATCCATGGCTGCCATCGACATCATGCACGCAAATCTACCGGCCGACGCTACGGCCGTGCGCGAACTGTTCCACGAGTACGCCGAGTGGCTCGACTACGAGATCTGTTACGCCAACATCGCCGGGGAGTTGAAGGATATGCCCGGCGACTACGCTCCGCCCGACGGCTGCCTGCTGATCGCCTGGAATGTCTCCTCGTCAAGAAGCACATGTTCCCGGCAGGACGACCGCCGATCATACAAGCGTGCGTACTATGCGGCCAATGCGGCAGGCTGCGTGGCTCTGCGCAGATGGGACGATGAAGGCAGATGCGAGATGAAAAGGCTTTACGTGCGCCCGCAATTCCGGCTCCTGCAACTCGGCCGCAGGCTTTCTCTGGCGATCATTGATGAGGCGAGAAAACTCGGCTACCGCCGCATGCGCCTCGACACCATCCCCGACCGCATGCAGTCCGCAATTGCGCTCTACAAATCCATCGGCTTCCGCGAGATCGATAAGTACCGCCCCAGCCCGACCGAAGAAGCTCTCTATATGGAACTAGTGTTGTAGCTGGTAAACACACTACGTTAATCAACTAAAGTATACTTCTATAGTGGTTTATAGTTGTATTCTGTCGAATACTGTCTTTATGTCTGGTTACATCACTACTATTGAAAGTTCTCCCGGCGCCAGGAGCCGAAAAACGAACGGTGCATTGTGGTCTATAGAATTTCATAGAAGTGTGTAGTCGTGAAATCTCGTGTTGATACCACCCTAGAAGATGCCCGCCGCTCTTTTTGCGCTAATCAAGCCGCCGTCGTTACAGTTGATTTTCGTCAATGACGGCCCTTCACCGGTGATCAGAAGGTTTCCACCGTCGCGTCGGCAACCGCAGGGTCAAGCTTGAAAGCGTCTTCCAGCCCTTTGGAGACCATGATCAGTATGCCTGCGTCGCCCCGCGGCAGGATAATGATTCCCTCGACATCCTCCAGCACCTTCACCAACTCCGGCCCTTTCTCGGACCCGAGCACAAAAACCGCCGTTGAAAGGATGTCCGCCGTAATCGCATCGGGCGCGACGATGGTAGTGCCCAGCACGCCCTCGACTGGGTAACCGCTGCGCGGATCGATAATGTGGCCGTAGCGCTTGCCCTCGTACTCGAAATAATTTTCGTACTGCCCCGAGCTCGCCACCCCCTGCCCCAAGATCTCCAGGACACCAAGCGTCCCCTCCCGCTTCCGCGGATCGCGGACCGAGATGCGCCATGTCCCGCGCCCGGGGGGCGAGCCGATCGCGCGGGAATTGCCCCCCAGGTTAACCAGTGCGCTCTCCACCCCCTGCTCGCGCAGAAGCTCGATTGCCGAATCGACGGCATAGCCCTTTGCCACGCCGCCGAAATCTATCTCCATTCCGTCAACGCCGAAGCGAACCATGGAGCGGCCCCCGTCCAGTTCCACCTTCCGGAAACCGATCCGTGCTTTCGCCTCCGCTAATTCCGCATCCGTCGGCGGCCGCTGGTCACCGCGCCGCAGAAATCCCCAGAGCCTGACCAGCGGTCCGGCTGTGACATCGAAGGCCCCGCCACTGATCTCGGAGTAGTGCAAAGATGCGCTGATCAGGCTGAGAATCTCCGGGTCGGCCTCAACCCAGCCCACGGCGGCGGCCCTATTGAGCCGCGACAAAGTGCTCTCGCTGTCCCACACGCTCAGGAGGTTGTTGAGCCGCTCCATCTCGCCGTATACAGAGTCCACCGCCTCGTCGGCAGCGTCGCCCGATAATCCATAAACGGTCACGGTGAGCACTGTGCCCATCACCGCCGTCGAGCGCTCGGTTTTCTCCGGCGCGCAACCTATGAACGTCGTTCCTGCGATAAAAATCCCAAAGACAATCCCGCAAACGAAAAGCACTCTCGAAGTCCAACTCATGTTTCTGTCCTTTTCCGGAGGCATCTCGGTACGCTACGATTCAAGTGAAATCGTATTCAAAGGTAACATCCCGGTCAACGGCCGGCGGTTTGGCGCGATGGAAAAGTCATTTTCGACTCTGGTTCCTTTGCTGATCTTCACCTGGGCGATCATCGTATCGGCAGGAGTGGTCTGCGCTTGCGCGGCCGCGATTTTTACCGAATCCGGTGACTGGCCGGACCTGCCCGCGGCGTTATGGTGCGCGGCAGCTTTGGCGGGCGCGGGATTGCTCGTTTCCTTCCTGCACCTGGGCCGCGTGTCGCGAGCCTATAAGGCCGTTTTCGGATTCGCACATTCCTGGCTCAGTCGCGAAGCCGTGCTGGCCTCCCTGTTCACGGTGGCTTCAATTGTTTCAGCATCAGCTCTGTTGTTGGGGCATGAATGGACCGCCGCGTTCCTTGCGGTTGCTGCAATCCTCGGGCTGCTTGCCGCACTCGCCGTCGGCCTTGTTTACAGGCTCCGGGGTCAGGAGGGCTGGCACGGTACGGAAAACGCACTCGGACCGGCTGTCACGGCCTTGTATCTTGCTTCTGCGATTCTCCTCGGCTGCGTAGGCTCTGCTTGGTCGCACTGGATTTTCTGGCCGCTGCTGGCGATCGATCTCATCCTGGCGATCCTGCGCCGCGGACGCTTCACCCGCCTGAAGACGGCACCACCGCTGTTCCCCGGACTGCTGGCATCAACCTTCCGGTTGCACCTCGCCCGTTTGTTGTTGGGAAGCGTTCTGGCCGCGGTGTTTGTATTTGTCGCTTCTTGGATTGTGCCCTATCTGGTGGCAATCGCGGCCTTGATTGACCGTTTCTGCTTATATGCAGGCACGGCCCAGGTTAGCCCGAAGGCTGAGGTGGCGCGCGTCAAACGGGAACGCATGGAGAGGGCGGCGAAGGAAGCGACCGAGCAATTGCGCGTGGACTCCGAAGTCGGCTAAACTTCTGTCAGTTATGGCAAAGAGCAAATCTCCCGAAATTTCCGCTCTCGACGCGGAATTACTCCTGCGCCGCGAGGAAGCCTCCACAGGCGCCTGCGCGCAACTTTCCACCTGGGCTACTCGCCGCTACGAGCTTGAATCGGAGGGCCGCAAGCAGGATCCGCGCACGGCGTTTATGCACGACCGCGATCGCGTCATCCATTCGCTCGCATTCCGTCGCCTCAAGCACAAGACGCAGGTCTTCATCCCCTACACCAACGATCACCAGCGCACCCGCCTCACCCACACCATAGAGGTGATGCAGATCAGCCGCACAATCGCGCGCTGTCTAGCGCTCAACGAGGATCTGACCGAGGCGGCCGCCCTGGGCCACGATCTCGGCCACACACCGTTCGGGCATGTCGGCGAGAAAACGCTCGACGCCGTGATGCGCGGCAAGGATTTGCCGGAGAGCATTCCCGCAGAGCTGGCTGCCACCGGCGGCGGCTTCAAGCACAACCTGCAGAGTCTCAAGGTGGTCGACGAACTCGAGTCACGCTACGGCCACCACGGACTCAACCTCAGCGACCAGGCACGCGAAGGCATTCTCAAACACACGCGCTGGAAGAAGTGGATCGATTATCCCGGCCTGGTGAAGGAGGGTTTGAACCTCGATCGCGCGGAGCCGCACTTCGAGGGTCAGGTCGTAGCCGTAGCCGACGAGATCACCCAGCAGACTCATGACCTCGAGGACGGCCTGCGCGGGCGGATAGTACCGCTCGGCGACGTGTTGGAACTTGAGCTTGTGAAACGCATTGCCGCGAAAAACGAGTTGCTGCGTGACAAGAAAGTTGACAGCTATGTCAAGCAGAACACGATCATCCGCAGCCTGATTCATGTCCTCGTCGTCGACGTCATCCGGGAATCGGAACGGCGGCTGAAAGCCTGGTGCAAGAAACATAAGATAACCGGGCATGGCGATTTCGCCGGGAGGCAGGATGCCGTCACCCGCTGCGTCGACCTAAGCCGTGAGATGCAACCGCTGTTCAAGGAACTGGAAAAGTTCGTCGTCGGCCGCGTCATCCGCTCGCGGCAGGTGCAGCTTAACGACGAGTCAGGGCGTTACCTGATCCGCGAGCTATTCAACATTTATTATAACGACCCGCGGCTGCTGCCTTACTATGTCCTCGAGCGCTACCGCACCGGCAATAAGATCGAGCACCTGCAACACCTGGCGAGGAGAAGCACCGAAGAGCAGCTGATGGGTGAGATTGCCGCCCACTATCACGGCCGTCAGGAGTTCCTACGGGTCATCTGCGACTACATCGCGGGCATGAGCAACACTTACGCCATCAGGGAGTACGAGAAGCTGATAATGCCGTTCCACGGCTGATGCCGGGAAGGCCTAGAGGAGGTTGAGGATGAAGATTGCTGTGGCCAGCGATCACGCCGGCTTTCGGCTGAAGGAACATCTTAAGGCAAAACTCCTTGAGCTCGGCCACGAGATTGTCGATTTCGGCGCAGACAGCGAAGAGAGCACCGACTACCCTGATCACGGCCGGCCTGCCGCGGAAGCCGCCGCCGACGGCGAAGCCGCCTTCGCTGTCCTCTGTTGCGGCACCGGCCAGGGGATGGCCATGACCGCCAACAAGGTCCCCGGCGTCCGCGCGGCGCTCTGCAGCGAGCCGTTCTCAGCGCGCATGGCCCGCGCCCACAACAATGCAAACGTCCTCGTCATGGGCGGCAGGCTGATCGGCGAGGAGCTTGCCGACGAAATCCTGCGCGAATTCCTCAACACCGATTTCGAGGGCGGACGCCACGCCCGGCGAGTCAACAAGATTGAGTCCAAGTAGTTTCGCCCCACTCAAGCGGGCGAAGGAGGATAGACATGGCTGCCAGTCTCAAACATGTTTTCGTGGTCTCCGATGCCACGGGCCAGACATGCGAACGAGTCGCCAAGGCGGCACTTGCACAGTTCGAGGACCACGAAGCAGATATTCACATGAAAAAATTCGTTCGCACTCCCCAGGAGGTCGAAAAGACTCTTCGCGAGGCCAAAGAGCTCGACGCCGTGGTGATATACACGCTGGTCGGCGCGGACGAGCGCAACACTATGGCCGACAAAGCCAAAGCAATGGGAATTACCACGATCGATATCCTGGGGCCGCTGCTGGCCCAGTTCGCAACCATGTTCGGCCACGATCCTGCGGAAATCCCGGGCCTCTACCAGGATCTGATCGAAGGGCATTGATCGTCCGCCGGCCGGGCCGAGCAGGCGGGCAGCGAAGGTTATCGCTTTTTAATTCCATTCAAGAGTGATAGAAATTATACTTGTAGTAGCAATATTCAGTTACGAAGTCGCGATCACGCGGCCATTTATATCGGGATTTGTGAAATGAGTAGCGATAAAAGGATCATCGGCAAGCTGGATGGTTACGTCAAAAAACACAATTGGAGATCAATCGCTGCAGCCCTGGAGAGCGAATCGGACGAGGTGCGCCGCGCCGCGGCCGAAGCATTGACAGCACTCGCTGACGAGAGAGCCGTGCCGAGCCTGATCGAGGCCTTGATGCGCGAAGCGGACAGTATGTACGTCCGCTACAAGATCGAGGATGCGCTCACGGCGATAGGCAAGCCGTCGGTCTCGCCTCTAATCGAGAAGCTGCGCGACGAGCATGAGAGGGTGCGCATCCGTGCCGCCGAAGCTCTGGGCAAGATCGGCGATGAGAGCGCCCTTGCTCCCTTGATCGAGATGTTGAAGGAAAAGGACGTAAAGGTCCGTTCGATCGCCACCGAATCTTTAGGCAGCTTTAGCAGCGCGGCACGTGAGCCGCTCCTGGAAGCCCTCAATGATGTCAATGTCTCGGTTCGCAGGCGGGCCGCCCTTGCGCTTGGCAAGATCGGCGATCCCGCCGCAGTGCCGTACCTTTGCGAAGCACTGAAGGACAAGGATGTCTACGTCAAGGACAACGCTGCGATAGCCCTCGGGCAGATCGCCGCTCCGGAGGCCGCCGACTGCCTCGTCGACGCCCTGTGCGACTGCGTTTGGGACGCAGCAGCCGCTCTGGTGCAAATCGGCAAACCCGCATTCAAGCCTCTCATCCGGGCCTTGCACGACAACGCCGTGGCCGTCAGGGCGAGGGCGGCCAATGCCCTGATCCAGATCGGCGGAGACATGGCGGTCGAACCGCTGGCCGAAGCGCTGCGCGACGAGAGCTGGGGAGTGCGCAAGAGCGCCGTCGACGCCCTCCTGAGGATCGATCACCCGTCCGCAATCGAGCCGCTCAAGAGGGCGCTGAAAGACAGCTATTGGGCAGTGCGCTCGAGCGCCGCCGAGGCGCTTGGAAACATCGGCGATGACAGCGTAATCGACTCGCTCAAGGAATTGCTCTTCGATCTCGATGAAATCGCCAGGACGAGTGCCCAGGACGCCGTTAAGAAATTGTCAGAATCTAATTCCTGACAAGGCTTCGGACAAGCGTTTGGATGCTTTAGAACTCACGATCGCTGTCGGCAGGCGTTGTCTCTTTGCCCTCGGGGACATCGACTATGTCCTGCGGATCTTGCGCGGCGAACATCTTCTCCGGCTCAACGAAAGTGAGACGGACCCTCTCGGACTTCATGAAATAGGGTATCCATATCGCCGCCCCGACGACAGCCGCCACAATACCTGTCCCCGCAATCAGCTCCGGCATTACATCTTCGGCATATTCCCCGAAGATCGCGACACCCCAGAAGAAGCGGATTGCGCAGAAGCCAATCTGAGCCCAGAGATAAGTAATCCACAATTTCGGGAGGGATGGATGCTTGGTAAAGAACCTGAAGGCGAGATAGATGACGAAAAACATGAACGCGAACGAGCCGATTATTTCGAACCATACCAGAGCTTCGAAGCCCTCAAACCTGTCAATAACGACGGAATATTCCCAGGTGTCCATAGCGCTGAAATTGTTAAAAATCACCAATAGCATCAGTATCGGCGCAACCACACACCCGATGGCGGGCAGAATCAGCCATCCCCCTATCCCGGCTTTCACGGTTTTCCCATTTGCCATTATTACCTCCTTTTGATTAATAATTCAGCTCGGCACGTCACCCTCAAAATGCACAAATCAGGCGAGATAATTAACCAAGAAGTCTATCTTTTTACATTCCTATTCTGGCTTGTTAACAAGCTAAACCAGTAGCGATTATTGTTCAAGGGGAATTGCAGGCAGCGTGTCACTTGATGCGGCCCGCTCTATATATTCAGGAAAAACCCGAGAGAACATCCAAGGTAACCAGTCTTACTTTGTGCGGCGGCAGCGGAGGCACTGTGGTAAAATTCTTCTTCTGATGAACAGTGGTATTTCGGCTTTGAAACCGGGGAGAAAAAGATGAACGATGAGTTAAAACGCGTCGATCCGCAGATATATGATGCAATGAAGGCCGAGGCCTTGCGCCAGCATGCCGGCCTGGAGCTTATTGCCAGCGAGAACTTCGTTTCGGAGGCCGTCCTGGAAGCGATGGGCTCGGTAATGACTAATAAGTACGCCGAGGGCTATCCGGCCAAACGTTACTACGGCGGTTGCACACACGTCGATTCCGCGGAAAGCCTCGCAATCGAGCGACTGAAGCAGCTTTTCGGCTGCGAACACGCTAATGTCCAGCCCCATAGCGGCACAACCGCGAATATCGCCGTCTACATGACGGCCTGCGAGCCCGGCGACACCGTGATGGGCATGGACCTCAGCCATGGCGGCCACCTCAGCCACGGCCATCCGCTCAACTTCAGCGGGATCACCTACAACATCG
This sequence comes from uncultured bacterium, assembly GCA_965602675.1. Taxonomy (GTDB): domain Bacteria; phylum Acidobacteriota; class DATKUA01; order DATKUA01; family DATKUA01; genus DATKUA01. Next base: position 33,737 of record CBFCZO010000009.1, on the reverse strand, counting down.
TGCCGTACGGTGTTAACAAAGAGACCGAGCAGATCGATTACGACGAGATGCTGCGGATCGCCAGGGAGTGTAAGCCGAAGCTGATTATGGTGGGCGCCAGCGCCTACCCACGAATCATCGACTTCGAGCGCATCGCAAAGCTGGCTGCGGAAGTGGATGCCCTCGTCTGCGCCGACATCGCACACATCGCCGGCCTGGTTGTCGCCGGCCTTCACCCCTCGCCGATTCCGCACTGCGACTTCGTCTCCTCAACCACGCACAAAACCCTGCGTGGACCCCGCGGCGGCATTATCATGTGTAAAGAGAAGTGGGCTGAAAAACTCGACAAGATCGTCTTCCCAGGCAACCAAGGCGGACCGTTGATGCACATCATCGCTGCCAAGGCGGTCGGCTTCAAGGAAGCGCTCAGCGACGGCTTCAAGGCTTACCAGAAGCAGGTCATCGCCAACGCCGCTGTTCTTGCTGACACGATTGCCAAGCGCGGCTACCGCATTGTCTCCGGGGGCACTGATAACCACCTGCTGCTGGTCGACACGCTCAACAGCCGCGGAATCACCGGCAAGGGCTCGGAGGCCCGCCTGGAAGGGGCCGGCATCACCGTTAACAAGAACACGATTCCCTTCGACACCAAGAAGCCCTGGGTCTGCAGCGGCATCCGCCTCGGCTCGCCCGCGTGCACCACGCGCGGCATGAAGGATGCAGAATTCGAGCAGATCGGCAACCTCATCTGCGACGTCCTTGACGTCGAAAAAGCTGAGCGCGAAGCGGCGCAGGAGAAGGTCCGCAAACAAGTACTCGAGCTTTGCTCCAAGTTCCCACTCTACGAGAACCGCTGGAAATAACTGTTGCGAGAAAATAACGGGAGCCTCCCGCCCTCGGGCGGGGGGCTTTTTTATCCGGCAGAAAAGGTGTACCTTCTTCGTATACTCAAGTAATTGCAGTTACAGCTTAACTCTGGATTTAGGTGCACATTTAAAGTGAAACTAGACCGGGTGCCGGGTATGAGCAAAGTCGCTAATTGGGTTTTGATAATTCTTGTCGCTGCTTTCGTGTCGACACTCTCGGGCTGCGGATCGGTCCAGAAGATTGACAAAAAGAGATTCTCCGACACTGAATTGCTGAGGTTTGCGCGTAAAGTCCTTAACGATGAGGAATTCGCTCTTTTCAGGGTGCCTAATAAGATCAGCGACCAACTCCATCAGATTGCGAAGCAGGTCGCGCGGCCCGGCTGGAGCAAACAGTACCAGGCGAAGCAATTAGCCTTCAAGCTGCTGGCCAGCGACGAACTCGGAATAACCTACACCCACAACTGCAACTACAGCGCCCAAGAGGTGTTCGAAAACCGCAAGGCCAATTGCATCTCCTACACCAATCTGTTTGTCGGTATGGCGCGATCGATTGGCATCAATGCCGAATATGCCGAGGTAACCGAGGTTGAAAGCTATTCGAAGGTCGGAGATACGGTTGTTTACAACAGCCACGTTTGCGCCGTGGTTTTCAAAGGCCCTAAACACTACCTCATCGATTTCTCGCTCCGCCCGCATAAAAACTACCACTTCTGGCGCGCGCTCAGTGACCTCGAAGCGGCGGCGGTGTTCTACAACAACATAGGCGCGCAGAAGTATCTCGAAGAAGACCACCCAGATCGAATCAAAGAAGCGCTGACTTATTTTTACATGGCAAGGAAACTCGCACCCACTCTCCCGCAGGTTTACAACAATCTTGGTGTTATCGAGCTTAATCAAAACAACATCTTAGAAGCCGAAAAGTATTTCCGCACCGCCCTCGAGCGGCGGCCGGGTTACTTCGCAGCCTACAGCAATCTGGGCTCGCTCTACCTAACGCGCGGAGAACTCGACAATGCTTTGACGCTTTACAAGGTAGCTGTCGAATCTTCTCCGGAAAACAAGTACGCCTTCCATGCTCTGGCACGCCTGCAGATACGAAAGGGCTACAACAAGGAAGCCGAGAGGAGCCTGAGGAAAGCTCTGGCGCTCGATCAGCGCTTCACCGAAGCGCGCCACGAGCTCGGTCGGCTGTTTCTGCGCTCGGGACGCCTGACGGACGCTCTGGATCAATTCGCACTGGCGTTGAAATTCCAACCGGACGATAAAATCGCACAAAGTAAGATCGATATGATCGAAAGCCTGGCGGTGGATCGCCGGGACACCCCGCAGCGTTGAGCAACACCAGCAACCGACAAATGTATTATATTTTACCTGTAGCGAGATTGTTTGAATCCGGATTAGCCAGTAACCGGTCTTACAGCCGTGTGAACGATACTGTATCACAATTTGCGCTGTGATTTTGAGTACGCATCGAGGTTAAGTAATGCTTAGACATTGGGGTCCGTTTTTAGTCGCGATCTTATCCGTGGCGCTGCTGGCAAGCTGCGGCTCCGTGAGGAACCTCAAAGTTCCCCACGAGCGCCTCAGCCCCGACCAAATTCAGGACTATGCGAACAGCGTATTGGATTCCGACGAGCTGAAACTATTCCAGGTTCCGTACAAGATAGACAAGCCTCTCGCGAGAACCGCCCGCATGATGGAGACGTTCGGCCGGACAAAATATCATCAGGCCAAGCAGCTGGCTGTCATGCTGCTCTCCGGCCGGGATATGGGCATCACTTACAGCCGCAACAGCAACTACACCGCCCTGGAAGTGGTGGTTGAAAAGAAAGCCAACTGTATCTCCTATACCAACCTCTTCATCGGCATGGCGCGGGCGATCAGGATCAACGCGCAGTATGCTGAGGTCACCGAAGTCGACAGCTTCGAGAAAGTCGGCGATACCATTGTCTACAACAGCCACATCTGCGCCGTAGTCTACGACGGTCCAAAACCTTATCTGATCGACTTCTCGTTAACCGATCATCCCCAGTACCACCTCTGGCGCGCAATCAGCGACCTCGAAGCCGCAGCCAGTTTCTACAACAACATCGGTTCCGAGATTTATCTCCGTCGGGAATCACCGGACTTCCTCAATGAGGCCATCAAATACTTCACTATCGCATACAAACTCTATCCCGACTCAGCACAGGTTTACAATAACCTGGGAGTGATCGAGATAGAGCTCGGCAACCTCGACAAGGCCGAGGACCTCTTCCTCCGGTCACTCGCAATCCGCCCGGGCTATTTTGCCGCATACAATAACTTGGGAAGTATTCACATGCGCAAGGGCGAGACGGATGAAGCAATTAGGCTCATTCAGGAGGCTGTCACGGCATCACCGGATAACATATTCGCCTACAATACGCTGGCTCGCCTTTTAATGGCGAAGGAAGACTACGAGGGTGCCGAAACGAATCTGAAGAAAGCCCTTAAGATCAACAAGCGTTACTCCGAAGCCCGTCATAGACTCGGACAACTCTACATCAAGCTGGGCCGCGGGAAAGAGGCGATGCAGCAATTCGCTTTGGCGCTGAAGTACAAGCCCGACGACGACATCGCGCTCAATAAAATGGAGTTGCTGCGACGCCTGGCGTCGGATCAGTAACTCCGGATAAAACGAAGACAGAAAAGGGCGGCTCGAGATGCCGCCCTTTGTAATCTATCCGGCTGGGAAATCAATTCGGCTTTTGGCACATCCGCAAGATCCTGACGATTGCATCTTTATCAAGATCAACAACGTACTCAAAATTCTTCCCGTCGCCGTAATTGCGCAGCACGTCATCTGCCATCGTCTCGAACTTCTCGTCGCCGATTCCCACGTCGCCGAGCGTGAGATTGCGGTCGATGCGGTCCAGCCAGGCGACGTAAGCGTCGATCGCCGCAGAGGCCATCGTCTCCTGATCGGCTTCAGCAACTCCAAGACAACGCGCTCCCAGCTGCGCGTAGCGGTGGGGGACAGCCTTGTGGGCGAAACGCATCACCCTCGGGATAACGATAGCCAGGCCGCGCCCGTGAGCGATGTCGTAATGGCCGCTGAGAGCATGCTCGATGGCGTGCATCGGCCATCTGCCGCCGCGGCCGCTGTTCGGAAGCCCGGTTAATGCCAGCGTGCTTGCGTACTGCAACTCCCTGCGTGCACGCAAGTTGCCGCCGTCGGCATATGCCACAGGTCCCCACTCGAACACGACGTTCATCAAACCTTCTGTGATGCGGTCCTGCACTCCGCAGTCGTCCTCACCTGCAAGATAACTCTCGAAGTAATGACTGAGGATGTCGACGCTCCCGTCGGCGGTAACGTCGGGCGGCAGGCTGAGATGTAGCTCAGGATCGAGTATGGCTACCGTCGGAATTGTCAGGGGGCTGAACAATGGGCTCTTTTCATTGGTCTCCCAGTTAGTAATAACCGCGCCGGCGTCGGCCTCGCTGCCGGTGGCGGCGGTAGTGGGAACCGCAACGATCGGCAGCGCCCCGGTAATCTCCGCTCGACCGCCGGCCCGGTTAACGAAATCCCAACAACTGCGGTTCATCACAGTAGATGCCGCAGTGGCCTTTGCTGCATCCATCGGGCTCCCGCCGCCGATCGCCACTATCACGTCGCAACCGCCGTCGCGGGCAATTTCCGCCGCTCGGTCGCAGGTCGTGTGGCGCGGATTGGGCTCGATCTCTTCGAAGACAACAGATTCCACTCCCGCCTGGTCCAATAAAGTCACCGCCCGGTCGAGAAGGCCCGTCCTGCGGGCGGACGAACGGCCGGTGACGATTAGTGCTTTCTTGCCTATTGCTGCGACTTCATCTCCCAAGGCGGAAAACTGCCCGGGACCAGCCACCATCGTTGTGCGTATATTCAGTCTGAAGTTCTGCACATCAAGCTCCTTCATGCTTCATTGATGAAATTTCCCCGGCCAATATATTGCAAGCCGGAATCGGGAGCAAACACATGCCCTGTGGATGTATTAATTCCGCTGCAGGCATGCCTCAAGGATTTCGACGAGCGCGGAGCGATCCAGCTTGACAACTGATTGATAGTGGCTGCCGTCGCCGTCGTTCCGCACAATGTCTTCCGCCATTGCCGTGAACCTGTCGCCGCCGATGCCGACATCGCTCAGTGACAGGTCCCTGCCGATGCACCCCAGCCAGCCGACAAAGGCGTCAATGGCCCTGGAGGCGGTCTCCAGAACATCTCCGCCTCGGATGTCGAAACAGCGATTACCCAGCAACGCCAGGCGCTTGGGCACGTTCTCGAGAAACACTTCGCGCATAACGCGGGGAATGACTATCGCCATACCGCGGCCGTGCGGTATGTCGTAATGGCCGCTGATCGCGTGCTCGATATTGTGCATCAACCAGGTCCCGCCGCGCCCGCCGTGAATCAAATCCGAGATGCCCCAGAGGCTGGCGTACTGCAACTCGCGCCGGGCTCTCAAATTACCGCCGTCCTCTACCGCCACATGCCCCCACTCGAAAACCGTGTTCATCACGCCTTCGGTCAGATGATCCTGCAGCGCGCAGTCGCTCTCGCCGCTGAGATAGCTCTCCAGGCAATGGCTGATGATGTCCACGCAGCCGTCGGCTGTCGCCTCGCGTGGGATACTGAGATGCAGCTCGGGATCGCAGACGGCCACCCTGGGAGCCACTAGGGGACTGGCCAGGACACACTTTTCGTGGGTGTGGGGATTCGAGATGACCGCCTCGCCGTTCGCCTCGCTGCCTGTTGCGGCGGTTGTGGGTATGGCAATGATTGGAACCGCGGCCTCCATCGGTGCCAGGCCGCCCGGTCGGCGGCAGAAGTCCCAGCAGCTCCCATCGTTGGCCGCGGCGGCGGATATCGCCTTCGAGGCGTCTATCGCGCTTCCGCCACCTATCGCCACGATCATCTCGCAACAGCTCTCGCGCAGTAGTGCGGCGCCGCCGTCGCAGGTGTCGTGGTGCGGATTCGGCTCGATTGCCTCGTAAGAAACAACCTCGATACCGGCAGCCTTGAGCAGCTCATTCGCCTTGTTGATTGTCGCCGCCAGCGGGCCCGGCGCGGCATAACTCACGATCAACGCGCGGCTACCGAATTCAGCCGCTACATCACCAACAGAGCTGAACCGGCCGGGACCGAAAACTATCCTGGTCGGCAGGCTTAACTGAAAATTAATCATTAACGCTCCCCCTTCCGTGCTGCCCACTTTCGGCAGGTCGGATGTTTATCGTATCACGAGCTTTGATCTAAGGGGCGGTGTTCATAAGTAGTCACAGCGCGAGTAAATTGTCACCTCATCCATTCTCCTTGACACTTCGGCTGTTCAATCAGATATTGAGGTAGCCCGTCCATGGGATTTATATTCATCTATCGACCGTTGCCGCGATCACGCGCTCACCCGGTACGAATAGACCCGGTGGGCCGTCGGAAGATGTGACGAGGGGTACCTGCGTTGCAACCCCGGGTTCGAGAAGGGATTCGACGAAGGTGGAAATATATACTTCGATGAAGGAGCAAATACATGGTCGCCGATTTATTCCGAACTAAACATCTCGAAGACGGCACCAAAATCACGGTGCGCGAGAAAACGCGTGAGGACCTCGACGCCTCAATGGAGTTCTACGCCTCGATGCCTGAGCAGGAGCGCGAGCTGATGCGCATCGACGTGGCGGACCGCTCGGTGGTGGAAAGCCGGCTCCAGGAACTCGAGAAGGACAACTTCTTCCGGCTGGTGGCCGAGGTCGACGGCAAGTTCATCGGGGAAGCCATCCTCGAGGATCTGCGATACGGCTGGATGAAAAAAACTGGAGAGATCCGCATCCTCATCCTGCCGGCATACAGGGAGACTGACCTTGCCCGAATCCTCTCCCGCGAGCTTTTTTTAGTCGCGGCTCGGCGGGGCTTGAACAACCTGATCGCCAGGATTCTGGACGGCGAAACCTGGATGTACGACACGCTCAGGAATCTGCACTTCAAGCACGAGGCCACCCAGAAGCGTCACGCTGTGGACCTGAATGACAACCAGCACGATGTCCACCTGATGACTTTTAGCCTGACCCGTATGTGGCAGGACATCGAGAACGCTATCGCGGAGTCCATCGCATCTCCAAGAGAATATTGAGGGGGCGAGGAAATGTCAGAATTTTTCAAGGAAGTAAGACTCACCAACGGAAAGAAGGTCGGGCTGAAACACCTCGGACGTGACGATTTCGAATTATCGCTGGAGTTCTTCCGTAACCAGCCCGAGAACGACAGGGTTTATCTGCGCCGCGACGTGACCGAGCGCAGTGTCATAGAAACGCGGCTCGAGGAAATCGAGAATGGCCTGTCCACGGTAATTATCGCTATAGATGAGGGTAGGATTGTAGGCGACGCGCTCTTATACGTCGCGCAGCGCGGCTGGTTCCGCAAGACCGGAGAGATCCGCTTCGTCGTCGACGTAGACTACCGCGGCCTCGGACTCGGCACACTACTCGCCCGCGAGATCTTCATGGTCGCCATCAAGCAGGGGCTGCGCAAGCTGGAAGCCACCTGCATGGAGACGCAGACCGGCGTGGTAATGGTGCTCGAACCGCTCGGTTTTGAGAAAGAAGGCGTCCTTAAGAATTTCGTTGTCGACCTCCGCGGCGGCGAGCACGACCTGATACTTCTTGGCATGCACCTGGGATAGTTTTTAGGTAAACCGCTGATCAGCGTTTTCCTTCGCTACGCCACCAATCCTTCAGCCTATCGATATCTTTCAGCACGGGGCTGCCGTGCAAGCTGCGTAGAAACACCTGCCCGTATCGGCGCGTTAGCAGGCGGCTGTCGAGCACGGCCATGATGCCGCGGTCGCTCGAGCCGCGGACCAGCCGCCCGAGCCCCTGCTTGAGCATCAACGCCGCTGAAGGCAACTGAAACTCATTGAAGGGGCTGCCTCCGGCAGCTTTTATCCTTTCGATACGCGCCTGCACAATCGGATCATCGGGAACAGCGAATGGCAGTTTGTCGATGATCACACAGCTGAGATCCGGACCGCGGACGTCGACACCCTGCCAGAAGCTGGCCGAGGCGAGCAGAACCGATCCCTCCTCCGCCCTGAAACGCTCCAGCAGGTCACGCCGCGAGCTGGTCCCCTGCAGCAGCAGCGGATAATCGACCTTCCCATCGAGCAGTTCGTAAGCCTTCTCCATATTCCTGAGGCTGGTGAAGAGGACAAATGCCCGCCCGTGCGTCAGCGTCAGGATGCGGATCATTTCCTCGACGGCTCCCTCAAGGAAACCATCGGAGTTGGGATCGGGCAGGTTTACAGGCACATACAGTCGGGTCTGGCTGTGGAAATCGAAGTGCGAGGGCAGCAGCATTTCCTCGGCGTATTCCACCCCCAGCCGCTCGCGGATGAAGCGGAACGAGCCCTCCACCGCCAGCGTCGCGCTGGTGAGAATCGCTGTCTCGACATTTTCGAACAGGAGTTGGCGCATGTGGTTCGACACGTCGATCGGGCTGGCGCGCAGGAATATCCCCCTCCCGCGCTGCTCGCCCCAGTAGACGTAATCGACATCGTGCCCCTCCAAAACAGTGGTCAGCGCATTGCGCAACTCCGCGCTGCGACGCGCCAGGGCGAATAGGCTCTCCGGGCGGTCGGTGATCATCCCGATCGAGGCCTCGAAATCGCTGAGCTGGTCCTGCAACCGAAGTAGTGCACCCGAGACTGCTTCGCTGCGTATTTCATCGAGCCTGAAGCGATCCGCTCCCGGTTTGATGCGCGAGAAAAGGGCCTGGGCTTTCTTCTGGACCTCCGTCGTGCAATTCAGCAGGCGAGTGTCCTTTATCTTCTCGTTGGCGAACTCGTGGTCGGCGTCGCGTGCCAGCTCTTCGAATCGCCAGTTGCTCACCTCCACGCCGAAATACGATGTCGCGACGTCCTCGATCTCGTGCGCCTCGTCGAGGATCACGCGGCTGTATTCCGGGATCACTGCACCAAAGCCCTCGTCGCGTACCGACAGGTCGGCGAATAGCAGATGATGGTTCACCACCACGATGTCGGCTTCGGCGGCGCGCGCCCTCATCTTCACCAGCCAGCATTCCTCGTAGAGCGGGCATTTCCGCCCTATGCAGTTGTCCGACTTGCACGAGAGCGATGAGAACAGAGCCGTCCCCTCGGGGATGCCGCTCAGCTCCGCAAAATCGCCGGTCTCGGTCTCGGCGACCCACTCTTCGATCTGACGGAATTGGTCCACCTCCTCCATTCCTTTGAGCAGCGGCTGCCGCCTGTACAACTGCAGTTTGCGTAGGCAAAGATAATTCCCGCGCCCCTTCATCACCGCTGCCTTGAAGCTGCCGCCGAGGCTGGCGAGGAAAGGCAGATCCTTGAAGAATAGTTGCTCCTGGAGGTTCTTGGTGCCGGTGGATACGACGATCCGCTTGCCCGCCGCCAGCGCAGGCACCAGGTAGGCAAGCGTCTTGCCGGTGCCGGTTCCGGCCTCGGCGATCAGCGCCCCGTCTCCGACGAGCGCCTCCAGGCAGGCAAGCGCCATCTTCGCCTGCGACGCCCGCGCCTCGTAGCCCTCAAGCAGCTTCGACAGGGCGCCGCCTGGCGAAAAGAAAGCCCGCACCCGCCTGCTCAGTTCTTCTGGAGAAGTTGTTTCCATTTATCTATTGAAAACGTCTCGAAGCTTCGTTTGGAATTCTAACAGAAACATGTTCTCAGTGAAGCGGCGAGTCAGATAAATCCTTCGCCCGATAGTGAGCTCATGCTAAACTACTCCGCCCTGGAGGAATTTATCGATGCCCAACCATTTCAAAGATCTTCCCGAGATATTCGGGCCGTTCGAAACCAACATCCGCGTACCCGAATACACGTCGGTTTTCGTTACTTCACCGATACGCCGGATCCTGGATACCCGCGAAATGCAGCGCCTGCGCCACATCAGGCAATTAGGCTTCGTAAACCTGGTTTTCCCCGGCGCCGAGCACACGCGCTTCGAGCACTCGCTGGGCGTCTACTTCCGCACATGCCAGCTCGTCAAACACCTCTGCGAGGTTGAGGGCCTTCTCGAGATAGCCGGCCCCGAACGGGTGAAAAAGCTGTTGCTGGCCAGCCTGCTGCACGATATCGGCCACTACTACGGCACTCACGTGATTGAAGAGCTGGGCAAGACCAAGGACTATGCCGGCAGGCTGGGGCAGTACAACCACCTCGATGTCGGCCGCCGGCTGCTGACATCCAAAACCAGCGAAGTGGGCGCGGCTCTTCGCGAAGGCTTCGATATCGATCCAGCCGAACTTGCGGAATATGTTTTCGGTAAAAACCACGGCGGCGGCATCGACGGCGAACTCTACCGCCTGCTCGACGGGCCGATCGACGTCGACAAGATGGATTACCTCGAGCGCGATTCAATTCACACGGGCGTCCCCTACGGCCGCAATTACGACGCCGCGCGCCTGCTGAGTTCGTTCATGATCCTGCGCCAGAACAAACGGATAAACATCCTCCTGCGCGAGAAAGGCAAGGCGAGCGCCGAGGTCTTTATTTTCAGCCGCTATGTGATGTTCACGGAGGTCTACTGGCACCACACCGCCCGCTGCTTCTCCGCTATGTTCCGCCGCGCGTTTATGGACTTGGTTAAAACCGATCTCGAAGTCGACGCGCTAATCGGAGAGAAGATCTACACCAGAAGGAACTGTAAATACTACAGCGACTTCGAGAGCTTCCGTCACATCGTTGAGCTGGCTTCGAAAGGCGGCGGGCGTACCGCCGTTGCACGCGATATGCTCAACGCAATCGCGGTGGGGCGTGCCGGTCTCTACAAGCGCTTGATCACACTCCGCGGCGAGGGCGAACCCGGCGGACGACAGTACGAGGCCAAGCTGATCTGCCGCCGCCTGATCGAAATCTACCATTCGGGGCTCGACAGCTGGTTGGGTTTGGGCAGGCGTTTCGCGCGCAGGGTCGGCAAACGCTCGGGAATCGCCAATTTGCGGGAGCACCACATTCTGATCGACACACCGCTGCTCGGCGACCGCGGCACCACCTACCCGCTCTACTTCCCGCGCGAGGACCTGGTTCGCGACATCACCGAGGTTTCGCCTGTAGCCGGCGCGCTCGACAAGATGTTCAACGAGGCCGCCCAGCAGGTGCGTATCTACTGCCATCCCGATTACGTCGACCGCCTCAATCCCGACGATGTATACGACGCACTCTTCGAATGCCTGGATTGATCCCAGGTTCCCGGTAAATTCAGACTGTTCTCAGAGTAATTTGAGCAATTCGCCCGCAGCGATGTGCAGCGGATCCCACACGGGCGAGGCCTTGGGCGCGTAAGGCAGGTCGAGAGATGCCAGTTCGTCCAGGGGCATGCGCGAAGCGATAGCCGCCGTCAGGACTCCCAGACGGCCCGTGACACCCTGCTTTCCGAACAGCTGCGCCCCAATCAGACGCTTTGATTCGGCATCCGCTATCAACCGCACCGTTAGGTTTTCGGCGCCGGCGATGTAGCCAGCCCTCTCCCGCGCTCGCACATTAACTGCAACCGGCCTTAGGCGGCAGCGTTCCGCTTCCTCGGAATTCAGCCCTGTGATGCCTAATTCGTAGTCAGAGGCGACGACTGCTTGCGTAGCCAGGCCGCCGGAAAAAGCTGCATGCCTTCCCGCAGCGTTAGATCCCGCGATCCGGCCGGTCTTGACCGCGAGCGCGCCGGTCGGCTGGTAATAAGGGGCGCCGGTGACCAGATGGTTTGTGCAGGCGCAGTCCCCGGCGGCATAAATGCCCCTGATGTTCGTCTCCATCGTCTCGTCGACGGCAATCGCGCCGCAGCGGTCGAGGATAATGCCTGCTTCCCGCGCCAGGTCGGCACGCGGCTCGACACCGCAGGAAACAATAGCCACACCGCACGGAACTGCCCCGGAATCGGTCGATACCGTGGATATCGAGCCACCAGAATCCGTCTCCACACCGAGAACGGTCGCTCCTGTTTTAACTCGCACATCCGCGTCCTGCAGAGCGGAGCGCACCAATGCGCCGATCTCAGGATCGCAACGCGTGGCCACGAAACCGCACCGCTCGATCAGCGTGACCTTCAAACCCCGCTTTTGCAGAGCGTCCGCCCACTCCAGCCCCTGCACCCCGGCGCCGATAACGGCCGCCTCGCAAGGCCTCTGCTTTTCCAGCCACATCTTAAGAGCGACAGCGTCGTCGAGGTTGCGTACCACAAACACGCCTTTGGTATCCTGCTGCACTTCGAAAGGTAGTCTCGGTACCGCGCCCGTCGCCAGTACTAGGCGATCGTATTCGACACGCTTGCGTTCGCCTGCCCGCAGGTCATGCACTACCACTTGACGCCCGGCATGTGATATCTCAACCGCCCGGTGATTCGTCAGAACCCTTACGCCGCGCTCACTCTCGAACCGTTGCGGGCTGTAGGAGACGAGCGACTCGGCATCACCGATCTCTCCCGCTATCAGGAATGGCAATCCGCAAGATGCGTGAGAGATGCCGGTGCCCTGCTCGATAACGGTAATGTCCAGAGAGGAATCGACGCGCTTCGCTCTGGCTGCGGCGCTCAGGCCGGCGGCCACACCCCCGATGACAACCAGTCTCCCTCCCCTGCCCATCGCGTATCCCCGCGTGAGTACCTGCCGGCTCAACGAAAAAGGCGGCCCCTTGCCGCCTCCCAATAACTAAACCTCGCCGTGCTCAGTGCGTCTGCGACGATATATCCTTGACGATACCCTTCTTACGGGCATAATCCCACAGCTCCTTCTGCAGTAGCTTACGGCCGCGGAATAGGCGGCTCATCACCGTGCCGATCGGCGCGTCGATGATTTCGGCGATCTCCTTGTAGGAGAAACCCTCGATATCGGAAAGGACCACCACCAACCGGAACTGCTCGGGTAGCCGCTCGATAGCGGCTTTGACGTCGTCGTCGAGAAACTTGTGCATGAATTCTTCGATCGACTGACCAGGCTTCTTCTCCGGGAAACTCTCGCTTATCTGGTCGTAGAGCAGGAATTCGCCGACGTCGTCGATCTCGACCGAACGCGGAGACTTTACCTTCTTGCGGTAGCGGTCGCGGAAGGAGTTTGTCAGTATCTTGAACAGCCAGGCGCGGCCGTTGAGGCTCTCGTCGAACAGATGGGCGCTGCGTACGGCCTTGAGGTAGGTCTCCTGAACAAGGTCCTCGGCGTCCTCCGGATTGCGGGTCATCCGCAACGCGGCGCTGTATAGACCGTTTATATTGTCGAGGCAGAGACTTCTAAACGTCCCGCTTAAATGCTGCCCGTTTTCCTCTTCCATTTCCACCCACTATTAGTATTCCGTCCAATATATTGCACTGTTATTGGTAATGCAAGGAACTACAGAATCGTCCTTACAAAGGCACTGCTATATAATCGTTGAAACCTGAGGAGAAGAAAGATGATTGATTTCTACAATATTGAAGAATCGCTCAGTGATACTGAACGCCTGATTCGCGATACTGTAAGGGAATTCGTTAATGAACAGGTGATCACAAATATAGACGATTGGTGCGTAAAAGGCAAGTTCCCTGATCACCTTATTTCGCCCATGGCCGAGATGGGGCTCTTGGGAGCAGCGTTGCCCGAGGAATACGGCGGCGCCGGACTCGATGCACTCGCCTACGGCCTGATCATGCAGGAATTGGAGCGCGGCGATTCCGGCCTGCGTTCGTTCGCCTCCGTCCAGAACGGCCTAGTCATTTTTCCGATCTTCACCTTCGGCAGCGAAGAGCAACGAAACCGCTGGCTGCCCGAGCTGGCGGCGGGCCGGCTGATCGGCTGCTACGGTCTCACCGAGCCCGACGGAGGTTCCAATCCCGGCGCCATGCGCACGCGGGCAGTGCGTGACGGCGACTCCTGGGTGCTCAACGGTTCGAAGATGTGGATTACCAACGCAACGTTAGCCGACATTGCGATCGTCTTCGCGCAAACCGGTGATAAACCGAAGGACATCCGGGGATTCGTCGTCGAGAAGGGCACGCCGGGATTTGTCCAGAATCCGATCCTGCGCAAGATCGGCCTGCGCGCCTCCGATACCGGCGAGCTGTTCTTCGAGGACTGCCGCGTACCCGACGAGAACCTCCTGCCGGGCAGCGATATCGGCCTTCGCGCGGCGTTGAACTGCCTCGACCAGGCCCGCTACGGCATCGCTTTCGGCGCCGTCGGCGCCGCATCGGCCTGCCTCGAGGAAGCGCTGGAATTCTCGGCCACGCGTGCGCCTTTCGGCAAGCCCTTGGCCGGCTATCAGATGGTCCAGCAGAAACTCGCTGACATCATCAGTGGAATCACCGCCGCGCAGTTGATCAATCTGCGCCTGGCCCAGCTAAAGGACGCCGGAACAATCAAGCCGGAGCAGATCTCGCTCGCCAAGAGCCGCAACGTGCGCATGGCCCTCAACACCGCCCGTTCCTGCCGTGAAATCCTCGGCGCCAACGGCATCACCTACGAATTCTGCTCCGGCCGCCACGAAACCAACCTGATAAGCGTCGACACCTACGAGGGCACCTACGACATCCACACACTCATCATGGGCGCCGCCCTCACAGGAATCCAGGCGTTCCGGTAGGAGCCTTGCCGACACGCAGCGAGACCGAATCGGCCTTCGCGCTTGACGGCGGCTTCCGCACGACGAACAATAACCCGGTGAACGACGTGAATCCTGATAACCTGCAATGCGGGCCCATACCAGTCTCAGGGAGGACATATAAATGACAACCGCAGCTGTATTAGTGGCGGTCCTCTCGCTGATCTCACCCCAAGTCAGCGTCGACGATATCGTCACCTTCACGCTGGACAACGGCATGAAGATCATCGTGCACGAGGACCACTCGATTCCCAACGCCAACATGTTTCTGTTCTACAAGGTCGGCTCGCGAAACGAGTACCCAGGCATCACCGGGCTGAGCCACTTCTTCGAGCACATGATGTTCAACGGCGCCGAGAAGTACGGATTCAAGCAATTCGACCGCGTGATGGAAGCCGCCGGCGGCAGCAACAATGCCTACACAACTGAGAACACCACCGTTTATACCGACTTCTTTCCAAAGGAAACCATGGAGGTGATCTTCGATCTCGAGGCCGACCGCATCGCCAATCTCGCTCTCAATGAGGAAGTCGTCGAGAGCGAGCGCGGCGTTGTCCACTCCGAGTGGAACACGGGGCGCAACAACAGCAACTGGCGAGTCCTCGGAGAGCAGGTCACGGCAGCGGCGATGATCGCCCACCCCTATAGCTGGTCGGTGATCGGTTGGGAATCAGACATCCTCAACTGGAAGCAGGAGGATCTGCAGAAATATTTCGACACCTACTATGCGCCCAACAACTGCGTGGTGGTGATCTCCGGCGACGTCGAGCTCGAAGAGGTCAAGCGCCTCACCAAGCAATATTTCGAGCCCATTCCCGCCGCCGATCCGCCGCGTGATATCCACACCGAAGAGCCGCAGCAAATGGGCGAAAAGCGGCTCGAGGTCGAATGGGAAGTGTTTCAGCCCAACGTCCTGATCGCCTACCACGTTCCCGAGACGGGCTGCCCCGACTATTACGCGCTGGATCTGCTCGACACGATTCTCTCCGACGGCCGCACTTCCCGCCTTTACAAGCGACTGGTGGACGAAAAGCAACTTGCGATCTTTGCGGTAACCCACGTGCCGGAGGCTTTCGATCCCTTTCTCTACTACATCTACGCCATCAGCAGCGGCAGAGGCACCACCGACGATATCGAGGCCGAGATCTACGACATCATTGACGACATCAGCGCCAACGGCGTCACGGAACAAGAAATTCAGAAGGCCAAGAACATTAAGCTGATGCAGTTCTACCATGCCATGGAGACGATCAACGGCAAGTCGAACACCATCGGCACCTACGAATTGTTCTTCGGCAATTACCACAAGCTCTTCAGCGCACCTGAAGAGTATGAAAAGGTAACGAACGACGATATCAAGCGCGTCGCCGGCAAATACTTTGTGAAGAAAAATCGGACTGTCGGCATCATGCGCCGCGCGGAGGAGGAGTGATCATGCGTAAAGCCAACTTTCTTATTGCTCTGCTGGCTGTCGCGGCGATTTGCTCCCTCGCCGCCGTCTCACCCGCTCAGGAAAAGGCCGGCTTCCGCCTGCCCGAATTCGACAAGTTCCAGCTCGACAACGGCCTCACAATATACCTCATGGAACATCACGAGGTGCCACTGGTTTACGTCTCGGCCGTTTTACCGGCCGGTGCGATTTACGATGGAGATAAATTCGGACTCGCAAACCTGACGGCGGAAGGATTGCTGTTCGGCACCGAGAATTTCAGCAAGGAGAAGATCGAGGAGACCTTCGATTTCTATGGCGCAGGTATCGGAACGGGAGCGTCGCAGGAAACCGCGTCTATTAACGTTTCATGCGCCACCAAGGACGTCGATACACTGTTTCCGATCCTCACCGAAGTGATTACGAAACCGATTTTCGACGAGCAGGAATTCGCCAAGCGAAAGACGCGCCTGCTCGCCGAGCTGGCCCAGGCCAAAGAGAGCCCGCGTGGCGTAATCGGCTCTTATTTCAACCGCTTCGTCTTCGACGCCCACCCCTATGGCAATCCCGTGGGCGGAACGCCCGCAACGGTATCGAATCTGAGCGCTGAAGACCTGAAATCGTTCTACAACTTACATTTCCGCCCCGCGGGCTCGGCAATCGCTGTTGTCGGCGATTTCAAGGCATCCGACATGAAAGCCCGCATCACCGGGATGTTTTCCGGCTGGAAGTCTGAGGGGAGCGCGACTGGAAATCCGCTGGAGGGCGCCGGTCTGCCTGTGTTCGACAAGTCCCGTTTGCTGTTGATCAACAAGGATGACGCGACGGAAACCACCTTCCTGATCGGAGGCAAGGGCGTCAAGCGCGGAACTCCCGACTACATCCCCATCGTGGTTATCAACACGATCCTCGGCGGACGCTTTACTTCTTGGCTCAACGACGAGCTCAGAGTGAACGCCGGACTCACTTACGGTGCTCGCAGCACTTTCGCCACCTACCAGCACGCGGGCACGTTCTACATGTCCTCGTTCACACGCAACGAGACCACCGTCGACGCAATCGATCTCGCCCTGAAGGTTTACGAGCGGCTGCACACGGAAGGCATCAACCAGGAAACCCTCGACTCTGCCAAGGCATACGTCAAGGGACAGTACCCGCCTCGGTATGAGACCGCCGGCCAGCTCGCAGGGCTGCTGACTTCGATGTTTGTCTATGGCTACGACGAGAGCTTCATCAACGGCTTCGAGGAGGTTGTCGATTCGATGACCCTCGAGAAGGCCCGCAAGATCATCGACACTTACTTCCCTCGCGGGAACCTCCAATTCGTACTTGTCGGCAAGGCATCCGACATCAAGGAGGCCGTCAGCAAGTACGGCGAGCTAAGCGAGAAGGAAATCAAAGTCGAGGGGTTCTGATTGCCGGAATTCAGTATTTATTTAGGGCGCGGCCGTTTGGCCGCGCTCTTAGCTTATTTGTTCGCTCCCTCTCCGGCACGGATAGCAATCAAGATACAACTGATGTTGCGCGGACGTCATGCCTCGGTTAGGCTTGCCTTAAGGAGTTCATAAAACCAGTGCGTGAGCAGATGGCGACATTCCTGTACGAATTCTGGAAACGCAAGTGGCTCTTCGTCGCCTTCGCAGTCGGTACTCTTGTCGCTCTCCTCCCCGTCCCTGAAGGCCTGACCCGGCAAGGCCTCCTTGTGCTCGCTATTTCCGTAGGGTCCGTGGTCATCTTCGTCACCGAGCCGGTGCCCTTGCCGACCGTTGCGCTGATGATCGCAATATCCCAAGTGCTGCTCGGCATCTCCGATCCGAAGGTTGTCGCCAAATCCTACATGAGCGACAGCGTCTTCTTCATCATGGGCTCGCTGATGATCGCCGTCGCTTTCGTCAAGCAAAAACTTGACCGGCGCATAGCATATATCCTGCTGCGCGCCGCCGGCGGCCGCACCGACAGGTTCGCGCTTGGCGTGATGGTCACCGCCGCGCTGATAGCTTCCCTCATTGGTGAACATACAGTGGCGGCGATCATGCTGCCGGTCTGTCTCGTTGTCATCCGTGCGGTCAGCGACCGGGAGGGCGAAGACAGGATGCTGACTGGATTGCTGCTTTTCTCGCTCGCTTACGGCTGTACGATCGCGGGCATCGGTACTCCAAGCGGCGGAGCGCGCAACGCAATCATGATCCAGTACTGGCAGGATCTAATCGAACCGGCGGTTCACGTAGACTACCTCGCTTGGGTGATCACCGCATATCCGCTGCTGCTGCTGATAATACCCGTGCTTGCGGTGATCCTGCGGCTGACATTCAAACCGCGCGTAACCAATCTCTCCCGAGTCCTCGCCCGCTTGCGCGTGGAAATAGAGAGCGCCGGGGCGATGAGCGTGCAGGAGTGGCTCACGTTGGCCATCTTCTCGTTCACCCTGATCCTGTGGCTGACTGCCAGCAGCACCATTGGGTTGGGCATCGTGGCTTTGATCGGAGCCGTACTTTTCCTGATATTGGGATTGGTTGAGTGGCGTGATTACAACAACGGAGTCAACTGGGGGGTTGTTCTGCTCTATGCTGCGGCGATGAGTATCGGCGCAGCGATGGTGCGCACCGGAGCCGCGGAGTGGGTAGCGGGCTCTTATCTCGGCATGATGACCGCCATCGGACTGGGCAGTGGAGCGGCACTGCTGGTTTCCATCGCCTTGCTGATCACCCTGGTGACCAACACTATGAGCAGCGGCGCGGCCGTAGCCGTGCTGGCACCGATCACGCTTAAGATAGCTGCCTTAGCGAATATCAATCCGCTGGCGATGGGATTTGTCACGGCTATCGCATCGGCGTTCGGCTTCCTCAGCGTCGCAAGCCACCCGGGAATGACCATCATATACTCCGCGGGCTACCTGCCCGCTCGCGATTTTCTGCGCCATGGCTGGAAAATCGCCCTGGTATGTATTGTGTTGCTGGCGATTTATTCCATCACATATCTGCCCTTGATCTGCCAGCTGCTCTGTCCCGCAGGGGGTAATTAGAATGAGGTTTCTTATCTGCCTGAGAGGGGAAAGGCTGTCGCGGCCGACGCTGCATTTCGCGGCCCTGATGGCCGGCCGCCTCAGCACTGACATTACGGTCCTCTTTGTCGCGCCGGGATTGCGGCGCGAATTCACGCAGGAGGCCGACCTCGTTCGCGAGAAAATGATTGAGTGGGCTATCGATTCGCCGGGCATGGAAGTCATCAAGGCCGCCCGCGATCACCTTGAAAGCCTGGTACTGATCCACGCCGAGCGTGAAAGCGACACCTTCCAGGACATCCTCGAACCCGGCGCCGGCGGAGCACTGGAGATGCGCGTGGCCGGGCGCGACGGTGAAAATGTCGCCTTCCGCTTTCGCCAGGGAGACGCTCTCGACCAGATCCTCGAGGAAATGCGAACGCATCGATACGACGTGCTTGTTATCGGCGCCGGCGAACGGCACTCGTTCCTTGTCGACAGGCTGCTGCAGTTCTCGACCAGTTCCGTGCTGGTGGTGAAGAATCCACTCGACATCCGATACAGGGTGCTGGTCGCAACCGATGCCTCCCCTGCCGCGCACCGCGCCGAACTCCTGGCGATTAAAACAGCCAGCTTCCTAAAGATGGACCTTACGTTCCTCACTGTTGTTAGAAACAGCAAAGAGCGCGAATTCATGAATAAGCATCTGGAGAGAATGCATAATCTATGTCAGTTGAAGCGCGTTTCGTGCCGAGCCGTCACCGCTGAGGGAAACATCATCAAAAACATCGTCGAGGCAGCCGGGGAAGACCATATCATTTTCCTCGGCCGCTCGCGACATAGCGCTCTAAAAAAACTCATCTTCGGAAGCAAAGCTATAAAAATTGTCAACAGGGCCAACTGCCCAATAGTTTTTATGAAATAGAATCGAATTATATCTTCATGGCATTAACAATGGAGGTCAGACAAATGCGAGGCGAACCGAGACTGAGGATGCTACTGCTGGTTTCGGCGATTGTTTTCGCCATATCAATAACCACTGTGCCGGCTGAGACATCGACCCCCGGCACAGACGAAGACAGTGGCGAACAATACGGCGATGCCGCGTTCGAGGTGGTCATCTACGACAGCCCCCACCACCGGGGCAGAAGCGAGAAATACGTTCTCGAAGAAAACATGCGCCAGAACTTGGTTGCCTTCGTCGGCTGGGGGATGAACGACCGCATATCATCGATAAGAGTCGGCTACCGCGTCGGTGTAATCCTCTTTTACCACAGAGATTTCCGTGGAAAAGCCAAAATCTGTTTCGACACGACCGGCATGCTCGAGCAGGAGTTCAACGATGAGGCGTCCTCGATGATAATCTTCGACCGCGACTTCGGCGAGCCGATGGGGGTGCTGTTGGGCCAGGGGCCTGTGAGCGAGGACAGCCTGCTGCGCGGCTTCTACCCGGAGCCCTCTCGCTTCTACCCTCTCTCGGAGAGCCTGGAGGAAGTTGAAATGAGAATCGATTTCCTCGAGGACTTTAACGACCAAGCCGAATGGGCGTTCATCGCCCGCGGCGTCGGCAGTCGCTACCGTGAATTCGATGTCGAAGCAATCCTGTTCGAGCACGACAAGTTTCGCGGCAATTCGCTGTCATTGCCACCCTACCCGCGAGAAGCACGCTCGTTCTTCCTCCTAGACGATTTCGGATTCAACCGACAAGCTTCATCCTTGATCGTGTTAGAGCGGAGTGCGCGCGCAAGGTACTAAAAACCGATCCCGAAACGACATGATCTCTATTAAGAGGTGGTTTTGTTTCTTGCGAGGGGCGGAGTAAGCGGAACCGGATTTCCGCTGGAGCCGATTACAGCCTCTCCCTATCGATGAACCACTTGGGTCGCCGCCTGATAATTCCCCGATTGGCAGCCTTTTTGTCGACACGATCTGCTTCGCTCATTTTCCTCTCGCGGAAGATCACTCTGCGCAATTCCTGCCTGAGAACAAGCTGGGCATGAACACCGGAGAGCCGCGTTCCCCTCTTCACGGTACCCTTGATAGTAACCGTGGGAGAGACTTTGATACTTTCGAAAGCCGACAGCAGCTGTGTGTAATGCTTGTCCATGGCTTCCAGATGGCTGCCCAATTTAGCCAGCTCGCGCTCCTGTGGGGCAAAACTTCCCAAAGCGGTTATTTGTGGCGCGATTTCACTTATTTTGCCTCTGCGTTCGCTTATCTGTGAATCCAAATCCCCAATTCTGCCGTCGAAAAGCTCCAGGGAATCCTTGTCTGCCTCATCTATCTGAGCACGACGTCGAGTCAACGCGGTCCGCTCGGTCCCGAAATTCGCTATTTCCTTCTTCAATTGTTCCTGTTGCTCCCGAAGCTCGTAGAGGGGTGCGAGTTCTTCCTGAAGCTTGGCTATCTGGCCTTCGATGTCGACTTTTTTTGTGACCATCTCCTTGACCTGCTGCTGCTTGATTGGATCAACACCGAAAATAACGGTTGCGCGGCTCGCCTCGGTACTTAAGTTCACGCATTCCAATCCGTTCAGCGTTGTGACAGTTCCGCCGATTATGGTTTGGGCGCGCATCTGTCCGCTGGTGTTTACTTCCGAGTTTATCGAGCTCAGCTTGACCTCGATGTCTCCTACGCAAGTGACCGTGGCGCAATTGAGGAAGCGGGCGCTTATATTCCTCCCAGCAAGAACATTGGCCCCGATGATCCCCCCGTCGACCACTATATCTTCCGCTGCTTTGACGATGCAGTTTTTCTCGATACCTTCACAACGAACTGTCTTCGCCTCTACTTCGAAACCGGGATTTACGATTCCTCTTATCTTCACCGGACCGGGGAAGCGGAGGTTGCCCGTGTGATTGTCGATATCCCCGTCGACAGTCCAGGTCTCGATCACCTCGATCCGACCGTGGTCGTCAAGTCGCGGGCCGCCGTCGACCTTGGCGAAGTAACGTTCCCCCTGCACTTCCACGCCATGGCCAGGTTCGAAGCCTGTTGCCAACTGAACAGAGGACTGAATCTCCTCGCCCGTCACTTTGCGGCCGGCAATCGGATCCGTGCCGGGGATGAGAATGGCTACAACCTCGCCGGCCTTGACGAACGGTAACTCACCTTTTTCCCGAAAATTAATCCTCCCCGATTCGCTCTTTTGTCCAATCCGCTTGGTGGCATCGACCGGAAATTTATGGTCGAGCCAGGGAGGAGTACCTTCCACCGGTTTCTTACCGCGCGCGACAATCCTGTTGCGGACAGCCTCTTTGCTCTCGGCTATCTGAGATAGAGCCTCCTCGTCTATACCGAACACGATTGCTGCTTCCTTCAAGGCTGATTTGATAATGACCAGGGTGAGCGGTGTTTTGGATGTTGCCGGATCGTAAGTCAAAAAAGCCGACATTCGTTCGCTGTCCGTGCGAATCAGAAGACCGTCGCGGTTGTAGATGGTTTGCGAGGGATGAGAGGGAGTATCGTGCACTACTATATCTCCGGATCAAGATTCGATGTCGATTATTTCTCCGTTCACTCTGCAAAAATGCTTACATCAAAACCTCGCCAAAGATAACATAATCGTTGCAATAATTCAAGTTGCCGGTCTTTTTCAGCCCCCAAACCGACAGCTAACAACAGCAATCGAATAAATCAAAATAACCTATTAACATAAGTTGTACAACTGGCCAATTATTGAAGATGTTTTAATACAATTCGAGAGTGGAGGAAAACATAAATAAGTAGAAACACAATCGGAGTAGCCCCCTTGTGATTTCCATTTTGGTAAGAGTCGTAATAGAGACTATCCTTTAGCATGACCGCCCAAAGCCGTGAATCGCTGCAACTTACTAATTTTTCAGCTACTTTCCTTGACCTTTAATGCCTCGCGTACTATATTATAGGGGTGCTGTCAGACACCCCCACTCGGCTGGCACAAGCCTTTCACCACCGGAGTCTGGCGTAAGTCTTTTTTATATTGGAAGACGATAGGCACGATCACCGCAGGAACGGCCAAATCATTTTACGGATCAGAGGTCGAGTCATTCGCTGAACCAACTTAACCTCGCGCTCGAAGATGCCGATCTTCGGCGAAGCTGTAGGTAGTCTAGCTTATCTTGATATTAAAACCTAGCCGGATGGCCGCTTAGATGCAGTTAGCCAGCGAGCAGGCCCTGGAATTCGACAAAATCCGGCTTCTGCTGGCGAGTTGCGCCTCCACGCCCATGGGGCGCGAGTTAGCAGAAGCCGTCAAACCGATCAGCGCAATCGATGATCTGAGGATGGAGCACGCTCGCCTTCGTGCGCTGCGGCGACTCTCTGACCAAGGCCTAAGTTTCGACTTGAGCTATTTTTCCAGTCTCGACGTATCGGTGCCTCGCTTCCCGGAGTTGAAGCCGGTGCTCGAGCCGCTTGAGCTGTATTTGATTGCAGCCGCGCTGAGGGATGCCGCCGGGAATAAGCAGTTGCTCGAAACCGCCCTGGCCGAAGATACCGCGGTCGATCCGTTGGCTCCGCTCGCCGATGAGCTCGACGTCGAGGAGTGGATCGCCGGGGAAATCCTTTCGTCGGTCGATTCCGGCGGTGAACTGCTTGATGACGCAAGCCCCGAGCTGGCAAGGTTGCGCAAGGCAATCAGATCAGCACGGGTAGAGATCAACCAGGCTTTGAAGCAGTTCTTCGATGAATCGGAATTCCCGAACTACGTCCAGGATGACTACGTTACCATCAGGGGAGGCAGGCTTGTCATCCCGATTAAAATCGAGCACCGCAACCGCTTTAAAGGTATCGTGCACGATCGCTCGCGCAGCGGCGACAGCCTCTTCTTCGAGCCGATGGCTGCCGTGGAGCTTAACAACTCGCTGGCTGAGCTTCAGGGAGATGTCGAGCTGGAAGAAGCGCGCATTCTCGCCCGCCTCACCGAAATACTCTTCGAAAATTGGGATGACGTCACACGCGTGCTTGCGGCGCTCGCGAAGCTCGACCTGCTTTCGGCCAAGGCCAAGCTTGCCGAAGTTTACCAGGGCATCGAGCCGGCCTTCGAGGAGGGCGGCGATCTGGCCCTTGATATCCGCGACGCGCGCCACCCGCTCCTCGACGAGCGGCTCGAAGAGTTGAAGCGTGAAACAGGTATCGTTTCAGATGAAGAAGTCCCCGATAAGGTGGTGCCCATCGATATCCGCGTGGGCGGGCAATGGAAGGTGCTGGTGGTGACCGGCCCGAACGCCGGGGGAAAGACCGTCACTCTGAAAACAGCGGGGCTTCTTGCTCTCATGGCACAGGCGGGGCTGCAGGTGCCGGCGAGTGATTACCGTACGGCCGTGTTCAGAACGGTCTTCGCGGATATCGGCGATTACCAGGACATCATCAGCCACCTCTCCACTTTCAGCTCTCACCTTCACGGGCTGAAGCGACTTTTTATATCAATGCAGAATCCCTCGCTGATCCTTCTGGACGAAATCGCCGCCGCCACCGACCCCGGCGAAGGCTCCGCGCTGGCAATGGCGGTTTTGCAGCAACTGCGCGATGAAGGCGCCAACGTCATCGCCACAACCCACCTCGATGCGATAAAGGCTTTCGCGCACGCCGAGGAGAGGATGAGCAACGCCAGCGTTGAGTTCGATCCCGATACGATGCGGCCTACCTACAGGCTGCGCTACGGCCTGCCCGGCAGGAGCAATGCGCTCGAGACCGCGCGAGAAGTCGGGTTGCCGGAGCCGGTGCTGCGGCGCGCACGAGAGTTCATGGGAGGCACCGGTTCGCGCGCCTCCGAAGTAATAGGGAAATTGCAGGAAGAGCTGGCCGCGCTACGCAAGGATCGCGAGCAGGTCAAGCAGGAACGCGACGCGCTCGAGGAAGCCCGCAGACACTACGTTAAGCGCCTCGACGAGTCGGAGGCCAGGGAACAGCACAGGCTCAAGCAGATAGAGGCTGAATGGCGCGATTTCCGGCGAGCCCAGGAGAAGTCTCTCGCCGAAGCGATTGAGAGGATCAATCTGGCCGAGAGCCGGCAGCAGGCCCGGGAAGCCGCCAAGGCGGCACGCGAGGATCGGGATTCGACATTCGAAACCCTCAGCCTCCACCGCAGGCGCAAGCCGGAGCCGCTCGCGGACGACGGTGGGCCGCTGGTCGAAGGGCAGGAAGTCGAGGTGCCCGGCTTCAAACGGACCGGAACCATACTGCGCGCCTGGAGCCCGCAGGATGACAGGGTCGTGATGCTGGAGATCGAGGGCAAGCGTCTTGCCCTCCCCCGCTCCGCCGTCGTGGCCGGGAAGACTCCCGCGGCGGGTAAAACCAAGGAGCGGCGCAGAAGCCGCGGCGAAACCAAAGTGCTTTCCTCCAAAGCGAATGGCCCGGCCCAACTCGAGCTGAAAGTGATCGGGATGAACGTCGATGAAGCCCTTGCGCAAGTCGATCAATTCCTCGATAAGGCCATCCTGCAGGGGACGCCGTGGGTGCGGATAATCCACGGTCACGGCACGGGCGCGCTGCGCAAGGCAATCTCGGAATATCTCAACGGTATTCCTTACGTCGGCAGTTGGGATTCCGCGGATCCCGCAAGCGGCGGCGACGCCGTGACAGTTGTGGAATTAGTGAGCTGAAATGACAGTAAAGTATAACTTGACGAAGGATTTCATCGAAGAGGTCAGGTCCTCCTCCGACGTGGTCCGAGTCGTCGGCCGCTTCGTCAAGTTACGCAAACGCGGCAAGAACCACGTAGGACTCTGCCCCTTCCACGACGAAAAGACGCCGTCGTTTAACGTCAGCAACGACCGTCAGATGTTTTACTGCTTCGGTTGCGGCGCGGGCGGCGACGTTTTCGAGTTCATGATGCGTCACGAAAACATGAGCTTTGCCGAGGTCGTTGTCGAGTTGGCCAACGAGGCCAACCTCAAGATCCCCGTACGTACCGGGCAGCAACGCCGGCAGGATGAACAGCTGGAAAGCCTGGTCGACGCCAACGAAGCGGCGCTCGAATGGTTCCGCGCCAACCTGGCTTCCGACAAAGGCGCCGCGGCCCGGGAATACCTGGCATCACGCGGGATCGGCCCCGAGGCATCAGAATCCTTCGAATTAGGCTTGGCTCCCGACTCCAAAACAGCGCTGCAGAAGCACCTCAGCGACCGCTTCAGCGGAAAAATCCTCGAAGACACAGGACTCGTGACGGAATCTGCGGTCGAGCCGAACGACCGCTTCCGACGGCGTGTCATTATTCCCATTCGTTCCGCCGGGGGGCGCCTGATCGCCTTCGGCGGGAGGATACTCGGGCAAGGCGAGCCGAAATTTATCAACAGCCCCGAGACCACGCTTTTCCGCAAGAGCCGTCAACTCTTCGGGCTACGAAAGGGTACACGCTCGATTCGGCGCCGCAATTTCGCGATCCTAGTTGAAGGTTATTTCGACGTCATCGCCTTGCACACCGCGGGTTTCGAAAACGCCGTGGCTCCGCTGGGGACGTCTCTGACGGAGGAACAAGCAAAACTGCTGCGCCGCTACGCCGACAAGACGATTATCTGCATGGACGCCGACGAGGCCGGCCGTAACGCGGCGGTGCGCGCCGCCGGGCTGCTGCTGGAGCAGGGCTTCGCCGTCAACATCGTGCCGTTGCCGGATGGTGAGGACCCCGATTCCTTTGTCCAGCAGCAGGGTAAGGAAGCTTTCAAGCTGCTCTTGAAGAGTTCCCGCCCGGCTTACATTCACATCCTCGAGTCGACAGTTGCAAAACACGAGATCGACAGGCCGGTGGGCAAGAGAGAAGCCCTTGAGGAATTGCTGCCCCTGCTGGAGCGCATCGGCGATCCAATCGAGAGCTCATACGCGGTGAGCGAGACATCGCGGGCGCTCGGAATCGAAGAACACATTGTGGCTTCGGAACTCGGGCGCCGCCGAAGTGGTCCAATTAGTTCGACCGTCAAACTGGAGGTACACGATCTGGCCTGGCTGCCTCTCTCCGAGCGCAAGCTGCTCATTGCAGCCATACGTGATCCCAAAGACGCCCGTGCCGCAGTCGAGGAATTGGTGGTTCTCACGGAACTCGGCCCCTTCACCCGCTCGCTGCTGGAGGAAATACTCAGGAATGACGCCGCCGGCACCCCCGTAAGTATTCCAGCCCTCAAAGATCTTGCGGGCAATGACGAGGAACGCAAAGCCGTTGCGGCGCTCGCCCTGGAATGCGACCGCGAATCACCCGAGAGCGCCTGGGAGTGTGCTGTGGCGATTGCCATCACTTCTTTGCAGCGGAAAATGCTGAGGCTTAGCGATAGGCTGAAAAACCTGGAGAGCGTGAGCGCGGAGGAGGCAGACGTGCTTCACGCGGAAAAAGTTAATTTGAAGAGGAGAATCATCTCCCTGGAGAAATATCGGAGGAGTGAGGCGCAACACTGAACTTATCTTAAGATTTCGCCGTATTAGTCGGAACCGGGCGGCTGAAGCCGCTCCGAATGGAGAAAGAAAGTATGACTGAAAAATCCGAAAAAAAGCCGATCGAAAAACACTACGAGGAAGTAGACCAGCTCATATCCATCGGCAAGGAGAAGGGCTTCCTTCTTTACGACGAGGTCAATGAACTGTTGCCGGACGAACTGGTAGACACCGATGAGTTGGACGACATCTTCGGCCGCTTCGGAGAAGAGGGAATCGAAGTATACGATTCCGAAGAGAAGTACATCGCTGAAACCAGTGATGAATCCGCCGCGAAACCCGATGGAACCGATCAGGAAGAAAGCGACCAGGCCGGCAAGAAGAAGCGGCCCACCATTACGATTCCCTCAAGCCCCCTCGACAAAACCAACGACCCGGTGCGCATGTATCTGCGTGAGATGGGCACCGTCCCCCTGCTCAACCGCGAAGGCGAGGTTGAAATCGCCAAACAGATCGAGCGCGGGCAGATCATCGTTGCCAAGGCGTTGTACAGAACCCGTATGGTAGCCCTGGAAGTCGCTCGCTTAGGTGCCGCGCTACGCAACGAAGCGTTCAAGCCGACAGCCGTCCTGAAGCCCATCGATCAGGCATTCGGCGAGGAAGAAGCCGAGGATTACCTCTCCGAGACGATCTGGAAGATGGAAGAGATCGGCTGGCTCGAGGAGGATTGGCTGAAGCTGCGCAAGCGCTACTCCCGCCTCAAACCCAGCGGGCGGAAAGCCAGAGAAGTCCTTTGGCGGATGTCGCGCCAGCGGATTCTAATCGCCCGCCTGATCAACTCGATTAACTTCAACGACGCCACTTACTACCGACTCGTCGACCTGATTAAAAAGCCGCTGGAACGGATCATCAAGCTCGAGCGCGAGATAAAGGAATACGAGCAGAAGCTGAAGAACGTCGACTACGGCAAGGAATACATCGACCTGATCCACGCCAAGCTGAAAACAGCCCGTGAGGAGTTGGTGAAAATCGAGGAGGAGACAGACAGCAATCCCGAATTGATGAAGCAGACTCTACTGCGGATCAAGCGCGGTGAACTAATGATGGGCGAGGCCAAGCGCGAGCTGGTCGAAGCCAACCTGCGTCTGGTCGTCTCCATAGCCAAGAAATACACCAACCGCGGCCTGCAGTTTCTCGATCTTATCCAGGAAGGCAACATCGGGCTGATGAAGGCGGTCGACAAGTTCGAGTACCGCCGCGGCTACAAGTTCAGCACGTACGCCACCTGGTGGATCCGCCAGGCGATCACCCGCGCGATTGCCGACCAGGCGCGCACGATTCGCATCCCCGTGCACATGATCGAGACGATCAACAAGCTCATCCGCACCTCCCGCCAGCTCGTGCAGGAGAAGGGCCGCGAGCCGACATGCGAGGAGATCGCCATGCACATGGACATCCCGATCTCCAAGGTCCGCAAGGTGATGAAAATCGCTCAGGAGCCGATATCGCTGGAGACGCCCATCGGCGAGGAGGAAGACAGCCACCTCGGCGACTTCATCGAGGACAGCAACACCGAGAGCCCCAGCGAGTCGGTGATCAAGCTCAACCTCAAAGAGCAGTGCGCGCGCGTGTTGCGCACCCTCACCGGGCGCGAGGAGAAGGTGTTGCGGATGCGCTTCGGCATCGGCGACGGCAGCGAACACACTTTGGAAGAAGTTGGTAAGAAGTTCGCGGTCACCCGCGAGCGCATCAGGCAGATCGAGGCCAAGGCCCTGCGCAAGCTGCGCCACCCCTCCCGCAGCCGCAAGCTCAAGAGCTTCATCGAGGGCAGCCGCCTCTACTGAGCGCATACCTATTCGAATTACAAAAGGCCTGCAGAGCTCCGCGGGCCTTTTTTGCTGTACGCGGTACAAAAAAAAGCGGCTGAGTGGGTCAAGCTCAGCCGGTAGTGATAGAAGGGAAAACCAGACTGACTAGCAGCACCCTATGTAACGAAATCACCACCGGGAAAGTTCACGGGAAATGGAAAAAAATTCTCATTTTTCTGCAGGGGAGAAAAATTGGTGGACGGTAAGGGATTCGAACCCTCGACCTCCTAGACGCGTTGCCTTTTTATCCCCGCGTAAATTCGCAGTCGCCAAGCCGCCGAGCCCGAAGTACCCCAAGAGACTCTCCACCGTTGGAGACCATATTCGCGCCCGCAGGCTCGATTTGGGCCTCTCCCAATTAAAGGTCGCCGAATTTATCGGGGTCACTAACGATACAATCATGATGTGGGAGCTGAACCGTACTATTCCTGCCGAGCAATTCAAAAATGAGATTGTCAGATTCCTCGGTTACTTTCCCCTTTGTAAAAAGTATCCGTTCAGACTTCGCAGTCGAGTCGAAAAAGTCAAAAGGATCACCCAACACAAGATGATAGAGGCTAGTCTAGAGAAATAGTCAACTGCCGAAACAATTGACAACGTCGGACATCTTGATACATATTTACTACCCATTAGGTGGGCCGGTAGCTCAGTTGGGAGAGCGCGGCGTTCGCAACGCCGAGGCCGAGGGTTCGACCCCCTTCCGGTCCACCAACCACAATCCGGCTTGTTATGTAAGCCATTGATTTCTTCTCTCTCAACTCAACAATAATTCAGCTGATCATTCAAATATCACCATATCAATAACACGAATATCCCTGGTGGTGATGTCCGTATTGTGGTGTAAAAGGAGAAACGTAGCTCACCTCCTGTTTGGTAATTAATCGAGGGGGGCTCCCTCACAGAAGGATGTCCAACAACATGCGGAGACTATCACCGAGAGCAACACCAAGGAAGTAGCGCTGAGCATTGGATTCTTAGGCAAGGATTTCAAGTTCTTGAAGCGCGATTCTCATTTGTCAGTAGTTGTCAGGAATGGGACTTTTATGGGGCATATAGGACATGAGGAGAGAAGCCGACGGGAGCAAGAGCGCAAGTCCTGTCGCAAGTTGTGCCTGTTAGTGGCACATCAGGTCAGCGTGATGTCACAGCTAGATGTCACAGCTTGTCACAGCTCGGTGTCACAGCGAGTCGTAGCTAATTATCCCTTAGCGCTATCATCGAGTAGATATTGCTTGGTGGGATCAGTTGGGCTGGTCGCCTTTTCCTGAATCAAGCCTTTATCGATCATAACTCTTAGGTCGCGCTGGAGTGTTCTTCGGTTGACATCTTGGCAGAGCCGCTCGTAGTCCTGAATGGTTAGGCTGCCATTTACAAGGATGTGCTCGAGCGCTTTCCCTTGGCGATCCGAAAGGCCATGTTCCTTGACCAACGCATCGCGTCGGATGACCTGTTCTCCCTGTTGCCTGACCTCGTTGAGCTGGGTAGTGAGGCCGTCTACGAAGTACTCCAGCCATGCGGTCATGTCCCCTTTGCTTTCTCGGACTGACTGGAGGGCATGATAGAAGGCTTGGCGATCTCTGTCGTAAAACTCGCTGATAGTAAAGAGGCGCTTGAAGTCGTATCCCGCCCGATAGAGGCAGAGTGTCGATAGCAAACGCGAAGTCCGGCCGTTTCCGTCCAAGAAAGGGTGGATGTGCACAAGTTGGTATTGGGCGATTCCACTGACCAGGACTGGGTGGATCTCGAGTCGGAAGTTTAACCACGCCACCAGTTCGGCCATCATGATCGGTACTTCATTGGCAGGGGGTGGTGTATAGACCTTTTCTCCAGTTGAGGAGTTGACCACGTAGTTCTGAATCCTGCGGTATTCACCCGGAGCTGCGGATTCGCCTCTAACGCCTTTCACGAGGTGTTTGTGGATTTCACGGAGTAGACCTTCGGTGATCGGTCCGCCGTCTTCGAGATACTCCGAGACGAATTCGAACGCTTCCCTGTAGTTACGCAACTCCCGCACGTCATCGGGATCGGCTTCGGGAATGGCCTTTCCCGCTAGGAGTTGATCGGCTTGTTCGAGGGTCAGCTTTGTTCCTTCGATATGTGTTGTGTGGTGGGCCTCAAGTATCAGTGCCCGTTGGCTCATCTCCCGGATCCAAGCCTCGGATAGTGTTGCAGCCTCCAGGAAACCCCGTGCACGTTCAATACGCGTCAGGCCGGTGGTTATCCGGTTCGTGATCGTGAATCGAGGTGAGAAGCCGCTCTCCACATTGAACCTCTTTTGTCACGCATTGAGAGACTGCTATTCGCAAGAATAGTAGACGAGCATGATACAGAGTGCCGCAATGCACCTCAAGAGAAGATACCTCGATGACTATGACTGCGACGGGCGAGCCGAATTCACCATCTTCCGCCCCGGAACCGGTCGCTGGTACATCAACAGCACATTCCCCGAACACTTACGGTCGCGTAACTACTTAGGAGCTTACCATTCTGCGCATTCTGGGACGATTTAAGGGGCGTTGTCGACGTTGAGGATGTTATTCGCCCGCGTGCGAAGGCGATATCAGCCGAAGCGTGGTCTTCTCGATCGCTTTTGCTAAGTGGTTCCCGAAAGTCACGAGCCCAAAGCGTGCTTCCCCATTGACAGCAAACTTATATATTCTCATGCTTCACTAGTCGACGCAGCTTCATGGTTTCATTGCCTTTTTACCATCGGTGAAATTGACCTCTAAAATGCCTCCATCTCCAATGTATCCAAAGCAACTGAAGACGCTTGGAGATCACATTAGAGCTAAACGACTTGACCTCGGTCTTCTTCAGAAAGACGTTGCCGGCATTATCGGAGTCACTACTGATACTATCACAAACTGGGAGATAGGAAGGAATCAGCCTATGCGCTGGCACTACCTGAAGATCAACAAATTCCTCGGCTATAATCCCTTCGAGCGACTGAAATCAGACGGTAAGTAACGGAAAGGCAGTGGCACAATGGGAGTGTTGAAAAAGTCTGCCCTAGCATGGCTGCACTGGTTCTATCGTGTTTGGATTCTCTCCTAAGCAGGTACCACGTCAACTTTACCCATGCCCATGATCGTCCCCTTGCCGAGGTGGAGCCAGCGTGCGGCTGCGAGGAGTGGCCAAAGTTCCCCAGGGCCCTGCGAAAGAACAAGGCTGCCTATCACGCCGCGCAACTCGATCTCTCCATGCTGGCGACCTGAATAGCGGACCAGGTCAAGTCGCTCTCCACGCCAGGGCTCGCAAGGTAGCGAAGCTGCTGCCTCCAGCATTTGATCCTCCAACCGTTGTAGCGAGGCCGCGTCTTCCGGTTGGAGGTACGCAGAAAGTCTGCGAGCCGCGGCAATCACCAGCTCAGACAGCCGGGGGGATTCAACCAGTCTTCCTCTCCTAATCATGCGGAGAGGAGTAGGGAACTCCAGCTTGCATGGAGCGGATTCCCCGCCGGGAACAGGCCAGGGTGCGACGGAAAGATCCCAAACGACGGCGTGGTTTGTGGGGGAAAGAAGTGCTCCACAGGGCGAGATGGGGCGAATGTGGCGGATTCGAAATTTCTTCCGTTGAGGGCCAAGACCCATACCGCAGGCCGAATCCCATGCTCGCATGATGGGGATGTCGTGTTGGATTCCGCATCCGATGACGACGAACTCCAGTGCGGGGGAATTGCCAAAATCGAAGGGAAAGGGGCGCACAACATAGGCCGGAGTGCTGGCATTGCGTGGACCAGTGCCGACAAACACTTCTTCGTATGCCCGGCGATCAAGATTCCGCAGCGCCGCCCCCCAGACTCCCCGCAACATTGGGATAGTGGCACTGATTCCTGGAGGATCAAGCAAGATGTGGCGCGGGCAAATTTCGACCTTGGCTAACAGCGCATGCAACAAGGCAGAAAGTATTTCCTTGGGCATTGGGCCCTGGAGGGATGTTTGGTTGACAGCCCTCATTTTAGCAGAGTGAGAATCAAACCGCAGGCGAGAAGGACAACCATTACCTATTCAGTTTGGGCATTCCTTTTATAAGCATTGGCCAACACCATCAGCCTAGGAACCAGCTCCGCCCAAGGCGGAATTTCAATCCCCTTTCTTTCGGGGTTATCTCTCCAGGCAGGCGGGCAGAGTCCGCCTATCCGGCGTGGATCTCTCTGTTTCAATCCCCTTCCTATCGGGGCGGTTTCTTCAAGTTCATCCGCACCGAAATTGAGGAGACCAAGGAATGACCCGGTTTCAATCCCCTTCCTATCGGGGCGGTTTCTTCAAGTCTTTCTTGTCGCTTTGTTGCCCATTTTGCATTAGTCGGTGTTTCAATCCCCTTCCTATCGGGGCGGTTTCTTCAAGCTGGGGATATCAAACTTAGTAAAGATTAAAGTAAAATCAACGTTTCAATCCCCTTCCTATCGGGGCGGTTTCTTCAAGGGCGGCATCTGCAAGTCGTTGCCGCCCGATAAGTTACCCGGGCATTTTCCGTAACCTCTTTCCTTTCGGCCCTCAGTAGACCGTTTTTCATGGCGGTTCCTGTCGATTCCTGTCGTAACCGTTTGTTTACCAAAGGATTATCGCTTTCCGTAACCCACCGCGTTTTTTGGGCTCGAAGGAGGTTACGGCTATCATCTGCTCGCAATCGCCGTTGCAATCATTATACGATGAAGACGATCTCTTCACCATAGTCCCTGTT
>CBFCZO010000008.1:0-71341 GCA_965602675.1 uncultured bacterium | reverse complement strand
GAGTGTTACACCGGCGCCTAACCATGTCAAGTGCGGGGTAGGTGAATCCGGCCCGGCTACTAAAAGTGTACCGGGATCTCAACCGGTGCCGTGCGGGACGGATCAGATCGAATTTCAAGGGTAAGAATATTGCCCACTGCCCCCGGTCGAGAGGATCACAGACCCAACTCGTCGCTCACGCCCTGCATGGCACCTACTGCGAGCTCGCAGAAATCGGCCAGCGGGATGCCGATCTCCTCGCACTGCAAAATCTCTTCGCGGCTTACCTTGCGGGCGAACGCCTTTTCCTTCATCCGCTTGCGCACGCTCTTCGGCTTGACGCTGGCCAGCTTCTTGTCGGGCATCACCAGGGCGGTCGCCACCACCAGGCCGGTGATCGATTCCGAAGCGGAGAGGGCCAGCTCGAGCGTCGACTCGCGCGCGTAGCCGTGGCCGGCCATCTCGTTATGCGCCAGGACCGCCTTCACAGCGGCTTCGTCGAAGCCCCATTCGCGCAGCCAATCGCCGGCGAGAATGGTGTGGCGTTGCGGATCGTCCTTCGTCTCTTCGAAGTCGACATCGTGCATGATGCCCAGCACCTCCCAGGCATCGGCATTCCCGCCCAGGCGCTCTGCCACGGCGCGCATCACCGCTCCGGCGGCGATGCAGTGCTTCACCAGCCAATCGGTGCTGACTTTCTCCTTCAATTTCTCGAGGGCCGTATCGCGGTCGAAAGGAACGCTGAAATTATCCACTATTACTCCTCCTATGCTTATCCCGATTCTATAAAGCGGGGCCTCGACTGTAAACCACCAGGTCGTTGCTCGGGGTTGACACCTTACCCCGCATATCTATAATTGGGCCGACGGTGGGGCTATCGTCTAGGGGTCAGGACAGGTGGTTCTCAGCCATCAGACCGGGGTTCGAATCCCCGTAGCCCTACCAACCTTTTTTGTACTCATGCATGAATCTCATTCCGCTAAAAATCCTTGCCGGTAGAGCGCGCGAGCAGGTTATCCGACGGAGAATTGTTTCGGCCTTCTAGAAGTATTGAACTTAGTAGAAGGAAGGCCGATAAGACTGACATGGAATTTAATCTGAACGCAACGACAGCAGCCTCGCTGGCGCAGGTTTACGCGAGCGCCTCGCAGAACACGGCCTCAGCAAATCCCCTCGACACGGCAGGCAAGGCCCAGAAAGATGTGGCGGCCGAAGTCTCCATGTTCGCCCTCAAGCAGGCAATGGAGATGGCCGGGCAGATCGTTGACCTGCTGGTCTGATCCTGACGTATACCAAAACTCCCCAGTAACATCTGTTCCTGAGAAGGTTGCCTTATCGGTTGCGCTAAATCCTGATCGCTGGAATTAGTTCATCGGCGATGAGTTGCTCCAGCGCGTCTCTGATCTCCGCTCTCGCCTCTTCGCCCGCCGGAAGCAGTGGCGGACGGGGCAGCCCTCCGTTGAAGCCGCGCATGTCCATCGCCGCTTTCACCCCGGGGACGCCGTGCCGGCCGAGTATAATCCTCACCGCAGGGATTACCGCCTTCTGGATGCGAAGCGCATCTTCCATGTTATCCAGCCTGAAATCTTCGTAGATGTTGACGAACGGCTCGGGGACGGCGTCGGCGATGGCCAGGATAGCCCCCTTCGCCCCGAGCGTCAGGGCGGGGAGAAGCGTGAACGCGTGCCCGGAGAGAACGGTGAAGTACTCGGGAACCCTGTTCAGCACGTCCGCCATCCAGCCGAGGTCTCCCGCGCTGTCCTTAAGTCCGGCGATGTTCTCGTGCGAGCTGAGCGAGCCGACGACGTGCGGGGGGATCACGATACCGGTGATTATCGGATTGTTGTAGAGCAGAACCGGGATGGGGGAGACGTCGGCGACGGCTTGGTAGTGCGCCGCAAGCGCTTCGCCGCTCATCGATTTCCTGAAGAAGAAGGGAGTCAGCACCAGGGCGAAATCGGCACCGCAGTCGGCCGCGGTCCGAGCCATCCTGATTGTAGCCGACGTCGATTCCACGCCGGTGCCGGCGATGAGTGGTTTGTCTTGCGGAATTGCCCTCCGCGCCGCCTTCCAAACCTGAATTCTCTCCTCGAGATCCAGCAACGCCGCCTCGCCGGTTGAGCCGACGACAAGGTAGCCGCCGAGTCCCGTATCTTCATAGCGCGCGATGTCGTCTTTCAGTTTCTCCGGAGCGATTTTGCCGCCCTCGAATGCCGTCGTAAGCGGTGGCACAATTCCTCTCAGTTTCATCTTGGACCTCACTCGTGCAGATGGGGAGATGCCGCTGCCAGAGCGGTCCCCAACTCGACGGCTGCGCCGAGGGATATCAGCGTCTTCTCAATGGCAGCGAGCGTCTTGGAAATCTCCGGCACGCCGATGTTGCCCATGTGCCCCAGTCTGAATACCTTACCGGCGACGGGGCCGATGCCGCCAGCCACCATCACCCCGCTCTCGAACATCGCACCGCGGAATGCTCCGTCGTCGACGCCCTCCGGGTAAAACACAACGGATAGAGTGTCCGCGAGACAGTTGTCCGCGGTCAGATGTTTCAGTCCCATTCCGGCTAACCCCGCCCTCACGGCCCCGGCGAGACGGCGATGGCGCTCGAAACGGGCTTCAAGGCCCTCCTCGAGGATGATCTTCAACGCCTCGCCCAGCGCGAAGATCTGGTTCACTCCCGAAGTCGAGAAATAGCGCTTCGGGTCCTCCATCACCGGCAGCCAGCGAAGTATGTCTGCGTAGTAGGCGGGTACTATCTCGAGGGATTTACGTTTGTTTAAAGCCCGTTCAGAGAAAAGAGCAATCGCCGATCCCGGCGGCGCTCCCAGGGCTTTCTGCGGTGCCGTCAGCAGCACGTCGACGCCCCACTCCTCGAACGGCTCGGGGACTCCTCCGGTGGCGCAGACGCCGTCGAGGATGACCATCTCCTCTCGCCCGCGCAGCAGAGAGCAGTAGTCGGCGGCCGGGGCGCAGGCTCCGGTCGACGTGTCGACATGCGTGATCGTCACCGCCGCGTAGGAATTCTTGTTCAACAGGCGTTCGACTTCTTCAGGCGGGACGATCTGTCCCCATTCGGCCTGCAGGAGATCGCAGTCGATGCCGAAAGCCGAAGCTAGCTCGGCGTAGCGGTCGCCGAAATAACCCTGCGAGATCACCAGAATTTTGTCTTCCGGTTTGACGATATTGACCAGGGCGACCTCCATCGAGAGCGTACCGCCGCCGGCGAAAACGAACGGCAGGGATTCCGGGCTTCCCGCAACCCTGCGTAGATCGTCGAGGCATTCGCTGTAGGCCTTCACCAAACGGGGAGATTGGTGCGACACCGTCGGCTGCGCCAGCGCTCTCAGTATCCTCCCGTGCACCGGCGTCGGTCCCGGGATCATCGTTAATTCTTCATCTATCATCCTTTACCCCTGGATGTTAACTGGTATGCCAAGCAGTGCGCCGTCGCGGCAGCGGCTCACAACACCATTGTCTCATGAATCGTTTCGCCGCGCTCGAACCGCATAGGCCCGAGCGGCGAGATATCGAGGCTCTCGCTGCGGCCTGTGCTGATTAGCTCGGCCACACAAAGCCCCACGGCGGGCGAGTGCATGTTACCGTGACCGCTGAAGCCGTTGGCCAGATAAAAACCCTCGATTTCCGGCGCCCCGCCGAGTATCGCATGGTGATCGGGAGTGACCGCGTACAGCCCCGCCCGGCAGCGGCCGAGATCGTAACCGGGGGCGGCAACCAGCGGAAATCTACGCTCTACCGGCTCCGCGATCCTGTCGATGAATGCCGGATCGAAGGATTCATCGAATCCCGGCGGCTCATCCGGATTCGCGTAGGCGATCAAGACCCGGTCGCCGAATCTCCGGATAAGCACGCCGCTGTCGGCATCAACCATCATCGGCGACTGCTCTGGGATGTCGAAGCAGCGATTGCTGACGACGATCTGCCGGCGGACGGGCTCGACCGGCAATTCCACTCCCAGCATCGACGCGATCTGCGCGGCGCGCGCTCCGGCGGCGTTGACCACTTTATCCGCAAGTATCAGCTCGTTGCCGGCCGCCACCAGGAATTGTCCCGATTGATTAAGCATGATGCGCGTGACTTCTGAGTTGAAAAGGTATCGCACGCCGGCCTCGCTGGAGGCTCGCTGGAAGAAGTTGATCAGGCTGATGAGATCGATGAATCCGTCGCGGCGACCGAAGCTCCCCCCGACTATGTCATCGCCGTGGATGTGAGGGGCCATCCGGCGAACCTCATCGCCGCTGAGCAGTTCCACGCTGACGCCTTGGGAGCGCTGGAACTCGACGGCGCTGGCCATCGCGGTGTATCTCTTCTCGTGGGCGGTCACGAAGAGGTACCCGGCCGGTTTATACATCGATTGATTGCCTGTGGCATTCTGCAGCCTGTCGAGGATCTCCATCGATTTCAGCGACATCCTGATGTTAACCTCCGTGGTGAACTGGGCTCTGATGCCGCCGGTAGCCTTCGTCGTCGAGCCCAAGCCCGGCTCCGATTCCTTTTCGACCGTTATAATCCCCTCCTGCCCTAGTTGAGTCAGGTGGTAAGCGATGCTGCAACCGATAATCCCCGCTCCGATGATTAATACTCTGCATTCTCGGACACTGGTTCCTGATTCCGGCATCTGGAGATCCCCCGGTTTTGAGTCTGACATTATTGAAACATATTTGAGCTTTTTCCGCAGTGCCTTAAAAAACGGCGGCAGAATTCATTTCTCGATGGACAGAGATGGACATAATTGGCCAAAGTAGAGGGACAATCCCCGATAAAAAGCATTTATCGGTGTCTCAATACCATCTTTTTCCACTTTCATGGGTGATTTGATCCTCTCCAACGTGATTTACGTCACTTTTTTCAATGACTTAGGCCGCTATATGCACTTGACTGCAATGCTGTGAGAATCTATATTTATAACGAAGAATAATTGTTTAAGCACGAATACGCATACGGGGCAGAGCAAGAAAATTGAATCGCTTTGCCCTGTTTTAATATGTGCGGAGCATCACTCGTTGTTCCCGCGCCGCATGTTAGTATCGCCTCCGGCGAGGGAGAGGAGAAAATGGTGAACAATCGGGAAAGAGACAGCTTGGATTATTTCGACAACCTCATGAGCCCGGATGACATTGCGAGCAAGCTCGATGAACCGGGCGTGCGGACTTTCAGGGACCGGGAGGCGGAGCTACGTGTAGCCAGCGGCCAGGAAGAGCAACTGATGCAGCTTGAGGTCGATAAGGCGATCCTCAACGAGTTGAAGAAGATGAACGGCCTGCTTCATGAGATTCTCAAGAAAATCGAGAGCCGTTGATGCGCCCTTTCTCCGATCCTCCCCGGTGGCCATTCGGTCGACTTCAGCCTGAAGTCAGAGTCCGCTTGCGTGTAGCGCCTTGCGCCTTGGAATCCTGTCTGAGTTTAATCGGTTTCCGTGTGGAATCGATCTGCCCGCTCAATCCGCTCAGGGACTAAAGACCTAGCCTCTCCGCTTCTGCCGGTTCCTGCCTTTTCAGTAATTCGAAGTTCATATATTGAGTGATCGTGTTGAAGCTTGCGATCAGGTTGCCGGTTTCAGAGCCGGCGTAGTTTCGCTGCGCGGCTCTATAAGCCTCGTAAAGATCTGGCGATATTCTGCCTAACACCGCCATGGTTGAGCGGTCGACGGTCGAGCGGCCGCTCTCGTCAAGAGCCTCGCGCTTGTGCCCGAGCTCGACGAGTTTCTGCACGTAAGATTCCTTCAGCTCTTCCAGCTTCGGAGTCACTTCCTCGGCCTCAGGCTGGCCCTCGAGCAAATCGACAACTTCCTGCATCGCCTGCGCGTAGAGTTGGCCGGCTGCATCGCCGATTTGCTCTGGTGTCATCTCGGCGGAGGCTGCTTCTCCGGATTCTTCCTCCGTGTCCTGCTGTTCCGCCTGCTCGCCGGCGCATGCCGCGAATGTGATCGCGGCCAGCATTAGCGCAAACAGGCTGATCTTCTTCAACATTTGCTGCCTCCCTGATTTGGTTAGTTTGGCTTGGGCGGATTTTAATACAGTTGAAGGCGCCGTGCAAAGCAACCGTCTGTTTGTTTGCCGTGAGGACCTTCCCCGTTAACCCTTGGAACTGATCAAGCGTTCTCGCGGTCCGAAATATCTCTCACGATTGCCAGGAGAGTGTTCTCTTTTTCTATGTGCAGGCAAGTGAGAGTTACTTCCGCAGGAAACTCGGTTCCGTCAAGGCGTCTATGGAGCCACTCGAAAACCAGTGGCTCGCCGTCGCAGGCGCGGCGTATCAGCTCGCAGGCCGCTTCCTTCGAGCTCCGCCCGTCGGGCTGTTTTGTCGGGGAGAAATCATATGGCGGCTTGCCGATGATGTCGTCCCGGGAGCAAGCGAAGATCTCCAAAGTCTTCGGATTGCACTCGATGAACTTGTCCCCCTGCATCAGGAAAATCGCATCGCCGGCGGATTCGAATATAGCCTTGTATCGGAATTCACTTGCCAAGCGCCTAGCTTCGGCTCTCTTGCGGGCCGTAATGTCATGGATAAACACCAAAGAGGCCTTCTGCCCATCGAATTCGATGCTGCTGGCGTTGATTTCGACGTCTACCAAGCCGCCCTGTTTGTGACAAAGCTGTGTTTCATAACTGACGATAAAGTCGTCGCCGGCGATCAGCCGCTGATAGTACGTGTCGACCTTTTCCTGTTCCTCCGGGCAGACGAATTTAATGAATGGCTTGTCGAGTACATCATACACCGAGTAACCGATGATCTTGGGCAGGCGGGGATTCACGAACTTGATGCGGCTGTCCTGGATGATGATGATCGAATCGCTCGCGCATTCGACTAAAGTTCGGTATTTTCGCTCGCTCTCGTGAAGCGCCCTCTCGGTCTCGACTTTGTTAAGCCCATAAAGATGTGCTTTGACCGATTTGCTAATGCTGTTGAACAAGCGGTCGTAGTGGGCGAAGCCGATATCCTTGGTGAAGTAATCGTTAGCGCCCTGTCGCAGGGCTTGGGCGGCGATTTCCTCGTTCCCCTGTCCCGTCAGGAAAATGAATGGTATCGACTCACCCTGATCGCGTACGTTTTTAAGCAGTTCGAGACCGTCCATTCCCGGCATCTGAAAATCGCTGAGAACGCAGTCAAATTCCAGTTGCTTCAAGAGCAATAAGGCTTTCTCACCCGACTCGGCCCATTCGACGACTATGCTTTCACTGACCTTTTTGAGTTGACGATAAGCTAGATAAAAATCGTCGTGACTGTCGTCGACCAGCAGGATTTTCAGCATAAAACCCCCCGGTTATAACGATAAAGTCCACCGGGCGTCGCTACACCCGTATCCGCAGATAACACTGATGAGTTAAATTTCTCTGAGTAGATAGTAGCACAATTTTATCCTGGATGAGAGATTGATTTCTACCGCACCTGGTGCAGGTTTGTCTTAAGATAATACTCGTAAACAATACCTGAAAACCGGACGAATTGTTTAAGCAGTCTATATGTGCGCCCTAGTGGAAAACCAAATGTAACGAAATGCGACACTGCTCTTATTGCCTCTCTCAAACAAGAGTAAAAGTTATGGCCCAAATCGAAGAGATTCTTTTATCGGTGAAATAGAACAAATGAAATCGATCCGGCGGGAGTTGAAGGCACCGCGGTAATGCAAAGCCGATATGCGGAAGGCTTGTGGATGAAGGAACGGAATAAGACGGCGATACTCTCCATGGTTTCCCGACGAGTCGATTGACTTGCAGGAATGATCGGACGCTGGAGAGAGCTTTCCCGGGAATTCAAATGAATCATTTGTCTACAATTGTTATGAATCTGAAGACCGGACTTGCGAACTCCTCATGCAGATACTAAGCTTTATTAAACCACTATTTCTGTTGGTTTACATCGGGAGCGAACCATGAAAACCTTGGCCACCATGGATGTTGAGGGAGTCATTGCGCGAAGGATTGAATCTTTCAAGAAGTACGATTATCCCTTGGAGAAGGGAAAACCGCAGCCTTTCATTACTATTTCGCGCGAATTCGGTTGTGAATCGTTCGAGACTGCAACCCGGTTGGTCGATAAGCTGTCGGCGATTACTGAATCGGGGCCGCCTTGGGATGCCTTCGACAAAACGCTGGTTGAGTGGGTGGCGAAGGGTGATCAGTTGCTGGAGCGTATTATCGATTCGATGCCCCCCGAACACCGGAGACATTATGAGGAATTCCTGAAGGTAATGGAGCTTAAAACAACCTCCTGCGACAAGCTGTTCATACGGATGGCGAGGGTAATCAAATGTATTG
Source organism: uncultured bacterium (assembly GCA_965602675.1). Classification (GTDB taxonomy): domain Bacteria; phylum Acidobacteriota; class DATKUA01; order DATKUA01; family DATKUA01; genus DATKUA01. The sequence goes on along the minus strand of CBFCZO010000008.1, from coordinate 63,086 downwards.
CATGGCACGGGAGAGCAGTAATTATCGGGCGCGGTGGTTATCTTGTGTGTGCGGACATGCCGGCCGGTTTTCACGTGCAGATGGTGGCACCTAAAAAGTGGCGCCTGGAGCAAGCTGCGCTTCAGCACGACTTCGACAGCGAGTACGAAGCCGAAAAATACGTGGATATGATGGATAAAACCCGCAAGCAATTCTTCTGCTACCATTTCTGCCGGGAGGCGGGCCATAGAGATGATTTTGATCTGGTCATCAACAACGCACGTTGTTCCCCCTCGGAAATGGTGGACATGATTATCTGTGGAATGAAACAGCGGGGATTGGTCTAGATATTCATCTGGCAGGCTTTGCCCAGATAATAATTTTACGGATGATCTCACCTCTTAAATCAGTTCTATCCCGTTGATTGCCCGCGGTTGTGCTATATAAATGCGGCAGTCAACTGCTTGCACATTTACTGAACATTCTTAAGAGCCTGATCATTTCTCCCGACTCAGAACGGCCCCTGGCAGTGGTCCATATCGGCTCGTCCGGGTTATTTCCGTACACTTCAATCGGATCGGCGACCTCGCTTTCGTGTAATTTTATCCTCACGATTACCCCCCGAGCTGATCACGGCAGTGGCTTGCTGATCAAAAAAAGCAATGCGGGAGGCCTGGGAATGACTCGGCTTATTCCAGTGTTGACATCAGTGCGCGGAGTATATTATTAGTAATATAACAAGGGTATTATACAAGACGACAGTAAATCAGACCCTGGTCCACAGAGGCTGATCTCAGCGCCGTTTGTCCATTGGTTATCATATACTCGGAGGGAGGCAGGGAGACCGGAGAATAACTCATTTCAGAATCCATGAGGAAGGACTAATGAGTGTCTGTACACACAGTATGTCCATAATCAATGTCCGCAGCGGTTACCTCGTAGTCGAGGGATGCTACAAATGTAAAGCGCGCGCCTCGTTTTTCTCAGTCGAGCCGGTACCACCTGTCGACAACTATCATGACGGAGAGCACTACTGGAAGCATCTTGGCTGCTTTCAGGCAGTGAAATTCGATCTGCAGTGTAAAGAATGCGGCCATGTAGTCAGCCTCAACGACATGATGGGTTTGATGCTTTCCACTTGTAGCAATCCGGAATGCGAGGTTGCTCGGCTCTCAGCCGAAGCCGGAGATAACACCTGGATCTATGTCGCATTATGTGCTGACAGCACTCATCCTGATGGAAGGTGCGTGAGTGATGAGGGCATTAAGGCGCTCACGGAGTATTTCAACGCATCCATCAAAGATCCGAACAAAAAGATCATAGTAGTCCCTTGTAAGATGTGCTGCAGCATCGATACGTGCGAGGGAATAGTGATCGCAGACAAGAATCTAACAGAATTCTACTGAGCGGTTACCCGGATTAAGTGAAGCTATGACAACGATCACTCAGTTATGACTTAGGAGGGTGCTAGGGATGAAAGTATCCGTTATCGCAGAGAAATTGAGCCTTAAGGCTCTTAATGAATTCATAGATAAAGAGGTGGAGGGAGTCTACATTTCCGATATGGTCTCGGATATCATCACCGGGCCGAAAGCAAACAGTATATTAATCACTCTTCAGACGAATAAGAGCATCATTGCGGCGGCGAATCTTGTCGACGTCGCTGCAATTGTTTTCGCTCGAAACAAGAAGCCTGAAGATGACGTTATCAAGCTCGCCGCGAAGGCCGGTATCGGGCTTTTCTTCACAGAATTGGATACCTGGTCCTTCGCGATGAATCTGGCCGAAATCGGAATTAAATAAGACTTTTCTCCCCTAGCTTGACAGTTTGTTACGTGAGCCTTGACGCTCTCTGAGCTTGGCTTGAGGTTAATAAACAACTAGATACTAAACGTGGAATCCGGGTTATGACGGGAAGGGCATTCGAAAAGGTAATTCAAGGTTTTAAGGGCGAAGCGTCGGACCTGATTCCCGTTTTACAGCAGATACAGAAAGTCGATGGGTATCTTTCCCCCGAAGTGATACACCGGATATCACGATGGCTCAAAGTATCGGAGAACGAGGTTTTCGGCGTCGCCACTTTCTACGCGCAATTCCGCTTCTCCCCGCCGGGTGAACATCATATCAAGGTTTGTCTCGGAACCGCCTGCCATGTGAGGGGAGGCGAGCAGCTGCTCGATGTTATCGATCGCCGACTCGATATCAAGCCCGGCGAAACTTCCGCCGACGGCAAGTACGATCTGGAGCGAGTCGCATGCCTGGGATGCTGCGCTCTCGCGCCGGTCGTTGCTTTCGATGACAAGATTATCAGCCGGGTGTCGGTACTCAGACTCCATAGGATCCTTGATGAGCACGATGACGATTAATGATCGGCGATCCACTGCGGTAGCCAAGTGGAAGAAGCTACAGAACAACACTCGGCCCATCATATATGTGGGCGCGGGTTCCTGTGGCAGGGCTGCCGGTGCGGTTGAAGTCATCGAATCTATTAAACAATACGCCAAGGAAAAGAAGGTCAACGCAACATTGTTCGAGGTCGGTTGTATCGGCCCGTGTTATCTCGAGCCGTTAGTTGATATCCAGATGCCGCAGTTGCCTCGTATCAGCCACTCGAACGTCACACCGGCGATGACGGAGAGGATTCTTGATTCATACTTTGTGAAAAACGAGATTCCGAAATTCAACCTTGCGGGACACTTCGGCGAAGATGAAATCGACGGCGTGCCCCGATTCTTCGATCTGCCCATGCTTGCGCCCCAGGTCCGCGTGGTCCTTAGAAACTGCGGCGTCATCAATCCGGATGATGTCGACCACTACCTGGCGCGCGGCGGCTACGAGGCCTTCGAGAAGTGCATCTCGATGCCGTGGGAGAATGTGCTGGAGGAGGTGAAGGCCTCCGGTCTTCGGGGTCGTGGCGGAGCGGGATTCCCGACATGGCGCAAGTGGCAATTCTGCCGCGAGACCCAAAGCGACCAGCGATATCTGATATGCAATGCCGACGAGGGCGATCCCGGCGCTTTCATGAACCGCTCGCTCATCGAAGGCGATCCGCATGCACTCCTCGAGGGCATGCTTATCGCCGCCTACACTATCGGAGCGAGCAAGGGAATTATCTACATCCGCGCGGAATACCCGCTGGCCATCGCCCGCTTGAGGGCTGCAATCAGCCAGATGCAGACTCTCGGATTGCTCGGCCAAAACATTCTCGGAAGCGGTTTCGATTTTGAGATAAAAATCAAAGAAGGGGCAGGCGCATTTGTTTGCGGAGAGGAAACCGCCCTCATCGCATCTGTCGAGGGCAAGCGAGGGATGCCCCGCACCAGGCCGCCGTTCCCGGCTGTTTCCGGCCTCTGGGGGAAGCCGACGATAATCAACAACGTCGAGACGCTTAGCGTGCTTGCCACAATCATCCGCAATGGAGCCGAATGGTACAGCCAATTCGGAACGGAGAAAACAAAGGGAACCAAGACGTTCAGCCTCGTGGGAAAGGTGAGGCGGGCCGGCTTGATCGAAGTCCCGTTCGGAATGACACTTCGCGAGATCATTTACGATATCGGCGGAGGTCTGGTCAAAGAGTTCAAGGCGGTTCAGACCGGGGGGCCCTCCGGCGGTTGCCTCAGCGAAGAATTTCTGGACACTCCCATCGATTATGAAAACCTTGCTGCCGCCGGCTCAATCATGGGGTCCGGTGGCTTGATTGTGTTGGACAAGGACACATGTATCGTCGATATGGCGAAGTACTTTTTGAATTTTACACAGGAGGAATCCTGCGGAAAGTGCGTGCCGTGCCGCGTCGGCACAAAGCATCTTGTGCACATACTTGAGAAGATTTGTCACGGAAAGGGTGAACTCGAGGATTTAGCCAAGCTCGAAAGACTCGGCAAAGCGATCAAAGGGGGGTCTCTTTGCGGACTGGGGCAGACAGCCCCTAACCCAATTCTCTCTTCGCTGAAATACTTCCGAGACGAATTCTTGTTGCACATCAAGGATAAACGCTGTCCTGCCGCGGTCTGTCGCGACCTCGTTGTTTACCGCATCATCGAAGGCAAGTGTACTGGCTGCCAGCGGTGCGTGGAAGTCTGCCCCACAGGGGCCATCTCCGGGCCCCGCTCCCAGCCCCACTTCCTCGACGAGGATAAGTGCATTAAGTGCCGGTCGTGTTACGAAATCTGTCGCTTCGATGCTGTCGCCGGCGACGCCATCGTAATCGAGTCATGAGGGTAATGTGAGTCCGCGAAAAACACACAACCTCGAGATGGAGATCAACCACCGCAAAGTCTCCTTCCCCCAGGGAGTGACCGTTCTGCGCGCCGCCGAATTGAACGATATATACATCCCTTCCCTCTGTTCACACAAAGATCTGACACCGTTCGGCGGCTGCCGGATGTGCATGGTCGAAATTGAGGGGATGCGGGATTATCCCTTATCGTGCAGCACAATCGCCGAGGAAGGGATGAAGGTCCTGACCGACACGGCGACTCTGCACGAGATGAGAAAAGAAATCCTCCAACTGATCCTCAGCGAGCATCCCGCGAGTTGCCTCATCTGCGACGAAAAAGACGAATGCCGTGACAACCAGTACACCATCAGGAAGGCCGGGGTCACTACCGGCTGCCGCTATTGCCCCAACGACGGACAGTGCGAACTCCAGGATGTAGTCGAAAAAGTCGGTGTAACCGATATTGAGTACCCCTGCTATTACCGTGGAAACGAGGTCGAGCACGACGATCCGTTTTTCGACAGGGATTACAATATCTGTATCCTGTGCGGTCGCTGCGTCAGGATGTGCCAGGAAGTGCGCGGGACCGGGATCCTGGCATTCAATTTCCGCGGTCCGAGGGTGCAGATCGGTCCGGCTTATGGTAAGAGCCATATCGAAGCCGGTTGCGAATTCTGCGGAGCCTGTGTCTGCGTTTGCCCCACCGGGACGCTTGCGGAAAAGGCCTCGAAATGGGACGGTTTGCCCGACGGAATGGAGGTTTCCACCTGCCCGTTCTGTGGCATCGGGTGCCAGGTGGAGCTTCTTCACAAAGACGGAATCCTCTCCAAGGTCCAGCCAAACCTTGATCCCGAGATCAACGATGGGCAGCTCTGCGTGCGCGGCAGGTTCTCCATGCCGGAAACGTCGCATCACTATAGTCGGGCGAAGAAACCGATATTCAAGCGCGGAAAATACTATCGCGAGGTGACGTGGGACGAGGCGTTGACTGAAGTTGCCGGGAAACTTGAAGGTCTTAAGCCGTCCGACTTCCTGATGGTCGTGTCGGGCGACCTGACAAATGAGAGCTTATATGTCGCTCAGAAGTTCGTTCGCTCGTGCATGAGCTCCAACAGCATCGATTCGACGGCGCGACATTCGTTGGCCGGCGGGCTGGGACTTTGGGCCAAGCTGTTCTCGCTCCCCATATCATTGAAGAGTATCAGAGAGGCTGATTCAATCATTGCCATGGGGCTGGATTCACGCTTCTACTTCTCTATTGTCGGAGTTGAGATAAGGCATGCATTAAAAGCTGGAGCCAATCTGGTAACGATAAATCCATACGATTCCAATCTGGCACGCTACACGGATTATTGGCTGCAGCCCACTCCGGGTAAGGAAGGCGGCGTTCTCGACGCAATTGCGAAGAATCTCGGCAGGAAAAAGAGCGACATCGCCGGTGTGGCGGAACAGGCCGGCGTCGATGCCGCCTTATTGGAAGAAGCTATCAGAATCCTTTCTTCCGGGAAGAACCTTGTCGTAGTGATCGGGCCGATGGTATTCAATTATCAGTCGAACGCGGGCCTGGTTGACGCCCTCAACAAGCTCGCGAAACGGGACGGTTCCATCATCATCCCGCTCTATCAGGGAGCAAACACTCGCGGCGCCTTTGAAATGGGCACACTGGGCGAGATTCTGCCCGGCGTGGATAAAGCTAAAGGCAAGCACATCACGCTGACCGACGTTATCGAAGGCCGAGCGAAACCGAAGGTGATATATCTCGTCGGAGAGGTTCCGTTCTTCGAACGGCCCGATTGCGAATATATTGTTGCGCAGGATATCTATTATCCCCCCTTCAAGGTGGACGCCTTTCTACCCGCTTCGAGTTTCGTCGAGGCGGAAGGGACGATTACAAATGTCGAAGGCCGTGTGCAACGGCTGGTCAAGGTTGAAGACCTGCCGGATGGTGTTATCTCAGGTTTCGCTCGACCGGATTGGTTCATTTTCAGCAGCCTTGCGCAAAGGATGAAATACCTGGGATTCAATTATAAAAACTCGGGTGCGGTTCTGAAGGAGATAAGCACTGTCTTTCCCGGTTTTCCCTCGAAGCCCGATAGAAAGCCCCGCAGGTTGGTTCCCAAAACATCGATTCCGATCAAGAAGCAGAAGACCGAAGCGAAGCAAAAGACCAAAGCAGCCGGAACGGCATCATACCTGCTGATTGCTGAACCGGCAGGCTTCCGGCATCGTGGTATAGATTTGAGCTCGAAAGTCGAGGGGCTGGGAGAACTCGCTCTCGAAGAGGGTTTTCGGCTTAATCCCGAAGACTTACGCAAGCTAAAGGTAAAACCTGGCAATAGCATCACTGTCTCAACAACCACGCTGAAGGTGACTGGCACGACGAGGGCGGAACCGGAGTGTCCCGAAGGAATTATTTACTTTTTCCTCCCCGATGCCTTTGGTGGTCTCGCACACCGCTCCAACTGGGAGCCCCTTTATCGTATTAGTGAGAATCCCGTTAAGGTAAATGTGCGGGCCGCGGGTTCAACAGGCAGGAAAACCGGAAAAGGAAAGCCGCGCAAAAGCAGCCGCTGCTGATAAACAGCGCACCCGGAGGGCCGGATGTATCGGATAATCGAACGCCGGATGATAGTTCCGAACCTACATGAGATTACTGTCGAGGCGCCTGCGGTCGCGCAGTCGATCCTGCCCGGGAACTTCGTTATCGTGAGGCCGGATGAGCCGGGCGAGCGTACCCCTTTGTCAGTTGCCGACTGGGACCGCGAAGCCGGCACCGTGACCTCCATCTTCATGCAGGTTGGAGCATCTACATCAAAACTGGCGCGGCTCGAACCGGACGATACAATCCCCACTTTCGCGGGACCTCTGGGAAAGGAGACTGAAATAGACAACTTCGGGACGGTGCTGTGTGTCGGCGGCTGCTATGGCATCGGCAGCATCTATCCGATCGCTCGCGAACTCAAGGAGGCGGGTAATAAGGTTTATGCGCTGCTGGAGGCGCGTAGTTCGTATCTTCTCTATTGGCAGGACAAGTTCGAGGAGGTCTGCGAAAAAGTCATCATCATAACGCGGGATGGAACAGCCGGTTACAAAGGTCACGTATCGCGCCTTGATGAAATCCTGCAGCTTGAAAAGACTAAGCCCGACAGAGTTATCGTCAACGGTTGTACATTCCAGATGATGAAGACTTCCGAGATGACAAAGCTCCTGGAAATTAAAACGATAGTTAGTATGAATCCAATAATGATAGATGGCACCGGAATGTGCGGTGTCTGCCGCTTGACAGTGGCGGGAGAGACGAAATTCGCATGCGTTGACGGACCTGACTTTGACGGTCACGAAGTCGACTGGGTTGAATTTCTTAAACGGCGTCAGACATATAATCCCGAAGAAATCCATCCGCTCCGTAAGAGCGGCTGCGCTTCGCATTTTTAAACGGAGGGTGTGTCGTTGGCCAAAAAATTAGATCTCAAGCGGCGGCCAATGCCCAAGCAGGAACCGTTCGAGCGTATTAAGAATTTCGACGAAGTGGCACTCGGCTATACGGAAGAACTCGCTGTCGAGGAAGCCTCTCGCTGCCTGAACTGCAAGAAGCCGTTTTGCGTCGACGGTTGCCCCGTCATGATCGACATACCCGGCTTTATCCAGCACATTGCCGAACGCGACTTCGCGGCGGGAATTAAAAAGATTAAAGAAGCCAATGCCTTGCCCGCGGTTTGCGGGCGTGTTTGCCCTCAGGAGGAGCAGTGCGAAATAAAATGTGTCCTGGGGAAAAAGGGCGAACCCGTCGCAATTGGGCGGCTCGAACGCTTCCTGGCCGATTGGGAGGCGGCGAGCGGAGAAATTGAAAGACCCGACATCGCGCCGGCTTCAGGAAAAAAGGTCGCTATAGTGGGATCCGGGCCGGCCGGGGTAACTGTTGCTAATGACCTGGTTTTGCTCGGGCACGATATTACTATGTTCGAAGCCCTTCACGCGCCCGGCGGCGTGTTGACCTACGGCATACCCGAATTCCGACTGCCCAAAGCCATCGTCAATCGCGAAGTCGAATACGTTAAGAGTCTTGGTGTCCAATTGCACCTCGATTACATAATTGGCAAGACACTGACAATTGAAAAACTCCTCGAAGAATTCGATGCGATCTTCATCGGCGCGGGAGCAGGCTTACCGTGGTTCCTTGAGATATCGGGTGAGAATCTCAACGGCGTCTATTCCGCTAACGAATATTTGACACGATGCAACCTGATGAAGGGATTTTGTTTTCCGGAATATGACACGCCGATCAAGCGCGCGTCCAACGCGGCGGTATTTGGAGGAGGGAATGTAGCGATGGATTGCGCGCGGACCGCGTTGCGGTTGGGAGCCGATGAGGTCCACATTGTCTACCGCCGGAGCCGTAAGGAGTTGCCTGCGAGGCTCGAAGAGGTAGAAAACGCTGAGGAAGAAGGGATCATCTTCGACTTTCTAACTCTCCCTGTAAGACTTCTTGGGGATGATAACGGCTGGCTTACAGCGCTGGAATGCCTAAAGATGGAACTCGGAGAGCCTGACGATTCCGGCAGGCGTCGTCCTGTCCCCATCGAGGGTTCGGAATTCACTATGGAAGTAGACGCCGCCGTTTGCAGCATCGGCAACAGCCCAAATCCCCTCATCCCCATGACCACTCCAGGCCTCGAGGTCGGTAGGCGAGGTAACATCGTCGCCGATGAGGAAACCGGCAGAACCTCCCGCGAGGCGATCTGGGCGGGGGGGGATGTTGTCACGGGTGCGGCAACGGTCATCAGCGCAATGGGAGCCGGAAGGAAGGCGGCGAAGGACATCAACGACCACCTCCTGAAGAAGGCTTGATATAACCCAACTTGAGATTCACACATGATGGTAGATAAAACGGTTGGGATTCTGTCCGATTGAAATCGGCAGTTGATAATTTATTGGAGAGGCTCTCCTGCGCCGCGACACCGGTTCATCAAATGAATGCATCCGCCTGCAGTCTGTCGGCAAAGGCTCTTCAGATATTTATTAGAGAGAGGAGGAGATTTTACGAAGCAAAGTTGCTCAAGGAAGCCGGGCTGGAACCATACGCCGTGCTTTGCGACTGGGCGGTTTTAAGCAAAAAAATATATATAATCAAGTATAGACAGATGTTCCCGGAGGTACCTTGGGATGAGGCTTTCTGAGATAAGGGATTTGTTGGAATGTGATGTGTTGAATGGCGAGAATGACCTCTCGATCGAAATCGATATTGTCATAGCTTCCGATGGAATGAGTGAAATCCTTACCTTTGCCCGCCCGAACGCTTTAATGGTTACCAGCCTGACCAATATTCAATCGGCGAGAACCGCTCACATGGCCGATGCGCAGGCGATCGTTTACATCCGCGGCAAGCGCCCGGAGGAAAGGGCGCTCGATTACGCCCGGAAATATGACATCCCTGTTCTGGTGACCAAGATGGGAGTGTTCGATGTTTGCGGCATCCTGCGCGAAAACGGGCTGAAAGGCGGTATGTAGATATGGCGGAAAAACTGCTGACAAGAAGTTATAAGGTCCGCGGCGGCGACTATGACAAAGCAGGGGAGGTCGCAGATGAAATAAAGAAGATACTGAAAGACCTCCAAATAGCACCGCAACTTGTCCGTCGCACTGTAGTTATTACATTCGAGGGCGAAATGAACATGGTCATGTACGCCCACGAGGGAACCATCAGTTTTGTTTTGACCAACGAAGATATCACTTTGAGGATCGTTGATACGGGTCCGGGAATTGAAGATATAGAAAAAGCCATGACAGAGGGGTATTCAACCGCGACCGACGAAATGCGAATGATGGGATTCGGCTTTGGGATGGGTTTACCGAATATCAGAAAGAACTCGGACATCTTCAATATCGAATCTGCACTGGGGAACGGCACATCAGTTACCAGTATAATTAGGTTAAATGAAAATGGATGATTTCACTCATGGTTTTGAGATCGTTGAGGATCAATGTCGTGGAAAACTAGCTTGTTTGCGCGCCTGCCCGACGCATGCCATCCGCGTTCGTAATGGCAAAGCCAGCCTTAAACCGGAGTTTTGTATCGACTGTGGTGTATGCTTTTCGGTCTGTCCTAGTGGAGCGATCCGGCCCACGACGCTGACATTTGCTGATATCCACAAGTACAAGTTTAAGGTGGCCGTCCCCAGTCCGGTCCTCTTTGCACAGTTCCCCATGGCCGTTTCAATCGAAGACATTGTCAGAGGGTTGCTCAGTCTCGGTTTCGATTCAGTTTGGAACTATTCAACCGAGCTTGCGCTGGTTGATCGTGGAATTAAAGAGTACCTGGAGAATTGGAAGGGACCTTATCCGCTCATCTCAATCACATGTCCGGTGGTGGTGAGATTAGTACAAGTCCTGTATCCAGGAATTGTCGACCAGCTCATTCACGTCCAGCCGGCTCGCGAATTGGCTGGTCGAGTGCTCAAGCGGAAATTATCAGAAGAGCTGGGTATCGATAGCGGAGACATAGCAGCAATTTACATTTCACCTTGTCAGGCAAAAACCATCTCGATTCTTAAACCCGCTGAAGGTTCAGAGAGCTCCCTCGACGGCGCTATCGGCATCTCGGATGTTTACAATCATATCCTGGCCGACAGGCTAGCCAGGAAAAAAGAGAAACCAAAGGATCTCTCCGACAATCTCATTCCGGATGCCGGCATCCTCAACTGGGCGACAACTAATCGGCACGGCCGCTACCTTTCGCTGCATCAATACTTGTCCGTGACCGGGTTGAGATACATTATCCAAGTTTTTGATGACATCGAGAAGGGGCGGCTGCGCAACATCGAGTATCTTGAATGCTACTCCTGCTGGGATGGCTGCGTTGGGGGAAATCTGACTGTTGATAACATTTATACTGCTCGGAGTAAAATAAGGCGCTTGTTGGAGGAGCTGCCTGACAGTGATCCTGAGCTCGAAGCTGCGGTCAAGCGAAGATTTCCACATGAGGACTTTTCACTGAACCGTAGAATCAAGCCCCGGACTCTGGGAGAAAAAGTAAGCAGTCTTGAAGCCGGGGTAAAGAGAATGGGCTTTGAGAAAGCCGTAAAAATGAACCTGCCGGGCATCGATTGTGGACTTTGCGGCGCGCCGACCTGTGACGAATTCGCAAAAGACCTGTCATGGGGTCGCGCCAACCAGAAAGACTGCATCTTCTTCTCGGACAAAAGCTTGAGAGAGCTTAGAAAACTCTACAGGGCGAAATCACAATAGTCCCTTGCCTACGCCCGCTCATTTCCGGCAATCATCAATGAAACAGACGAAAACGGCTAAAGCCATGCATCTGGATGCTTGTTCAACAGCTGAAAGGTTCATCCGCAGAACTCTTTATTTTTAGCCAGCGAGCCATGCTGTGAGCTCAATGCCGCGGCTATTATTCAACTTCCGTGAGAACGCAGCAAAATGGAGCCAGCGGGCGGATTCGAACCGCCGACCTGCTGATTACGAATCAGCTGCTCTACCACTGAGCTACGCTGGCTCCGGCGGCCACGAATATTAAGCTCAGAGCCCCTCGATGTCAATTGGGGACTGCCGACTCCGCCGCCTTTTCGCGCTTGAAATAATATGCTTCGCGCAGGGCATCGACAAAACGCCGATCCACGAGACCACGGGGATTGCCCTGGTAGTCGAGACCGCGCTCCTTGCGAAAAGAGTCTACCGCAGCGATCGTCTCTTCGTCGACAAGTGAGTAGGTATCGTAGTATTCCCTATAAACCTTGCGGTATTCGGCCCAAGCTGCGTTCCAGGCCTCGGGATCACTGCGGCGCAGGGAGTCGTCGGGGCGCTTGCCGATCGATGGCGGCTCAGGGAACTGCTCCAGTTCCTTGCGCCAGTAGCCGAGAGCGTGCAGCATGCGCTTCAGCTCGAGGACGTCGTCGCCGCGAACCTCGGAGAATTCGCGGTAGCCAAGCCTGCGGGCGGTCGTGTAATAAATCCGCTTCATCTCGGCGACCGGGTCGGCGTGCTCGCCGACGTCAATGGCCAGGCTGATGTGGTCGCCGCCGCGCCCGGGATTATTCGGATCGGCGATGCGGATGGCGGCCGATTGGAAATAACCCCAGCGTTTGTCGCCGCCTTTTGCGTGACCCGCCTCGAGCGCGAGGATCATTCGCTCCGCCAGCGGCATGCCGATGCCGCGGGTTTTATCGAGGTAGTCCGCGACGGTGTCGACTACCTCCTTGCCGACAAGGATGTTGCCCTGAACAGTGTAGTCCGCGCCCTTGCGGCTGCCGGCCCAATCGCCGTTTTCCGTGCCGGTGTGGGAGGCGGATCTGCCCTGCATGTCGATCACACCGAGCTGGCGGCGCTCCCGGCCTGTGTCGTCGGCCAGCAGCTGCTTTATCACTTCCTTGGGCTCGATGCCCTGTTCCAGCAGGTCGAGTCCCCGGGGGCCGTATTCGACAACCGTCCATGCCTGCGTGGCGACCGCCCCGACTCCAGCCCGCACCCATGGCACTGCCCGGCCGACAAACGGCACGCGGGTGGTGACCGCTGCGCCGCTCTCGCCGGTTTTCGGGTCGATGGCGCAGATGGAAAACGTCGCGTAGAACGGATTGCCGTCGGCATCGATCCGGACGCCGTCGCCTGTCCGCAAACGCAAGTCTTTCTCTTGAGGATCTGACGCGGGGGCCTGTGCGGCGATCAATGAGATAATCACGGCGATGGAAATCGAAAGTGTGGCTTTGTTCATCTCTTCACTCCTCCAGTGGGCGAACATTTAATTCTATACACGGAAGATTAAACCAGGAGCGGGATTTCGACAAATCCCCGCTTGGCGCGAATCCAGGTGCCGATCACGCGCTCGCCGGGGCCAGCATCGAGCCCGCTATGTGCCTCGTGCCGTCGTCTTGATTGAAGTAGTAGGTCACGAGCATGCGGCCGTCGGGCATAAGTGCCGACCAGGGGTAGCCTATGTCGGTATTGCCGCCGTCGTCCCTGATCACAATTTCCTCGGCTGTCGCAAAATCGCGGCACTCCGGCTCGAGCACCCTGGCGCGGATGCCGAAGGGCTCGTGGCGGTAGCCGTAGACAAGCAGGGCGCGGCCATCGGGCAGGCGGAGCAGGTGGTGGGGGTGGCCCATAAAACCGGTGTCCTCCCAGGGCCCGAAGCTGCGACCGCCGTCGCTTGAGCGAGCGACGGCTCCCCGGTCGTCGTTGCCGAAGGTGCGGATGAAGGCCACCAGGTTGCCGCCGGGAGTCTCATAGAGCGATGTCTCATTCATCTGGATCGCGCCGGAGGGATCGCCCGCGATGCGGCAGGCGTGCCGCCATGTCGCGCCGCGATCTTCCGAAATCAGCAACTGTATCGATGTCACCTGCGGCTCGACGCTCTCGCGGCTGGTCACGCCCCAGAAGAGCCTGCCGTCTCTTCCTTCGCACAAGGCTCCGCGGTTGAAGGCGGGGCAGGGGGCGCCGAAATGATCCCGCGTAACGCTGCTAGGCACAGGAGGAGGGATTATCGGCTCTTCCCAGCTCTTGCCGCCGTCAAATGAGCGAAGTATGTAGCCGCCCATGAACATGAAGTCGCGGTAGCGCGCCCGGTAGGGATCGTCCGCCGCATAGTCTGATGGCACCTGGCACCAGCCGTAGCTGGTGCAGAGAATCGTGCCGTCGCCGAGCTGAATCATGCAGGGATCCTGCGAGCCCCCGAGCGGGTGGGCGAAAATCAGCTCCGGCTCTGCCGACCAGGTCTCCCCGCAGTCATTGGAGCGCACCAGCAAGAGGTAACTGTTGGGATCAGCGTGCGTCACGTCATCCGCGCCGAGCAGCCGGCGCTCGGGCGCGCGGCGGAAGGCAACCAGCAGCTCGCCGTCGGGCCGACAGACCACCGAGGGGAAGGCGCAGTAGTATCTCTCGTCGCTGTAAATAACGAAGTCCCGCTGCTTGACGAGTTTCTTATAGTTACTCATGTCCTTCGCCTCATACATCAAGTCGCCAGCCAAACCCAATAACGGCACTCCCAGCACGCCCCTGAGCAGATCGCGGCGGTCAAACATTCGAGAGATACCCTCGGTTCCCCTTGTTCGCGAGTATAACCCTTCGGTACTGCGGTAGACTAATTCAACCGTAATTTAGCGGATTCGCACGGCATTGTGCGGGCAGACCTCGGCGCAACAGTAGCAGTTGATGCAATCCTTGCGGGATACCCTAATTCTCTTGCCGTCGTTGCTCAGGGCGTCCGCGGGGCAGATCTCCACGCAAGCGTTGCAGAGGACGCACCGGCGGTGCCTGATACGCACCTTGGGTGTGAAGGTTCGCTTGAGCGCCCGGAAGAGCAATCCCCGCAGGCCGAAACCGACGCGTTGAGCGCTCGGTATCAGGAAGTCGCTGACTTTGAGGCTATACGGATCGGCGCCTAAGATCTCAATCTCCTTCGGGGACGAGGGGGCCGCGCCGAGCTCGATCCCCGCCGCCAGCACGGGCACTTTGCGCGGATCAATACCGAAGAGTCCCGAAACGACAACGTCCAGCACGAAGGGATTCTCGCTCAAAGCGAAAAAACCGAATTCGCGCACCCTGCCCCCACCGGGGCCGTTGCCGTCCATCCCGACAACCGCATCGAGGATGGTCAGGTCTGCTTCGATTAAAATCGCCAGCTCGGCGAGCATGCGGCCGAAATAGAATTCATCGGTGCCGGCCTGCAGGTGCCAGCGTGCCTTGTCGAGGCCGGGAAGGCAGCCGAAGAGGTTCTTGACACCGAGTGTGAGCGTCATCTGTTGGTGCGTTTTGGCCTTTGCGAGGTTGATAATCTTGTCGGCCTCGATCGCTTCCTTAGCCACCTCGAAGCGGCGAAATAATCCGCCCTCTATGCCGTCCCTAGTTACCTTCTGATCAAAGTTGATAAGGGTAACGTCCAGCCTGAGGCACACCTCTTCGATACCCGAGGCCCTGGCCACTTTGCCTGCGCTGCCGAATCCCGGGCTGTCGCCGACGAACGGCTCGGCGCCGATCTCGCGCACGAGCTGGATAGCCGCCTCCACTACCGCCGGGTGTGTTGTCACCGCGGCCTCGGGAGGGGCTGCGCGAAGCAGATTGGGCTTGAGGAGGACCCTCTCGCCGGGCTTGATGAAACGTTCGAGACCGCCAAGGTGCTCCAGGCCTGTTCGCAGAGACTCGATAACCGACTCGACCGAGTAGCCTGGGCAGTGTTCGAGAGCGACGGGATCATTTTTTCTATACATTTTTTCCGTAACGATTATCCAAACGTTACTTTGTTTTTACCCGTTTCTTTACTCTCGTATAGCAGGCGATCCGCCCTGGTGATAATCGAGTCGATGTCGTCCTCCTCGGTAACCATTGTTGCGCCGACGGACATGGTCACCCTGATGACCTGGTCGTCAACCTTTACGAACGACTTTTCCACCAGCATGCGGTGCCGCTCGACGATCTGCTCCAGGAGATCCTGTGTCATGTTACCGAAGATCGTCACAAATTCCTCGCCGCCCCATCTGCCTACCACATCATAGGCGCGGGAGGCGGTTATCAATAGAGTGCTTATCATTTTCAGGACTTCGTCGCCCGCTTGGTGGCCGTAGGTATCGTTGACTTTCTTGAAATCGTCGATATCGGTCATGCTGATTCCAAATGCCCAATCTCTGCTTCTGAGCTCCCTGAATCGATCCTCGAAAGCCGCCTCAAGGCCGCGGCGATTGTAAACCCGGGTCAGGGGGTCCAGCAGGGCTTCTTCCCGCGCATTATGCAGCTGTTCGATGGCCGACATCTTGACCGAGTTGTCGCTGAAAACTTCGATCGCGCCGACAACCTCACCGTTTTCGTCTTTGATAGGCGCCACCCTGACGCTGACAGGGCGCCTGATGCCATTTTTCTGTCTTAGGTAAATATCGTCTTCGTGAAACCTGCCGTCTTGCATCGCTCTCTTCAGTGGACAGTTGCCACGGCAAAGCTGGTTGCCCTGGCCATCCACGTGATCGAGTTTGTTATCGAAACAGAATGATCCCTCGACCTCTTCGCGCGAGAATCCGGTCAGCCTCTCGGCGGATTTGTTCCAGTAGGTTATTCTTCGCTTTGTGTCGACGATATAGACACCGTCGTAGAGGTTGTCCAGCAGGTATTCGAAGTCCGTGAGCTTATCCAGTTCAGAGCCCATCGTTTCTACCTTTGTTGTTTTTCAGGTAATAAGATTCAAGTTTTTCTCACGAAAGTCAATATAACGGCACTCAATCACAGCTGTTTTTGCAGAGGCCCCACGCACGAAAAAGGGCGGCCTGCAGCCGCCCTCTTAGAATCGATCAGGAATTGATTTATCGCATTGCTCCGAGGCTCTTGAGGATCTGGTAGAACTCCGAATCGGTGGAGAGGATAATCCAGGTGTCCTTGTCTACCGTGGCCTTGAGCGTCTCGAGGCTCTTCCAGAACTTGTAAAAGTCGGGATCCCTGTTGTAGGCGGCTGCGTATGTGGCGATCGCAGTGGCCTCGCCCTCGCCAAGGATGCGAAGTTCCTGTTCCTCGGCCTTCGATTCGATCTCCCTCAGCATCCGATCCTTGGTCCCGAGCAACTCGGCCGCTTTTTGCTGCCCCTGGGAGATGTAGCGGGCGGTCACGCGCTTGCGCTCGGAGATCATGCGGTTGTAGACCTGATTGCGTGTTTCCGGCTGGTAGTTGATCCGGAGGATGCGCACGTCAACCAGGTCGATCCCAAATCGCGTTACCTGCTCTTTTGCCTTGCGGAAGATTTCCTGGGTAATGTGGAAGCGGCCCCGTTCAATGCGGCGGGCGCGGAGCTCGAAGAGCTGGCTCTCCTGCTGATCGATATCGCTGAAGATGTCGCCGGTTTCGTCCTCGGCTTGCCCTTCCTCACCCGCGGCCTGTTTCTGCTGAGCCTCGAGTTCCGACGCGGTCAGGGTCGTGGCCGTGATCGGGATGACTTCAACGTCTACGGCTTCGCCGGCTTCCGAGGTGCCGCGGATGACGCGCTCATAGATGATGCGTTCGGTGTCGGAGCGCACCAGCTCGCTTAGCTCGTACTTGGCGATGAAGTCGCGTACGATCGGGTCGATGATCGCGTCGAGGCGGCTGGATGCCACTTCGAAGCTGCCCGCGACAGTCTGCAGGAAGAGCTTGGGATCGGTGATACGCCAGCGCGCATAGACCTCGACGTAGATAAATTTCTGTTCGACCGTCTTAATAACGGTTTTCTCGCCTTCCCAGTCAAGCACGCGCTTCTCGAACATCCTGGCTTCCTGGACGAAGGGTGCCTTGAAGTGCAGGCCCGGCTCGGTTATCGGCTCGCCGATGATCTTGCCGAACTGGGTGATCACCGCCTGCTGGCTTTCGTCGACGATGTAAACCGAGCCGGAGAGGACGATGATGACGAGGAGAGCAACAACCAACACCCCGATGAGGATTATCAATCTGGTGTTCATCGCTCACCTCCCTGGTTGGCGGCAGCCTGAAGATTGAGAAGCTGCACCAGCCCCCGGAGATCGCCGTCGACGATGATCTTGCGCCCGAGTTTAGGCAGGATCACGCCCCAGGTCTCGAGGTAGAGGCGCTGGCGGGTGACGTCGCGCGCCTTGTTGTACTCCGCTCTGACCTGGTTGAATTGATCGGCCTCACCTTGAGCGACGTTGATGCGCGCCTGCTTGGCGCCGATCGCTTGCTCGATGCGCTGCTGCGCCTGCCCGCGGGCACGGGGAATGGTGGCGTTGTATTCCGCCTCGGCGTTGTTGATCAACTCGTCGCGGCGTTGCTCGGCGCGGTTGACTTCCTCAAATGCGTCCTGGACCTCGCGAGTGGGCGGGTTGACGTTGCGCAGCTTGACGTCGACGATGTTGATGCCGATCTCATAGTTGTCAAGAAGCTCCTGGGTTGAGATTCTCGCCTTGGCGGCGACAGCCTCACGCTCAGTGGTGATCACCTCGTCCACCGTGTAATCGCCGATCACCTCCTTGATCGCTGTTTCCGAAGCCGCACGAATGGTTGCCTCGGGATCGCGCACCTTGAAGAGATACTTGTAGGCATCGATGATCGTGTACTGCATCACCCATTCCACAACCACCACGTTGAGGTCGCCGGTCAGGCTCAGACGCTCGGAATCGAGCCCTTCACCGGTGGTGACGAATTCGCTCTGCACCCCGGCACGGGCCGTGCGGAAACCGAATTCATTCTTGTAGACAAACGTCGTCTTGACGTTGGTCACGTTGTCAATAAAGAAGGGAAGTTTAAAGTGAAGTCCCTGATCCGCTGTGCCGATAAACTTGCCGAAGCGCTGAATAACGCCGACTTCGTCCGGGGCCACAGTGTAGAACGAAGTGAGCAGCCCCAAGAGGATGACGATGCCGACGATCGCCAATATAATGATCTGCGGGTTGAGCTTCGGCATGCGGATCTCAGGGAAGTTCGGAAAGCCGCCTCCTCCCATCGAAATACCTCCTACCCTTTAGGGTTCATATTGCTTGTCGTTTGAGGGAGGTTATCGGTATAGCGGGGAAAAAGCAAGGCGTACGCGATGCTGCTTTCGACCGGCTACTAGCGCTCATCGATTGACGCATTGGCCGGCCGTGTGTAGGATTGCGGCCGGGAATTAGGAAGGGGTTCCTGAAAGATGGCCTCCAAACCAGCCACAGAAGCCGGCCGCGACCAGTTCTCGCGTATCGGCATCGCATGTTTCCTCGCCTGGCTGGTGCCGGGTGCGGGTCATCTGTACCTGCGTAAATACTGGCATGCCGCCGTTTATTTCTTCAGCGTCACGGCTCTCCTAGTCGTGGGAATCCTGTTGCAGGGAGAGATGCACTCGCTGCTGCGCGCCAACTCCGGGGAGGGTTTCCTGCAGTGGCTCGCAGCGCTGGGAAACCTGGCGCTCGGCGGTTTTCATCTCCTGATGCAGGCTCTCGGGATGGCCATGGGCGACGTGGTGGTCAGAAACTACGAATACGGCACGACCTTTATTATCGTGGCTGCGCTGATAAATCTGCTTGTCATTTTTGATGCATTCGACCACGCCCGCGGAGTGAAGTGATGTCTCATTGGGGCATTTTGACCCTGCTGGCTGCGCTAATCAGCTTGGCGTTCTCATTTCTGATGCGCGAGACACCCAAGGAACGCCTGATCTTCGGGATCAAGATGTTTCTCGGATTCGTTGCCTTCACGTTGATTGCAGGCTGGATTGCGGTCTTCATCCCGTGATATCCGATGTCCCGGAAATCAAATCCTAATCCAGCCATTCCAAACAACGGCCGCCCCCTTTGGAGACTGCTCTTACTCTGGTTGCCTCCGTTTCTCTGGATGGGTGTCATTTTCGCCGCTTCATCCGTGCCCGCTTCGGCTCTCCCGTCGCCTCCCGAGTATGTAATGTTTCTGGCGCACTTTCTCGAATTCTTCATCCTCGGAATCCTTCTCTTTCGGGCTATGAACGGGGGATTGAGGAATCCTGTCACACTGGCGGCGCTGTTTATCGCCTTCCTTCTTTGCTTCGGCTACGGCGTTCTGGATGAGTTTCATCAGTTGTTTGTACCCGGCAGGGTGCCGGATCTGCTTGACCTTGCGGCGGACATGGCGGGAGCAGCAACAGCCTGCCTGATTTCCTGGATCGCGCTCACTGCAATTCACCGAGCGAGAGGTCTCGCAGAGTAATCACTATCCGCCTGACCGCGCGATCCTCGCGTGCTATCCTTGATCAAGTCAGCGGAGGTTCATGGTGAGAAAAATCTGGTTTGCACTCGGCTTGCTTTCTGCTGCCGCCGGAGCCGTGTTCATATTGCTGGGGATCGGGCAGTTCGTATTCGGCGGCATCCGCTCGGTTCTCGCTCCATTCTTGTGGTTGTGGGTGGTAGCCCACGCGGCCGCCGCTATGCTGTCAGTGTTCTTCTTCAGGTTGGCGGCCTCCCACAAAGGGGAGGATGAATAAATGGAACACTTCTTGCTAGCTGGTGCTATTGTCGTCGCACTGTTCTCCCTCGGCTGCTCGCTTACGACGGCTTTCGAGGTGGCCACCGGGAAAATTCGGTTCCCGGTCAACCTCAGCTTCTGGGGAGCGATGCTGTTCCATGTGGCGACAGCCCTCCTGGCTCTCTGGCTCTTTGGCCTTTGGCTGGGATACTGAGGCGGATAGTTTTTTTACGATATCATCAGGGGTGACAAGGAGATGAGAAAAGGGATACTCACCGGCCTGTTTATCATCCTGTCTGCGGCTTCCATTGCGAGTGCTCAAAACCTCCAGGATGTGCTTCGAAACCACTATATCGGCAAGGCGGTTGAGGTGAAATTGCCGATACCGGCTCACAGCCCGATGCTGGTCTATCCGGATCAGGACAAGAAAATCGACAGCGCTCTATATGCGCTGAAGATGGAACGCGGCGAGATCGGGATCGATTTTGGCCTGATTGCAGTAATCAGAAGCGTCGATGTCAAGCGCGACGAGGTGACCTTCGACCTGGTCGGAGTGGGGCAGGAACCGCCCGGGATAACGCTTGGGCCCGATTTGTTGAAAGAAGAAATATGGGAAGCAGGCACCGCCAAGATCCGGCTTGTTTTCAAAGAGCCTTTGATTCCCGGCGAAGGGTTAATCCCAAGGGTAAACATGGGGCTTGCCACGGTGGTTTCTACGCGCTCTCTCGTCTCCGACGATGGCTTGCCCGCCGAGATCAAGGAAGCGATCCGCAACGGCATTGTCATGGCGGGGATGAACATGCGCGCAGTCTATCTCGCGCTGGGGGATCCAAACGACATAGTCAGGGACCTGCACAACGGCATCCTCGACGAAGCCTGGTTCTACCACCGCGAGGACTTCACCACACTGATGGTCCTCTTCCGCAGTGGACTCGTGTTCAGCATCAGAGAGTATTGATCACGGATTTCGCTGAGATTCTGATAGTAAAACAGCCGCCACCCGGCGGCCGTTTTCTTTGCCTCATACAGAAGTTCTAGAACCTGACACCGAAGCCCATGAAGTAGGAAAAAAGCCTCTGTTGCGAAGTGAAGGCCCAGCGCAGTTCTCCGTTGATCTCGAAGATACTGCCCAGCGGCACGACGGCCCCGGCGGACAGGTGCGCTCCCGCATCAATCGTATCGCCGGTCCAGAAGTTGGATTCGTGCAAATAGAGGCCCGCTCCTGCGCCGATCCAGGGCTGGACCACCGGCGCTTTGCTCCCACCGTTCAGCCGAAGGCTGTTGCCTGCCGGGAACATCTTGTAATTCACCGTGATCGGAGCCAGAGACATGTTTCTGCTTGAAAAGGCCAGCCCGTCGAGAGTTACGGACAGCGCCGTATGGGATGTGTAGAGCCGCGAAAACTCGAGTCCGCCTGCGGCTCTTGCCGACGATATGGGCCACTTTGCGTCGTCGCTGGTAGTGAAGTTGCCCAACCTGAGACTGATAGTCCATCGTTTTCCGTCGAGCGTTTCGTCGTCCGCTGCGGTGACCAGCGGTGTGAAAGTCAACGCCAATAATGTGATGAGAATGGTTGTCTTCATGATTTCTCTCCCTGTTAGCCTCCCACCGGTTGCGAAAGAGCATACAAATCCTGTGAGCACTGTTCGCTTCCTGTTCGAGGTATGTTGATTGTTTACTAGAAGTTCCGCCGATTCAGTAAGCGGCGGCACTCACAAACCTCTCCAGTTATCGATTGCTTTGTTAAGCAAGGGTCGTGCCTGCGACAATAGGCGGATTTGCCTGGAATTTGGAGGGCGGCTTTGTCACATAGAGGGGAATATGACCTTCACAGAGGACACCCCGGGCACAACAATCGACCGGAGGTTACACCGAAGAGAACCTGCCCGGGATTAAATTACTAAATGCTCTTCCTACTACTGATTAACCTGGAATCCATATGGTCTTTGCCTGAACCGTCTCGACAGCGCTGTCGAACTGCAACGGACCCTTGTTCTTCGTATAGAAAGCCAGGCCGCGCCAGCCGAAGATGTACTTGTACGTGCTCTTCATCACGGCGCCGCGGGCCACGACCAGCAGCGGATTCTCCACTCTTGAAAGGAGCTTGAGGAACTCCTCCGGTTCCAGCGAAACGATCACTCCCGACGCTTTGATGGCGTTGGCGATCGCTGCTGCTGCTCCTCCTGTGGCCATTTGATACTCCTGCTTTAATGCACGTTTTGCTCAAGGGGCGAATCCGAACCGTAGTGGCTCATGCTGCCCGCGGTTAAAAAGGAAAAGCCCGCGCCCCCGCCGGCAGGCAAGGGCGCGGGCTTTGTTGATGCGTTATTGTTCCTTGCTCCAGTCGGGTATGGCGCGTCCGGGTGTGTAGGGAGCGCCGGCGGCCTCGAGGGCGTCCTCAAGGGCCTTGAGATCGACCTCGACCAGCTGCTTCAGGTCGCCGAGGATCGCCTCGAACTGGTCAGCGGCGATGTCGTAATTGCGCTGGTGCGTGGTCGTCGGGTTGGATGTTGAACGAATCGCCCCGTAAACCACCTCCTGCAGCCGCCGCATGAAGCCCGGCTCACCCGGCTCGCTGCGCCTCGGTTTGGTGGGATCGCCGGTGAACTGCTCCTTGATGTCCACTAGGCGCAACTCGAGCTCACGCGTTGTCTTAATCAGAGCCGGATCGAGCGCCGGAGTATTGAGGATGGCACCCTTGATGGCATCGAAACGGCCTTCTATATCGTTGATGACCGCATAGGCGCCCATCACTGCGCGCATCAGGCTGCCAACCTTCTTATGAAAGGCGAGCAGGGCTGCCTTGTCCTCGGCGGGCAACGTGGCCAGGCCGAGCGGCTCGATCTCGAATTCCACCGGCTCGACTAACGGCGTGATCACACTGTCGACGCACTTGGCCATGCTCACCTTGTAAGTGCCGGGCACGGCCATCGGGCCGAAGCTGCCATATCTCCTGCCGCCGGAGACGGGTGAGGCGTAGCGGTGGTCCCAGGTGAAGCGGTTCATGCCGGGCATGGTGGGCTGGGTGATCCGGCGCACCACGTTGCCTTCCTCGTCGGTGATCGTGAAAATCAGCGATGGCTTTTCTTCACGATCCTCGGCCTTCAGATCCTCCCAGGCCGGGTAGTAAACCGGCTCGCCCTCTTTGCGCAACTTTGCCTCAGCCTCCTGGCGGTTCTGCTTGCGGGTCTTGAGCGCATCCTTGAAGTAGTAAGTGATCACGGTGCCGTAGGGTGGGTTGGGCGCGGTGAAAAAGTCGGCGCCCAGCGACGCCTTTTCGCCGCCGCCCAGCGGCCGCGCTTCGATGAACATCAAGGCCTTCTTGATCGGGAGGATCATTGCTTCCTGCTCGAGGGCTTCCTCGGTGACGTGACGTAGCGGTGTGAAGTCGTCGAGAATGTAGAAGCCGCGCCCGAAAGTGGCGCAGGCTAGGTCGTTCTCCCGCTTCTGAATTTCGAGATCGCGGAAGGCGATCACCGGCACGCCGCCCTTGAGTTGTACCCAGTTGCCTCCACCGTCGATCGAGAAGAAGAGGCCGAACTCGGCGCCGAGGAAGAGCAGTTCCTTCTTGACGTTATCCTCGACGATGCACCAGGTCACGTTATCGCCGGGAACGTTGGAGGTGATCGAAGTCCAGTTGGCTCCGCGGTCGGTGCTCTTGAGCACGTATGGCTTGAAGTCGCCGCTCTTGAAGTTGCTGAACGTGGCATAGACCGTATCGGGCTCGTGAGACGAAGCGGTGACGTCGGTGACGTAGGCCAGCTCAGCTATTCCGGGGAACTTGTCGATCTTGCGCCAGTTTTGCCCGCCGTCCTCGGTGACCTGGATCAGGCCGTCGTCGGTGCCCACGTAGATCAGCCCTTCCACCAGCGGCGACTCGTCGAGGGCGATGATATTGCCGTAGAGGGAGGTCGAGTTGTTCTTGGCGACGGTATCGACGCCCCACACGGTGCCCATGACCTCCAGTTTGTTGCGGTCCAGTTGGCGGGAGAGGTCGGGGCTGATTGCCGTCCAGGTGTCCCCACGGTCATCGCTGCGGTAGAGCCTCTGCGAGGCGAAGTAGAGGCGGGTGGGCGAGTGGGGGCTGATCATCAACGGGGAATCCCAGTTCCAGCGCGAGGGATCCTCGCCGGGCTCGGTCAACGGCTGGATGTAGACACTCTGGCCGCTGCGCTTGTCGTAGCGCACCAGCCCGCCGTACTGCGACTCGGCGTAGATGATGTTTGTGTCGGTGGGATCGACGCGGGACTGGTAGCCGTCGCCGCCGCAGGTGATGATCCAATCGCTGTTGCGGATGCCGTGGACGTTGTTGGTGCGGGAGGGGCCGGCCTGCGAGTTGTTGTCCTGCGTTCCGCCGAGAACGTTGTAGAAGGGTAGGTCGTTGTCCACCGCGACACGGTAGAACTGGGTGAGCGGCAGGTTCTCGAAGAATTTGTAATTCTTGCCGCGATCCCAGGTCTCGTAGAGACCGCCGTCGCAGCCGATCAGCAGGTGATCGGGGTCATCGTCGAAGAAAACGATCGCGTGGTTGTCGACGTGCTTCCACTCCTCGCCAAGGCGGTAGAAGTTCGTGCCGCCGTCGTCGCTGGCCATCATGTAAGTGTCAAGCGAGTAGATGCGGTCAAACTGGTGCGGGTCGGCGTAGATCTCGTTGTAATACTGCGGCGATCCGGCGACGTAGTCGCTCATTTTCGCCCAGTTCTCGCCGTCGTCTTCAGAGCGGAAGAAGCCCTCGGCCTCGGGATCGGCTTCGACTATTGCATAGACCACGTCGGGTCTCTGAAATGATATAGCCAGGCCGATGCGGCCCATGTCGCCGCTCGGAAGGCCCTTGTTGATCTTCTTCCAGTTCGCGCCGCCGTCGACCGTTTTATACAAGCCCGACTCCGGGCCGCCGTTGATCAACGTCCAAACGTGGCGCCGGCGCTGGTAGGCGGAGGCGTAGATTACGTCGGGATTGCGCAGGTCGAAGACTATGTCGCTGACGCCGGTGTTCTCGCTGATCTCCAGCACCAACTCCCAAGTCTCACCGCCGTCGGTGGTCTTATAAAGGCCTCGGTCGCCGCCGGGGGCCCAGAGCGGACCCTGCGCGGCAACGTAGACCACGTTGGAATCGCGCGGGTCGACGAGGATTTTGCCGATGTGCTCGGATTTCGCCAGCCCAACGTTCTTGAAGCTCCGGCCGCCGTCGAGGGACTTGTAGACGCCGTCGCCCCAGCCGACCGAGCGCTGGCTGTTGTTCTCGCCCGTGCCGACCCAGACCACCCACGGATTGTTGGGATCGACTGTGACACAGCCGATCGAGTAAGTTCCGTAGTTGTCGAAGATAGGATTCCAGGTCGTGCCGGCATTGGTGGTTTTCCAGACGCCGCCCGAGGCGACTGCCACATACCAGGTGGCCGCGTCGGTGGGATCGACGGCGAGGTCGCTGATGCGGCCCGACATCAACGCCGGGCCAATACAGCGCAGCTTAAGCCCGGAGAACGTTCCTGCGTTCAACTTGCCCTTCTCCTGCTCCTCTTCCTGAGCCGCTGCCCAAAGCGGAACCAGGATGAACATGGCCAGGAGGATTGCCGTGGCTCGTTTCATCTCTTTCCTCCAATTATTAATAGGATTTCGGCGGCGGCCATACGGTCGCCCATTGCATAGTGGGACGAAATAGAGACGTATACACTATTTCCAGAAAACAAAGGATGAACAGATCAACCCCCGGTGATAAGTGCAAAGCTACCCACGCTGCGGATTTTATTTCAGCCGATGGATAATGTCAAAAGTACATTACGGGAATGGCTGTTTGCTAATTTGATCAATATATCACTATATATCGATTATTTGGGTCTCTCAGAATCGCTTGGATCGGGGCAATCGCGTAATTCAATTGCTTTTAAAAACGGATGTCTTGCATTCTCGTTTATTTGGAATCATAATAAGGATTGCACCATAGAAACCAGCCGCAACGAACGAGGCGCGATCCGTCCCGGCGCGAATATGCAAGCGAGGGCGGGCACTCAATCGATCTTCGAATAGCGATTTTTGCCTCTTTTAGTGTCGAAACGGAACCTAAGCGCTCGATGATCAGGGTGAGCGGTTCGAGCCGCCTGAGGCGAGGGAGGCCTGGCGAGGATAACTGTCTTTGGGGCGAACGGGAACTCCTCGCGAGCGGTTTGTTTCGATGCGGCGTTAACAAATCGGGGGGGACTTCCCCGAAAGGGAAACGAAAGGAGTTGTTTGCATGAAACTTAAAGAAAAGTTTGCATCCCAGATTCCCGGGCTGCGCGATGAGCTGAAGGCGATTGCGGCGAAGCATGCGAATGACGTGATCTCCGAAGTGACCGTGGCCCAGGCCTACGGCGGGATGCGCGGCATCAAAGGAATGATCTGCGACACGTCCTACGTCGATCCTGAGAAGGGATTGATCATCCGCGACTATCCCATCGGCGACCTCACCGACAGGCTGCCCGAGGAGATCCTCTGCCTGCTGATGCTGGGCGAGCTTCCCTCTGATGAAATGGTTGCCGACCTGCAGGGCGAGATGAACAGACGCGCCAAGGTGCCCGACTACGTCTGGGACGTGATGCGCGCAATGCCTTCCGACAGCCACCCGATGGCAATGCTCGACACCGGAATCCTGGTGATGGAGCGCGAGAGCGTCTTCCGCAAGAAATACGACGAAGGCATCCACAAGACGGAGTACTGGGACCCCTCGTTCGAGGACATGATCAACCTCCTCTCCAAGCTGACCGGCCTGGCGGCGGGCATGTACCGCATCCGCTTCGGCCACGGCGACCCGATCCCGCCGAAGGATAACCTCGACTGGGGTGCTAACTACGCCCACATGCTGGGGATCGACGACCCGACCGGCAATTTCGCCAACCTGATGCGCCTCTACCTCACGCTGCACTGCGACCACGAGGGCGGCAACGTCAGCGCCAACACCACCCACACCGTCGGCTCTGCCCTCAGCGATTGCTACTACGCCCTCAGCGCCGGCCTCAACGGCTTGGCGGGACCGCTCCACGGCCTTGCCAACCAGGAATGCCTCAGGTTCGTCCTCGAGATCAACAAGAAGTACGGCGGCTCCCCGACCAAGGAGCAGCTGTCCGAGTACGCTTGGGATATCCTCAACAGCGGCAGGGTGATACCGGGTTACGGGCACGCAGTCTTGCGCGCCACCGACCCGCGCTTCACCGCCTTCCACGCCTTCGGTAAGAAGGTCTGCCCCGAGGATCCGACCGTCAAGACCGTCTCGCTGATGTTCGAGACAGTCCCCGGAATCCTCCAGGAGCATGGCAAGGCAAAGAATCCCTGGCCGAACGTCGACGCGGGCAGCGGCTCGCTGCTCTACCACTTCGGCATGACCGAATTCAGCTACTACACCGTGCTGTTCGGCGTCAGCCGCGCCATGGGCGTGCTCAGCAACCTGGTGATCAACCGCGCGCTGGGAACCCCGATCACGCGTCCGAAGAGCGTGACGACTCCGTGGATCAAGAACGCCGTCGGCATGGCCTGAGGCTACTGGAAGCGACGGTAGAACTATCTCGAACCTTGACAGGGTTGCATGCGCTGCATGCAGCGTGCATGGGTCCCCCCACTCAGGTGGGGGGGCTTTTTTTAGACTTGGCGAACGAACCAAGCGGCGGGTGCTGACGTAATAGGTAAAGAATTATCCTTGGCGGAGGAGTGGCATGATCGAATTGGAGGAGCCCGGGCAGTTTAGCGGAGAGGCCAGCCCCCGGCCGGTCTGCCCTCACTGTGAAGTGCAAATCGAGAAGATATTTTTCAACGAGATCAAATCTGTCCTGGGAAGGCGCTATATCTACTATTGCTCGAACTGCATGAAGGTTCTGGGTATCTCGCATCGCAAGGGATTCTGGATGGGCTGAGTTGTTTCGACAAACACTGAAAAATCATCTAAGATTACCAATCATCCCGATCTCAACCGAGTTGCTTTGAAGGCTTTTGTTTGTTGTTGAATCGTAAAAACGATCTCGGGGAAAAGGCGGAGGGTAATACCGGATTTCTTCACACGATGGATGCCTCCCGCATTAAAAAAGGAGTAGGCCTGGAACGATGATTTCCGTAAAAAATCTAATCAAAATCTTCAAAGACCGGAAGCGGGGAGAAATACGTGCCGTCGACAATGTCAGCTTTTCCTGCGAGTCCGGCAAGATTTTCGGCCTGCTGGGGCCCAACGGCGCCGGCAAAACCACAACTCTCAGGATCGTCTCGACTACGATGAAACCGACATCGGGGAGCATCGAGGTCGATGGGCTCGATGTGCTGAAAAAACCCTCCCTCGTCAGGGCGAAGATCGGATTCCTCACCGGCAACACCGGCCTCTACCAGCGACTGACCGCCCGCGAGGTGATTACTTATTTCGGCCAGCTCAACGGCATGGATCGTAAGAGTATCGGCCCCAGAATAGCCGAGATCGCGAAGTGGCTCGACATGGAGGATTTCCTCGGCACCAAGTGCTCAAAGCTCAGCTCGGGAATGCAGCAGAAGGTGAACATCGCCCGCACTATCGTCCACGATCCGCCCGTCATGGTCTTCGACGAGCCGACAGTCGGGCTGGATATACTAGCCGCGCGCTCGATCGTCGATTTCATCAACTTCTGCAAGAATCAGGGCAAGTGCATTATCTTCTCCACTCACATAATGCGTGAGGCGGAGCGGCTCTGCGACGAGGTGGCTATTATCCACAACGGCAGGCTCTTCGCGCAGGGAACAGTCGATTCGCTGAAACAGGTGGCGGGTGAGAATGAATTCGAGGACGCCTTTGTCAAGATAGTGGGGGAAAAGTAATGAATCCGCGCACAATCTGGGTAGTATTTCGCAAGGAAGTGTTGGATATAATCCGCGACCGCCGCGCGGTTATATTTATGGTCATTATGCCGCTGTTTCTTATCCCAGCTTTGATGTACCTGATGAGCATGTTCACCATCGGCAGCGCCAAGGGGATTGCCGAGAGGAATAGCGTGGTGGCGGTCGTCGGCGCCGAAGACGCGCCGGCCCTGATCGATTACCTCAGGAACGAGGAACGGCAGCGCTTCAATCCGCCCGTTGAGAGTGATCTCAACATATTCGCCATCGAACAACAGTCGGGCGTCAATGCATTTATCGAGATTCTCGATGATGCACCGGTGGCGGGTGAAGAAGGCCAAATCAGGAAACTGATTGATTCGAAGCAACTGGACGCAGTGCTGGTGATCCCGCCGGATTTCCAGGGGCAGCTCCAGGATCACGACAAGGGCTTGAACCTGCGCATCGACTACCTATCGACCAGCGAGAGGTCGGAGAAAGCCTTCGAGAGGCTGCGCAGGAGCTTGACGACTTATCGCCAACGCGTGGTGGCCGGTCGGCTGGAAAACGCCAGCCTTCAGGCATCAATCATCGATCCGTTCGAGACCGCCGGCCAGGACATGGCCACCGGGCAGGAAAGAGCAGGTGAGATATTCGGCAGGATTCTGCCCTACATGATCATCCTGATGACCTTCAACGGCGCGATGTTCCCGGCGATAAACATGGCCGCGGGCGAAAAGGAGCAGAAGACTCTCGAGACGCTGCTGGCCAGCCCCGCGAGCCGGATCGAGCTGGTGACCGGCAAGTTTCTCGTGATCGTGATGACCGGGGTCATTTCATCCGTGCTGGCCCTTGTCGGCCTCTATTACGGCTTCTCGATGGGAGAGATCGGGCGACAGCTCAGGGAAGTGATGACACTCAGCATCGATACGCAGACGATCCTCTTGGCAGTGTTGCTGGTCGTGCCGTTGGCGTTCGTGTTCGCCGGCATCTTGCTGACCATTTCTGTGTTCGCCCGTAGCTACCGCGAGGCCCAGGGATATATGGGGCCGCTCACCATACTGATCATTCTGCCCGCGTTCGCTTCGTTCCTGCCCGGAGTCGAGCTCAACTTCACTCTTTCCCTGATTCCTGTCGTGAACGTCTCGCTGGTGCTGAAGAAGGTGCTGGCAGGCCAGGGCTTCGAGGTGATGCATTACTACGCGCTAACTTTCGTCAGCACCCTGGTAATCGCAGGGATTGCAATATGGCTCTGCGCCAGGATGTTCAAGAACGAGAACGCAATCTTCAAGGTCTGATACAACGGGCAGAGATGGATAGAGGGCGGCTGACAAGCCGCCCCTTTTCGTCAGGCTTTCTGCTGCTTTTGCCAACGGTCGTGGAGCAGCTCACCGCCCGTGAACACGTTTTCGGGCGGGTTTTCCCTGATCAGTACAATGATTTTCTCGATCGGCAGACCGTAGACCGCAGAGGCCGCTTCAGCCAATCCGCTTGAGAGCTTCCGCTTTTTCTCGATGTCGATCTTGGGGCCTTCAATAGTAATGATCGGCATGGATCTCCTCCCGGTTCATGGCCGGCCGCGGCCGGCCAATTTACGCTCGAATAATTCGAGATACTCCCGCACCATCCTGCGGGAATCGAAGAGACGCTCCACCCGCTCGCGGCATGCCTGCGGGTCGATCTCGTCGCACTTCTCCACCGCTTCCAGCACCTCTTTTTCGTCGTCGCAGAGAAAGCCGGTCACGCCGTCTTCGACCAACTCGGGTAAAGCGCCGCGCCGGGTGGCGATCACCGGTGTGCCGCATGCCATAGCCTCGGCGGCCACCAGCCCGAACGGCTCTTCCCAGCGAACCGGGCACAGCAGCGCCGCCGCGCCGCTCAACAGGCGCACCTTCTCCTCAAAGCCGACGGGCCCGATGAATTCCAGCGATCCCAGCTTCACTCGGCTCATCACAGTTTCCTTGAACCATTCCTCCTCAGACGCGGGCACGTAACCGGCTATCTTGACAGGCCGGGCGAGCGTCATCCAGGCCTTCACCGCCAAGTCGGCTCCTTTACGACGGCAGATCTTGCCGAGGAACAGCAAATAGCCTTCTTTCTCTTCCCGGTCAACGAGAGGATAGCGGTACAGTTCTATGCCGTTGCGGATGACGTGCACGCCGAACGGAAACGACCGCCCCTGTTTCTCGCTGACGGCGATATACTCGACGCTCTCGTTTGTCTGCAGGAAGATGCGCCGCTGTTCCGTCACGTCGACGTGCAGAGTACAAAAGACGGGTATTCCCAATACCTCCGCATAAGGCTGAACGCCTTCCAGGTGAGAGTGAACAAGGTCAAGTTTTTGCTTTTCCGCGTGTCGCAGCAGTGCGGCGATCTGAAGGTGTTCTTTGTACTTGTCGGGAGGCATTTCGGCTAGGCCAATGGGGCTTACCAACTTGACGGGGCAGGTCGAGTCGCCTGAGGCAAA
Organism: uncultured bacterium; assembly: GCA_965602675.1. GTDB lineage: Bacteria > Acidobacteriota > DATKUA01 > DATKUA01 > DATKUA01 > DATKUA01. The sequence goes on along the minus strand of CBFCZO010000008.1, from coordinate 31,740 downwards.
AAGGATCGGTTCGTGGCCCGCTTCCTTGAAGCCGCGGCTGAGGATGTCGACAATCAACTCGGTGCCGCCATAGGTCGGCGGAGGAATCGGCAGCCAAGGCGGAGCCAGAACTCCTATGCGCATCGGTTTACTCATAAATACATCGTACGACCTAGCCGCGAATGCGGTCAAGGCGATTCCACCTGTGCTAAGGTAAACAGCGCATATGAAAGGGTGGGGACTTAAATGAAAAGGGAAAACACATCGGGGCTTTCGGCTGATAAGAACTCGTCAGCCAGTGCTGGTTTGTCGCGGTTTGTTCTACTTACGGTGATGGTGCTTGCCTGCACTCTCGGCTTGGCTCCAACGGCTTCTGCCGAGGTCGTCAGGCTCGAGATTCTCTCGCGTGAGCCGTTCGCCGACGGAATGGAATTCGGCGAAGTGGGCGCGTACGAGAAAATCAAAGGGCGCCTGCATTATTCGGTCGATCCCGGCGATGCAGCGAACAGCAGAATAGTCGACCTGCAATACGCTCCGAGGAATAGTGAGGGCAAGGTTGAATTTGTCGGCGAGTTCGTGCTGCTCAAGCCACTCGACCTCTCGAAGGGCAACCACCGCCTGCTTTACGACGTCAATAACCGTGGCAACCTGGTAATGCTCGGCTCGATGAACGACGCTCCCTGGAGTAACGATCCGTCGACTCCCCTGCACGCCGGTAATGGATTCCTGATGAGGCAGGGCTACTCCCTGCTCTGGAGCGCGTGGAACTGGGACGTGATCCCCGGCAACGGCAGACTGCAGATAGAGCTGCCGGTCGCTACTTTCGACGGCAAGCCGATCCGCCAGAAAATCGCCGCGGAGATCGTGCTCACCTTCGCCAGGGGAAAAGTGAAGAGCCAGCCGCTGGCCTGGGGAAGCAGCCGTTGCTACCCGGCAATGGATCCCAACGACAATTCGAACTGCTTCCTTACGGTACGTGACCAACCGCGCGGAGATCGCCGATTAATCCCAAACAGCGAATGGCGCTTCGCCAGAGAGAAGGACGGCGCTGTAATTCCTGATCCCGCCTCCCTTTATATGGAATCGGGACTCGAGCCCGGCAGAATCTACGAGCTGATTTACGAGGTCGAGGGCCCGAAAGTGGTCGGCCTGGGGCTGGCATCGGTGCGCGATGCGATCTCATTCTTCCGTTTCACTGCGAGCGACGAGTCAGGTACGCCGAATCCGCTCGCAGTCAGTAACTCCGACGGCGAATTGAGAGCGGACAGCGAGCTCGCCTATATCTACGGCGTTTCGCAGTCGGGACGCTTCATCACCCACATGATCTGGCAGGGCTTCCACGTCGACGAGGCGGACCGGATGGTGTTCGACGGCGCGCGCATCCACGTCCCCGGCGGCGGCAAGGGAGGCTTTAACTTCCGTTTCTCGCAGACCACTCATCATCCCAGCCACCTCGAAGGCAATTACATGCCTGCCGACCACATGCCGTTCAATTACCTGCCGTCCGGCGATCCCGGCTCCGGAGGCGACAACGACGTTTTTGCTGTGGCCAAGAAGCTCGGCAAAGTGCCCTTCATCATGATCACCAACAACGAGCTGGAGTATTGGACGCGCTCGGCGTCGCTAATCCACACGGATGTCAAGGGCACAAGGGATGCGCCGTTGCATGAGAAGGTGCGGATCTACGTCACCGTAGGTGCGCCGCACAGAGCCGTCCGCTCGAGAGAGCGGGGAATACACGAACACTCGCTCAATCCGATCAACGTCAGCCCGGTGCTGCGGGCGTTAATGGTGGCGATGGACCACTGGGTCACGGAGGGAACAGAACCACCGCCCAACTGCTATCCCCGCATCGATCGCTTCGATTTGATCTCCGCTGGCGAACACAAGAAACTCTTCCCCGCCATACCAGGAATGCGCCATCCGGGACGCAACCTGCAGCCGCCGAGAGTGAACTACGGCGGCCGCTTCTGGACCGAGGGGATAATGACAATCGTGCCTCCCGAGATGGGCGAGGTTTATATCACGTTGGTCCCGGCCTATGATGACGACGGGAACAGCATCGGCGGCATCCGCCTGCCCGAGCTGCAGGTGCCGCTCGGGACCTACCAGGGGTGGAATCCACGCAGGGCGGAGTTCGGTGCGCCTTTATACCTCGGGCGCTTCGAAGGCTCCTTCTGGGCTTTCGCGGCAACTGAGGCCGAGCGTGGAAAGACCGGGGACACGCGCCCCTCCATCGAAGCCCGATACAGCGGCAAGGCGGATTATTTGGGCAGGGTCAAAGCCACTGTCGGAGAATTGCTCCGGCAAAGATACATGTTGCAGGAAGATGCAGACCGCTACGTCGAACGGGCGGAGTCGATGGCCTGGCCGCCGGAGGAATTGGCTGCCTGGCCGTTCTGGAAGCTCGAGCAGCGCTGATCCCGCTCTGATGGTTTCCCTTGATAAACCGGGGAAACACCGGCTCTGCATTGTGGCAACGGTCCGGCATGTCGTAGCTATTCCTTTTGTGGCTCCGAGAGGTGCGTGCTAGCATTGTCCGCATGACGCGCAAGGAATCCATCTTCGGTCTCACTCACGAAGAGCTCTCATCCAGGCTGAATGTTTTCGGTACGCCTCGCTACCGTGCCGACCAGATTTTCTCCTGGTTGTACGAGAAGCTGATTATTGATCCGAAATCGATGACCAGCATACCCGCCGGCCTGAGAGAGAGCATCTCGAGTTTATTCTTATTCGATCTCCCGAAAATAGATCACGAAGTCGCAACCGGCGACGGGACCGTCAAATACCGCCTGGCGCTGGACGACGGCGAGGCGATCGAGTGCGTGGCCATGCCTGACGAGGAAGGCGGCGGAATCAGTCTCTGCGTTTCGTCGCAGGTGGGCTGCTCGCTTGGATGCGTTTTCTGCAAGACCGCCACAATGGGGCTGCATCGCAACCTCGAGGCGGCGGAGATCGTTGCCCAGGTTGTGTTGATGCTGAAGCGGATTCCGCAGAGACCTCTGTGGGTAAACATCGTCCTCATGGGCATGGGGGAACCGCTGCTCAATCTGGATGCTGTGCTGCGCGCGCTCGAGATTTTTAACGATCCTCACGGCCTGGCGCTGCCGATGAGGAGAATAGCTATATCTACGGCGGGTATCCCCGAAGGAATCCGCAGGCTGTTCTCGGCTGATAACCTTCCACGGGCGCCCCGGCTTGCCATTTCGCTCAATGCTCCCGATCAGGAATTGAGGGAAAGTTTGATGCCGATTGCCCGCAGGCACCCGCTTACCGAGCTGATGGCGGTTTTGCGAAGCCTGCCCAGGGAGGTGCTGAAGCGGGAGCGATTGACGATAGAATATGTTTTGATCAACCGAGTAAACGACAGCCCGGCGCAGGCAAGGAAACTCGCAGACTTGCTGCGAGGCTTGCGGGTGAAGGTGAATCTGATCCCTTACAATGAATGCGATGGATTGCCGTTCGAATCTCCGGGCGAGGCGGTGATCGACGCTTTTCTCAGTGAGATGGTTAAAGCCGGCATCAGTTGCACTGTCAGGCGCAGCCGTGGTAGTGAGTTGTCGGCGGCTTGCGGGCAACTGGCTGTCGAGTAAGATATGTTAACGGGAACAGAAAAATGCAAATCGAGCAGATAGCGATTCTCGTCGGGGCGGTCCTGGCGATAGTTCTCTTGAGTTGGTTGTGGCGCTGGGTGCGGAAGAAGCGCGTGGAGCGCTCGATCGACCGCATGCCGGTCAGGATAGTCGACATGCCGACCGAGAAGGACAAGGAAGCCTACGAGCTCCTCAAGACTTACCGGCGCCACATCTGGGGCCGCTTCGGCGAGGATATGCAACTCAATCCGCGGGCGGTCTCCCAGATCTCGTTCGAAGTGATCGAAAAGATTGCGTCGGTATACTATCCCGATGAGAAGGAACCCCAATACAAGGCCAACATCGACGGCCTGCTGGAATTAAACGAGCGCGTGGGACAGAGGCTGAAGGAGATCCTCGACAAGCCGCTGATTAACAAGTTCCGTGGCCTCGACGTCGCCACAATTCTAAGCCTTAAAAAAGGCTACGATGCGGTGCGCCAGCATCCGGTCACCGAGTTCGTCATGAACAAGCCGGCGCTTAGGAAGCTATGGCAGGTCGGCTGGGGCGCCGCCAACTTGCTCAATCCCTGGTATTGGGGGCGCAAGGTCTTTATCGAGGTGGGATTAGAGACGGCTCGCAGGTACTTCGTTACCGGGCTTGTCACTATCGTTGGCGAAGAGGCTGTGATGCTCTACAGCGGCCGTCGCGTGCGCAACGAGAAATCCGCAGCGGAACTGCTGACCGCGTTCGAGATGGCGAAAACCCTCCAGGCGCAAGAGTCGATCTCCGCTGAAGAGTACGGCGTAATGTTACGCTGGCTCATCAAGCTCAAGCACGTCGATGATCACTCCAAGATCGAACTGATACGCCTGCTGCTCGGCGGTAGGGAGGTCCCCGAGCAGGATCTCAAGGAGCTCCGCGAGTTCAAAGGGGAAAAGCTGTTCCTCAAAGCTTTCTCCGAGCTTGCGGAAGCACCCGGCCCCGATGAAGAGGGCAAGCTTCTGAAACTGCAGGATGCCCGTAGACAGCTGGAACTCGAATGAACCGGTTGCGGGATTTTTCAGTCCAATGGCCGCGGCGGGCTTATTTGTTCTCGATCAGACCGGCCGGTTTTTCGTGAGCCGGAAGAGCGACATTGGCTGTTTAGCTGCCGCGCAGAATTCCGATCAGCGAACCGGCGGCTTGAATCACCGCTTCAGCCTGAGTTGAGAGACCCTGGCTTGTCGCAGTGAATTGCTCCGCGGCTGCGGCGTTGTGTTGCGTCACTCCGTCCATCTCTGAAACAGCGCAGCTTATCTGTTGGATGCCCTCCGCCTGCTCGTGGCTTGCCTGGGCAACCCCATCTATTAGCTCGGTCACTTTCTGAACGCTGGTAAATATCTTGTCGAATTCGTTTGCCACTTCTTCGATGGCTGTCACTCCGTGGTCGGCTTGAGCTCTCGAGCCTTCCAACAGGTCGGCTGTGTTCTTGGCCGCCTCGGCGCTGCGTTGGGCCAGCGCGCGCACTTCCTCGGCAACCACTGCGAATCCTTTCCCCGATTCGCCGGCCCGGGCCGCCTCTACTGCCGCGTTGAGAGCAAGCAGGTTGGTCTGGAAAGCAATTTCGTCGATGGTCTTGATGACGTTTACGGTCTTATCGGATGATTCCTTGATCGCCGTGATGGTTTCCGACATTCGGTTCATCGATGCGTTGCCGCTCTCAGCTGACTCCCTAGCCTCCACGGCCAGGCCGCTGGCTTGGCGGGTGTTGTCGGCGTTCTGCCGGGTAACGGAGGCGAGTTCCTCCAGGCTGCTGCTGACCTCTTCCAGCGAGCTGGCCTGGTTGCTCGCGCCTTCCGCCAGCTTCGCGCTGCTCTGGGATAGCTCCGATGAAGCGGTGGTTATTGTCTCGGCTCCCTCACTCAGATTGCTGATCGTCAGGTTCAAAGGCCTGGTAACAAGCCGCGATATCAGCCACGCTATCACAAGTCCGATCAACAACACGGCGGCAGCTGCGAAGAAGATCGACCTCCAAAGGCTTCCCTGAATACTGTCGACATCGGCTTGTGCCGATTTCTCAAGACCGAGGAAGCCGATAAGGTCGCCCTCTTTCATGTCGTCGTGGCAGTCGAGGCAGGCGGCCTCGATAATAATCGGCGTCAGGCCGAGCATGTAGTTCTCGCTGGCGGATGTTTCTCTCATTGAAGCGAAGCTGCGGCTGTTTTCCCGGACGTGAGCTATTGCTTCCTCTATTTCCAGCTCTCCCGCCATCTCCTCGTCGGATGCCATATAGATGCCTGCATCGGCGGTGAGCACATACGCCTGCCTTATTCCTTCAACCTCAGCTACCTTATTTAATATGACCTCCAGGCCTTCCGTGTCTTCATTCATCATTACGTTGTAGAGTGCGGCGTTCAGCACGGTGTTGAGATGATTGATTTCACCTTCAAGTTTCTCCTGGAAGAATCCTCCCTTGTCCTGCATTTCAAAGAAGGTGATCAGACCCAGCGCTGTGATAAGCACCACCAACAGTGATGCGATAACCTTGAAGTAAAGGCTCCCTCGGAGCAACGTTGACAAACTCTTGAATGACATGTTTTAAGCACTCCTAAACTATATGCGTGCGGCTTGTTATAACGGGTGGGCGCACTTGCGGATCATGACGGGAGAAACAATGTCCTCGTCGTGAGGATATTAAAAATATTCAGGACGACTGTCAATCTCTCATATACAGTCATATGTATTCCTATGGAGCGTAAAGCACTCGAATCACTTAAGTTCTCGCTGATTCTTCGGGAGGGCGAGTATAAAAAAAAGCCCGGAACCGTAGTCCCGGGCAGGTGTAGGGGGTTGTCCTGGAGTGGACATGGTGTCCGTTGTGGGAAGTCTATGCCATCGCCCCACTCAGCTCTGCCAGTTTCTCAGGGTTGAGGATGCTGATGAGGCGCTTATTGAAGTCGATCAATCCGGATTTCCGGAAGTTGTTGAGGAAGTGGCTCGTGGTCTCCCGCGTGCTGCCGATCATCGAGCCGATCTCCTGTTGCGAATACTGGCTGGGTAGCACGATCGCCCCGCCGTTGCCACTGCCGCGGTTGGCTGCTTCCTCGAGCAGGAACTTCGCCAGCCGTGCCGGAACGTTGCGGAAAGCGAGGTCTTCGAGCTTGCTTTCCAGCAGCATGCGACGGTAACCCATCACCCGGGCGATTATCAGCGACAGCTTCGGCACATCGTCCATGATCTCTTCCAGCGTGTGAACGTCGACGGCAGCGATTTTTCCGTCGCTCATCATTTCGGCCATCGTGTCGTGGAGGCCGAGGTTGACGAGTGCCAACTCGCCGAACATCTCGCCGGCCTCCGCGGTGGTGATGATAATCTCGCGGCCGTCCTCACTTAGTCGGGCCAGCTTGACGATGCCCTCGAGCACCAGGAAAACGTGAGTCCGCGCGTCGCCAGGCAGGTAGACCACTTCCCGGCGATCGTAATCATTGATTACCGCAGCGTTTATTAGTTTTTGCATATCCTCGGAACTCAGTTCCGAGAGGAGGTTGATCTTCAGCTGTTTACCCTCAGTCTGCATTTGTGCTCCCCGTTGTATGGCTTTATGTCGGACCACACTCATAGTGAGCAAGTGTCATGCCAGGCAAGGCATATTGGTTAAGCCTTCTTATTGCAACAGGTTAGGCGGAATCTCGGCTGCGATTCAATTGTCTAAATGTCTATACGGTGTCAAGGAATCTTGACGATTCGGTTTTACGGTTGACTTAACGCTTCGTCATTTCGGACGCCTGCCGCAGAAATGTGAAAATAGTGGGCTGAGGCGGAAGCCACCACCTGATCCACAATCCGGACTACATTTTTTCGTTTTAGCGTGTACACCATGTTGTGTTTAATAACACAAATAACCCCAACATCTTGTATGTTCAAAAAATAGTAATTGAAAAAGCGTTTTTTTGCTTGACGCCGGGCCAAAGGGGGACTAAATTGTACTAGATTGATCTTCTGAGATTAAAAGGGGACTAAAGGGTACCAAAAGTGGGCGAGAATAGCAACTCTTTCCATGGGGAGTATTACCCCCAGCTTGATGAGAAGGGACGCATCAAGTTGCCCACGCGCCTTTTAAACGCCCTCTTGGATAACCACGGCAGGAAGTGCCGGATGATGCGCATGCCCGAGAAGTGCCTTGCCATTTATCCGCGCGGCACTTGGGACTCCGGCTGGAAGGAAGTGCTCTCCAGGCTCGGGCCGCTGGTTCCCGGCTCTTCGGATGCCAGGGCGCTGACGCGCATCGCCGGCACGGGCCTCGATGTGGAAGTCGCCGCACAGGGCCGCCTGCTGCTGCCCGAGTCCTACCGGCGGCACATCGAGGTTTCGCCTCGAGACAACGTCGCCGTCATCGGAGCGGAAGACCGCATCGAGATATGGAAGCTGGAGAACTGGGAGCGTTATTTCGATGAGCAGATGAGCCGCTATGAGGAGATAGCGGAGAGAACGGTTAGAAGGATAAACGGGGACAACCGCACCGCGGAGGAAGACCAATGAGAGTGCAAGTGACGGTGAAGGTGGGGCAATGGTTGCTTGTTGCCATAGCCGCTCTGCTTCTTGCCGGCGGCCTGATGGCGATCTTCGCTCTCGATGCCTCCAGCAGTCATGCGGTTGCGGGTGAACGCGAACCGGTTCAGAGCAAACCGGCCGCGGTGGAGAGCCGGTGACATGGGAATAGCGGCAATAAGAGGGCCGCGGACGAGCCGCGCGGCGCGCCTGATGGAGCAGGAGATTCAAAAGACTCTGCTGCGGATCAGGGAGCTGACCAGGCAGCAGCTCGCAGTCGTGGGCCGCGGGCAAAAGGCGAGCAGAGCACGATGAATCGTCGCGCAGTCATCGATTTTGAGTCCGCCTACCAGAGGTGGAAGGGGGTGGCCAGGCGCGGCAACGGCGACAATCTGCTGATCGTCGATCTCGGCCACAGCACCATCAAAGCCCTGCTGGCGAAGATAGGGCCGTCAGGCGAGGTGATGGTGCTGGATTACGCCTCCTCTTATAACCTCGGAATCAGCGATGGAGCGGTCACCGATCCGGCGCGCTTTACCGCCGCCGTCGATCGCGCGGTCACCGACCTGCGGCGCCGCAACGGAGTTCGCTCGAAGCGCCTGCATGTCTCAGTCTCCGCTCCCTTCATCTCCTACTTCAGCCATTTCGCTAACGTCAAGGTCCCCGCCCGCCGCCGTGTGACCCAGAGGATTGTTGACGACGCGGTCCGGCGTACGCGGGAGGAAATTTCAAGCCTTGTCGAGCATGTGATGCAGGTGGTTCCGGTCCGCTACAGCCTCGATTCCGTCTACAGCGGCAACGAGCCGCCCCTGGGAATGCGCGGAGAGCAGCTCGGCATAGAGATCACCTTCGTCACCGCGCCCATCTCGGCGCTCGAGCAAATCGAAAAGGCCTTCAAGTCCTGCGGCTACAGCGTCAAATCCTGGAGCTACTCCGGGCTGAGTTCAGCGCTGTCGGTGCTCGGCAAGAACACCGAAGCCGGAGTCGCGGTGATCGATCTGGGCGGGAATTCCACCGACGTGGCGGTCTACGCCCACGGCAAGCTGCTTCATCTGGGTGTCATCGCCAGCGGCGGCCGGGATTTCGATTCCGACCTGGCGATCTTCCTCAACGAGAGCATGGCGGTTGCGGAAGACGTCAAGCACAACTATGGCTGCGCCCTGCCACAGGTAATCCGCTACAACGAAGTGATTGACCTGAAGGAGAGAGGCCTGGGTGTGGAGAAGCTCGTGTCAGCGCGAGAGATCGCCTCAGTACTGCGCGATCGCGCCCAGGAGTTGCTTTACGCCGTCGGCCAGGAGATCAGCAAGGGTCTCTCTCCCGAACTGCTTTCCCGCGTGATCCTGACCGGAGGGTGCGCCAGGCTGGCCGGCCTGCCGGAACTGGCCGAGATCGTTCTCGACAGGACCGTCGAGGTGGGGCATCCGCGAGCGGTTAACGGCACGAGGATGGGCTTCAGCGATCCCGGCTGCGCCGCGCTGGTGGGAACTTTGCGCCTGCTGCGCAAGCGGATCCTCGCCAATAGGCGCATGGAAACTGCAGGCATGACCGCCTTTGAAAAAGCGCGTTGCTGGTTTAGCGCTCTGGTGGGAGCGCCGGTTCCCGAGGGGAGAGAGCTGATATGAAGCTTTTCGAGGATACCGAGACGAGAGAGGAAGGGCTGAGCCAGGTCAAGGTGACTGCCGTCGGCGGTTGCGGTCTGACCTTGCTCGACCGCCTGCATGACATTCTCGGCAACTCGGTCTCCACCCTCGGTATCGACACCGACCGAGGCAGACTGTTTGAGTCCGAATGCGATCAGAAGCTCCTGCTCGGCGAGGAATTCACCGGCGGCGACGGAACCGGCGGCGACGACAAGATCGGCGAGCGCTGCCTCAGCGGAAACAACATGCAGGTGCGCGATCTAATGAGCGGAGTCAAGGCAAACCTGATTTTTGGAGGGCTCGGCGGCGGGACGGCAACCGCCCTGGTACCCGAAATCTCCAAGATCAGCCGCTCGGCAAGCGCGCTCACGATAGTAATCGCCACGCGCCCATTCGGTTACGAGGAAGAGAGCAAATCGATACTCGCCAAGCGCAAAATCCATTCGCTTGTGCGCAGCGCCGATTCGGTGTTCCTGCTGAGCAACGACATGCTGGCCGGTGTCGGCCAGGGAAAGATGGCGGCGAAGGAAGCTCTGAGGCGCGCCGATGCGGCCTTGATGGAGACGGTTTGCGGAATCCTCGAATTCCTGACGCCCAGCAAGCGCATGCTGCTCGACTTCGGGACGATCAAGAGCCACCTCACGCGGGGCGGGCTCTGCGCTTTCGCCACTGGAGTGAGCGCGATGCGCAACAACGCGATCGAAGCCCTCAAGACAGCCATGGAACGCTTCGCCAAGATGAAGAGCGACATCACCAAAGCCCCGAGGGCGCTTATCCAGTTCGCCATCGACGACGATGTTCTGATGGACGGCGTGCGCAACGCATTCGGCGTGGCTCAGCGCGTGTTCAGCAAGGACGCGCAGCTCGCACTCGGCGTGGTCTTTAACGGAGTCAAGCAGGGCAAGACGCGGGTGAGCGTGATCGCTTCCGGGCTGCCCCTGTTCAACGAAGTTGTGGAGCTCGACTTCCTCCAAAGGCACGTCAGCGAGAGCGGGAATCCGGCACAGCGCCTGAGCTCCGGCGGAGTCGATGTCCCTCGCCACAGGAAACTCAACCGGGTGGAAGGCATTACGGTGCTTAATCCGCGCAGGCTGAGCGAGGACGAATTGAAGATCCCCGCCTACCTGAGACGGCGGATGTTGACCAAGGAAAAGAAGCGCGCATGAGCAAGGCAAGCGACAGAGTGTCGGGACTTCTCTCGACGGTTAACGAGTGGCGCAGGAGCAGACTGCGGCTGGTGGTGCTGGCCCTGTGCGGGCTGGGCGCGAAGCGCACTTCGGCCGAAGTGCCGGGCAGGACCGGCTCAGGCGCTGGAGTTTGGGGCGGCACGGCGGAGCCCGCCGCGAAAGTCAGCGCTTGAGACGGTTGTTTTGTTCTTTAACAAGTCGAACTTTAACGATCTCGGGGCTGTTCTCTGGAGATAGTGGAGTCCTCGGGAGGCAAACCCCGTATAGGCCCCCAGTTGAGGCAGGCACTTCCGGCGGGTTCAGCCAGTGCGAGATCGTTGAGTGAGGGGAGTTGCTTTCGCAGCACCTCTCGTTTGACCCTTGATATTTCAGGGGCCGCCGTGTGGGCGGTCCGCCCTTGAGACGGGCCGCCCACTCAAAAAGCACTTCCCGTCTCCGCTCCCTGCGGAGCCGACTAGATACTAGCAGCTCCTTATTCCCTTCACTTTCTGAGCCCGGGGGATTGAAAAATCCCCCGCTTTTTTTGTCTTGATGAGATTACGACTGGCGCTTGTGGCGGAGTTGCTCGGCGATTTCCCAGTCGCCTCGCTCCTCATCCGTCTCGACAATCAATTCGGGCACCGGCACGGTGTGACGCCCCGTGCGGTCGAGTGCGACGAAGTTGAAGTAGCCGGTTGTGCAAAGCTGCTTGCTTTCCTCGGCAAAGTGCTGACTGTAGACATCCACCTTGACTGTCATCGAGGTGCGTCCGGTCAAAACAACGCGGGCGGCCAACTCAACTATGCGTCCGGCCCGGATTGGGACCTTGAAGTCCACGCGTTCGGACGAGATTGTGACGACGTCGCGCCTGCAGAACCGCGCCGCTGCGATGGCACAGGTGACGTCCATCATCTCGAGAACCTTCCCTCCGAACATCGTGCCATAGACGTTCGTCAGCCCCGGGAGGACGATTTCGGTGCGGTGCACCGTCTCGGCACGTTTCTTTTCTCTATTATCTTGAGCCATTGTCGGTCCTCGATTTATTGGGAATTATTTACCTTGTTACCGCCTTCCTGAGCGCGAAGTAAAGCCTATGCAGCCGGCAATCAATTGAACTTCACAGATACAAGTTTGCTGACGCCGGGTTCCTCCATCGTGACTCCGTAGAGCCGGTCGGCGACTTCCATCGTGGTCTTGTTGTGGGTGATGAGGATGAACTGCGTGTTGTCGCTGTAATCGCGGAGCAGGTTGGCGATCCGGCGCGTGTTAACTTCGTCGAGCGCGGCATCGGCCTCGTCGAGGATGCAGAAGGGGCTGGGCCTGAACTGGAGCACGGACATGATCATGGCAAAGGCCGAGATGCTCTTCTCTCCGCCAGAGAGAAGAGTCGCGCTTTGCAGTCGCTTGCCGGGGGGTTGAACGAGAATCTCGATCCCCGCCTCGAGCAGGTCGCCTTCCTCCAGCTTCAGCTCGGCGCGGCCGCCGCCGAACAGCTTGCGGAACGTCTTGTGGAAGTACTCGTTGATCCGGTCGAACGCTTCGCGGAATCTCTTGCGGCTGACGCGGTCGATGCGATTGATCACCTGCTCGAGCGAAGCGATGCTGTCCACGACGTCCTGCCTCTGATCGAGCAGGAAGCGGTGGCGCTCCTGATGCCGTTCGTACTCCTCGCTGGCAAGCAGGTTGACCGGTCCCATCTGCTCGACCTTGTCCTTGAGATCCTGGAGACGCTGCTGAGCCTCCTGAGAATCGAAGCTCTCTTCCGCCTCACTGTCCGCGGTTTCGGGTCTGGCAGAGTCCTCCAATTTATCGGGATCGATCTGAAGCGTGGACGCGGCCCGCTCGCGCAGGTGCTCCAACTCCAGGAGGTGTTCCTGCGACTCCAGACGGCTGCTTTCCAGCTTCTCATGGATCTCTTCGTGCTCCGCCCGCAGCTGCTTGACCTCAGCCTCGCGCAGCTTGAGCGACGAATTCAACTCCATCAGCCTGCCGTCTATCTCGCTGAGCGAGCGTTTGAGCGCTTCGTTGGTTTCGATCTTCTCCTGCATGCCTGCCTCGATCACCTCGACCTCATGCAGGTCGCTGATTCGCTCTTCCTCGATCATCTTGATTTCGTCCTGAGAAGAGGCGATTCTTTCGAGCAATTCGGTGAGATCGGATTCGATCAGCTCGGCCGTTCTGCGGCCGGCGTTGCGCCGCTCCCCCAGTGCGCTGATTTCGGCCTGAAGCAGGCTCTCCCGGCGCCGGGCGTCTCCGGCGGCTTCCGAACCTTGCTCCAGGCGTTCCTCGTATTTCTGCAGTGACGTGGAAAACTCCTCGATTTCGCTTTCCATCCCGGCAAGGCGGTCGCTCTCCGTGGTGATCTCGGAAGCGATTTCCGAGTGCTGTTCTTTCAGCGATTCGATTTCTCTGTCTTTATCGTCTATGGCGTCCTCGAGCCGCTCCCGTTCCGCAATTTCCGCCCTCACCTGTGCGGAAAGCTTGGCATTTTCCAGCCTCAATTTTTCGCGTGTCTCTCTGAGTTCGTCAATTGATGCCTCGATCTCTTCACGCCGGCCGCTCAGTTCAGCTCTGGCACTCGAGAGCTCTTCGAGCTCCTTTTCCAACGATTTCGCCTGTTTGCCGACAGCTTCCATCCTGGACCGCCGGGTGAACGCCTCCTCCCGGGAGGTGTCCGATCCGCCCTTGATCAAACGGCCGTGCCAGGCCGCGTTGCCGTCATTTGTCGCCGCAATTTCAACCTCACCGCCGGATGAAATCTCGATAGCCTGATGAATGTCAGCTGCCAGGCGGGCGGGCTCGAACAAAGACAGCAGCCGCTTTCCGAGATCACCCCTTGGGCCGAGCCCCGCTCTCAAATCGTTCTCGGGAATTTCAACGACGGTGTTTTCCGAAATCCGTGACAGGGGAATGAAGGAGGCGCGGCCGATCTCCAAATCGCGGAGCATCTTCAGTCCGCGCTCGGCGGCGTCTTCGTCTTCAACCAGCACCGCCTCGAGAATCCGGCCGTAGGCCGCCAATACAGCCTTTATCCTGTCGGGATCGATGTCGAAGTTGTCCGCAACCAGCCCAAGCGGTTTCACTGCATCTCGAATTTCATTGTTCTCGAACAGAGCACGCGTGGCATCGGCCACCCCCTCTCTGCGTTTCTCCATCTCACGCAGGGCTTCCAGAGTTGCGGCGGCACTGCCGTGCGAGCTCTTGATCGACTCCGCTCTTCGGTCGTGCGCCTCGATCTCCTTCTCCGTTGCTTTGCGATCATCGATGCAGCGCTGCAGCTGGCCGTTCGTGTTCAGTAATTGTTCGTCCAGATCGCCGATGCGCTGATTCAACTGAGCAATGCCGTCGTCGACCTCGGAGATCTTGCCGCGCAGCTTGTCCTTCAGCGCTTCGGCGTTGACTGCTGCGCCCGCAAGGCGTCGTTCTTCAATTCGCAAGGATTCACGGCGGCTGTTTTCGGCTGCCAGTTTCTCCCGCATGCCGGCCAGCTCGCCCTGGAGCCTTTCCTTTTCGCGGCGCAGAGAATCCAGGTCGGAGCCGGCGAGGTCGGCTTTTTCCTTGAGTTCCTTCAAGCGGGCTTGGGCCGACTTCAGCTCTTTCTCCAGCTCTTCCGCCTGGTGCTTGGCGTCCTCGAGGTTCAGGCGCTTATTCTTGTAACGCTGTTGCGCATCCTGGAGCCGCGCGCTGGCCTGCTCCCGGCGGCTGAAGAGGCCCTCCAGTCCATCCCTCAGATGCTTCAGGCGGTTGTTGTCGCGGTCGATCTCAAGGCTGCTCTGGTAGTGTTTCTCGCGAGTGTCTACCTGGTTGGCTGTCAGCTCATCCACCCGTTGGCGAAGCTCCGCCTGAGCACTTTCTGCGGTTGAGAGTTTTGCGCTGGAGGCGGCCAGATCATCCTCGAGCATTCGCAAACGCCGGCTGCTCTCCTTGTGTTGCTCTGATAGTTCGTAGTGGCGAACCGCCAGCAGGGAAGTTTCTATCTCCCTGATCTCGGCCTGAAAGCGGCGAAAGCGCCTGGCACGTGCCGCCTGGCGGCGTAAGCGCCGCAGGTGCACGTCCTGCTCGGCGAGCAGGTCTTCGATCCGCATCAGATTCTGGCCGGTGCGCTCGAGTTTCAACTTGGTGAGGTGCTTGTTCAGCTTGAACTTGGTGATGCCGGCCGCGTCTTCGATCAACTCGCGGCGGTCGACCGGCCGGGAGTTTAGAATGGCGTTGATCCTGTCCTGCTCGACAATGGTTACCACCCGCGACCCGATACCGAGGGCCATCAACAGATCCTGGACATCCCTCAGGCGGCAGGGCTTGTCGTTCAACAGATATTCGCTCTGGGTATCGCGGAACATCCGGCGGGTGACGGTCAGCTCGCCGTTATCGTTCGCTGGTAACAACTCGGGCAGGCCGGAACCCTGGCGCAGAAGTTCCGCCTCCTCCTCCGGGCCGTCGTGCAATTGCGGCTGGCCGCCGTTCATGCTGAGCACCAGCGTGACCTCGGCAGCCCCCATCGCCTTGCGATTCGAGCTGCCGTTGAAGATCATCTGCTCCATCCGCTTGCCGCGAAGCGAAGTGGGACTCTGCTCACCGAGTGCCCAATTGATCGAGTCGGCGATGTTGCTCTTGCCGCAGCCATTGGGCCCTACAATGCCCGTGATGCCCTTCTCGAGTTCCAGCTCCACCGAGTCCGGAAAACTCTTGAAGCCCTTGATCCTGATCTTTTGCAGCAACATGGTTCAGCCGATAGAATCCAGCCTAAAGTTAACGCGGAGTTTAGCACAAAACCTTGTGTTTATAAAAGCTGAGAGTTGAAGATATGGAGATCGCAACGGATTGCGAAAGGGAGGGTGAAAAGCGAGTAATTCAGTCGATTGTGATGGTAATCGGCCCCGCCGGCCCAGGGCACTTGAAAAGACAGACCCCGCAGCCCGTGCATCTTTCCATGTTTATCAACGGGGCTTCGATCTCATCTTCCCACAGGATGGCTTCATCCTTCAGCGGGCATGAGTTGTAACAGACCGTGCAATCCTGACCAATGAACCTCAAGCATAAGTAGGGATTGATATTAGCCGTCCCCATGCGAACCCGGCGGATGTCGATCTGTGCCAGTGCACCCGACTCGCACGCGGCTGAGCAGGGTGCCGGCTCGCAGAGATAGCAGGGAGACACAGCCGGATTTATCACGGGGATTTTATTTTTGTTCCCCAGCGACATGAACGAGATGCTGCCGTAAGGGCAGGCTTCGACACAACTGCCGGCTCCGGTGCATTTCTGCATGAAAGTTGCAATGTCGACGGCTCCGGGAGGGTGAAGCAGGAGGGCGTTGTCGCTCTCTGCAACTCTTGCACGCTCGGGCGATGTGCGGGATTTTTTCATCGGTTTTTCGATCGTCTTTTTATAATCGTTAGGCGCTTAGGATAAATAATTACCACTCTGATACTTTAAAAGTAGTCGACGTTTTGATTTTGGTCAATAGAAGTTGACGGCGCTCCGGGAGTAATCCCAGTGCCGAGGGTATCTCAGCTGGAGATTCTACGGATCGAGGAAAAGCGATAATAGGTGGAGTCGTGCCTGATATTACAGAAGTGGTCCATCGAGTTTGGCTCCAGATTCTTGAAATACAAGGGCATCGTTCTGGCGCGAAGCTCAGAGCGCATTATCGGCAAGCGGATAATACTGTGCATCTGCTTCCGAAGATCTTCGTGAACGAAGTGAGGCGAAGAGATTTGCGGTCCGTCATAACAAATCTCGTACCAGATCTCCTTACCGTCATAGAAGAAGGTAGCGAGCTTGATGCTGACGGTGCCGTCGACGAAGCAATAGTCGATGGCATAAAGCATAGGCGACTCTCCGTTCTCCCGATGTTCTGTTCTAAGCGGTTGAGTTGCCAACCTCAAACTCCATCTGGTCTTTTATACCTGGCGGGCGGTTGTGGTATCCTTTCATGCACGAGCAGCCAAGTATCCTGAGCCCCGAAGACACATCTGCCCCTTTATAATATTAGACTCAGGATCGACCCAAAGGGTTTACAGGCTATCTC
This sequence comes from uncultured bacterium, assembly GCA_965602675.1. GTDB lineage: Bacteria > Acidobacteriota > DATKUA01 > DATKUA01 > DATKUA01 > DATKUA01. Next base: position 14,822 of record CBFCZO010000008.1, on the reverse strand, counting down.
CGGTTGCTTCCCCGAATTTGTACACATGGAGTTTGCCTTTCTCAACTATCGGCGTTTTGCATGGAATTGTCAGTCATGAGGATTACACGAAGTGCGATGGAACTTATAAGTGGTGCAACTCGTTATGAATGTGTATAAATAATAAAGAAATGTCGCCTTGAGATAACTATAGCGGAGGAGAGACAAAGTGCTTGAGACGATCGACCTGACCAAGCGCTACGAGGACGGAGTGCTTGGGCTGGATCACCTTAATCTCAAGGTGGAAGGTGGCGAGATTTTCTGCCTGCTCGGTGCGAACGGCGCCGGCAAAACAACTGCGATCAACCTTCTGCTCAACTTCATCGAGCCTTCTGAAGGCACCGCCCGAATAAACAATATCGACGTCACAAAAGACCCGCTGCAAGCGAAGCGCCACGTCAGCTTCGTCAGCGAGAACGTGATGCTCTACCCCAACTTCTCCGCGCGGCAGAACCTCGATTATTTCGCCCGCCTCGGAGGCAAGCGCAACCTTTCGCGGGAGGAGTATTACAACGCGTTGAGGCGCGTCGGTCTTGAGGAGGAGGCTTTCGAGCGTAAACTCAAAACCTTCAGCAAGGGCATGCGGCAGAAGACAGGTATCGCGATTGCGATCTTAAAGGACAGCCCGGTCGTCATCCTCGACGAGCCGACATCCGGCCTCGATCCTAAGGCCGCCGATGAATTCGTCCACCTACTCAAAGAGTTGCGCGAAGAGGGAAGATGCATCTTCATGAGCACTCACGACATCTTCCGCAGCAAGGGCCTCGCTGATCGCGTCGCCATCATGAAAAAGGGCAACCTGGTGATGACGCGAACCGCCGAAGAACTCGAGCACGAGGATCTCGAGGCCCTCTACCTTGACTACATGCGCACCTGACGGCTTGTTTTCCGGGTGGTTGCAGGAGGCAAAATATGCTGCGGACCGTAATTCTCAAGGAGATACGGGACAGCGTCAGCACGCTCAAGTTCGCTCTTACATTCCTGGTGGTCGTTGTCCTGGTGATCTCCGGCCTGGTGCTGGGTAGCAAGAATTATCTCGAACAGCGAGGCGAAATAAATAGGCAACGGCAGCTCAACCAGAAGATGCTCGAGAGCCAGTTCGACTGGCTCAACGCAGGCTGGGCCGGCGTTATCGAATCTAAGAAGCCTTTTGTGCTGACCACCGTTGATAACGGCATCGACAACAGCCTGGGCAGGCTCGCCTACGTCGACACCCTGGACGATGCGCGGCTGGATGAAAGCCGTAACCTTGTTTCGCCCATCCTTGCCGTCTTCGGTGAGGTCGACCTGACATTCGTGGTAAAAATAATCCTCTCGCTCTTCGTCATTCTGCTTACCTACGATGCTCTCAGCGGGGAAAAGGAAAGAGGCACGCTCAAGCTAGCCTTGGCGAATAATATCCCCCGTTACAAAATTCTCCTGGGCAAGATTCTGGGTGGCTTCACCGTGATCGCCTTCTCCTTTCTGTTGCCATTGCTCATCGGCCTGGCCTTCATGATGGGTTTCTACAATGAGGTTCTGGCTGACTTCACACCCGATGCTTGGTGGCGCCTGCTGATCATCATCGCCGCCTACCTGCTTTACCTGGCGGTGTTTTTCTCGCTCGGGATTTTTGTCTCTTCTCTCAGCCATCGCTCCTCGACTTCCTTCGTCGTGCTGCTTGTCATCTGGGTGCTTTTCGTCACGATCATTCCCCGCATCAGCTTAGCCACCTCCGAGCGCATCAAGCCGTACGAATCGTACACCGCCTTGCAGACCAAGGCCTACAAGGAAGTCTCCGAGAAGCGTGCCGCGGTGATGGACGAGTTTTTGCCGAAGTTCATCCAGATCCGCAACAGCAGCATGATGCAGGCCTTCATGGGCGGCGGCGAGGAGCAGGAGCCCACGACCGAGATTTCGGAAATGATGACCGAATTCTGGCGCCAACTCGGCGACGTGCAGCGCGAAGTGATGGACTACTACGATCGCCAATACGATCGGCAACAGCGGTCACAAATCGAGCTGGCGGAGTCGATGGCAAGATTTCTCTCGCCGACTTCCGCCATGAGCTTCGCCGTGCAGAGCCTTGCCGGATCGGGATGGGCGAGGCAACGTGAGTACATCGACCAGTTGAGGAAATTCCGCATCGATTTCATGAACTATGTTTTCGAGAAAGCGGAGGCGGTGGAATACCAGAGCATGTGGGACATGATGGATAAGCAGAAGCTCGATGTCGACATTGGCAGAGTAAGCTTCGAGTTCCGCGAGGAGACATTGGGCACCGTGTTCTCCCGGGCGATGATCGATATGGCCGTTTTGGCCCTGATGTCGATAGTCTTCTTCGCCGCGTCCTTCGTCGCATTCATCCGTTATGACGTTCGCTGAGCCGTTTGTGCAGGGGATGAGATGATATTCGAGATAGTTAAGAAAGAGATCCGGGTCAACCTGACCAGCCCCAAGGTGGTGATCACATATGCGGTATGTATGATCTTGATTCTGGCCGCGCTGATCACCGGAGCAATGAGTTACCTTAGCCTGAAGGAGGAGGCGGTTGCGCAAACGGCTGCGGAGAAAGACAGGCTCCGCAACGTCTTCAATTACCGGATGGATTTCATGGTGAACGGCATTTACCTCTATCGCGAACCCGACGTCCTGTCGGTGCTAGTCTCGGGAGTGGAGGGCGACGCGGCCCGGCGCGGACGGATAACCTTCTATACCGGCTCGAATTTCGATGTCAGCAAGTTCAATTCCACGCCGATTCTAGCCATCTTCGGGATGCTCGACCTGAGCTTCATCGTCAAGGTTATTCTCAGCCTCTTCGCGATCCTATTCACCTTCGATGCCATCAGCGGCGAGAAAGAGCAGGAAACGCTGAAGCTGAATTTCGCCAATTCGCTCAAGCGAGGCACCTTCATCATCGGCAAGCTGATCGGCAATTTCATCCTGTTACTGATTCCGTTTGTCCTGCCGTTGATCCTGGGGCTCTTGATCGTGGAATTTACTCCCGGGATCGATTTCTCGAGTGACGATTGGATCCGAATCCTGCTGATTACCCTTGCGTTCGTGCTTTACCTCCTGGTTTTCTACAGCATGGGGATGATGGTCTCTGCGCTGACGAAAAGGCCGGTCGTCTCGTTCCTGATCCTGCTCATGCTGTGGGTGTGTTTCACCAGCGTGGTTCCCCGGGTGGCGGTGCTGACGGCCCAGACGCTCGAGCCTGTTCCGCCTTTGGACGAAGTCAGGAAGGAATATTTCAGCGAGTTCGGCTCCAGCCAGGAGGCTTTCATGAATTCCGTCCGCGAGCGCGTGGAGGAGCTGTTTGAATTCATCAGGGCGGGAATGAACAGCCCCGACGGGTTGAGCAACATGCAGCAGATGCAGCAGGAGATGCTGCAAGGAATTCAAGAGGCGCACGACGTATTCGCCCGGGAAATGTCGGAAAGGGGTCTCCAGATCAGCCGCGAGCAGGAGATGAAGCAGGAGAGGCAGAACCAGCTTGCGATAACTCTAAGCCGCCTCACATCGCCCGTGGCTGCGCTCGATTTCGCCGTGGACAGGCTGGCTAGAACCGGCGTCTACTCATCCGATGAGCAGTTCAAGGACAGCGTGGACGACTATATCAAAAGCTACACCGATTACGCGCGGGACTTTAATAGGCCCGATTCGCTCATGGGTGGTCAGGGTATCTCGATGGAGAAGTTGGATCTGTCGGAAGTGTATCCCGATCGGTCATTCTACGTTGCGGAGACGCTGGGCGAATCGGTGGAAGCCTCCATTTGGGATTTCGCAATACTGGCTTTGACCGCCACAATCTTCCTGGCGGTGGCGATCGTGGCTTTTCTTCGCTATGACGTTCGCTGAGCCACGTTGTGACGGCGGGATCAGGCGATTCCGATTTCGGCAGGGAACGTTGAGAGGTGTGAAAGGAGTGGAAGGCAAATGCTGAGGGACATTATCCGCAAGGAGATCATGGACAACGTCAGCACGCTCAAGTTCGTGGTCACCTTTGTGGTAGTCATCCTGCTGGTGATATCGGGCCTGATCATCGGCAGCAAGAATTACACGGAAAAAGTCGGCGACGCCCAGCAGCACCTGCGGACCAATCATGAGGTGTTGGCAGCCCAGAACAACTGGATAAATGCCGGTTACGTGGGGCTGTTCGAGGCAAAGGTCCCCTACGTGCTGACCATCGTCGACACGGGCATCGACGACAGCCTGGGGCGGCAGGCGGAAATTAACCTGGACATCGACACCGACCTCGACGAGAGCCGTAATCTGGTCTCTCCCATCCTCGCCGTTTTCGGCAACGTCGACATCACCTTCGTCGTTAAAATCGTGCTGAGCCTATTTGTTATACTGCTCACCTACGACTCCATCAGCGGGGAGAAGGAGCTGGGTACGCTCAAGCAGGCGCTTGCCAACGAAGTGCCGCGCTACAAGATCCTGCTCGGCAAGATTATTGGCGGCTATTCGGTGATCCTGATCGCCTTCATCCTGCCGATGATAATCGGCCTGGCGTTCATGACGGCGTTCTATCCGGGTGTGCTGGGCGCCTTCAATGCCGATACCTGGCTGCGACTTCTGGTGATTGTCGGCATCTACGTTGTCTATCTCGGAGTGTTCTTTGCCGCCGGGCTCTTCGTCAGCTCTCTCTGCCAGCGCTCTGCCACGAGCTTCATCGTGCTGCTGATGATCTGGGTGCTGTTCGTCACGATTATCCCCAAGTTGAGCCTTGTGGCTGCGGAGCGGCTCAAGCCGTATGAGTCTTACACCAGCCTCCAGACGAAGGCCATGAAGGAGATCGCGCAGCAACGCGGCGAAGTGATGGAGGAGTTCAACGACCAATCGAGATTCGCGGATGCGGCTCGAAGCGGCGAGCTTGCGGAAATGATCACGTCCATCTTCGAGAAGCTCTCGGCATTTCAGTCACAGGTTCTGGACAAGTATGACCTGCAATATGAGCAGCAGCAGGCGGCGCAGATCGTGCTGGCCGAGTCGATAGCCCGCAGCCTCTCGCCGACTTCGGCGATGAGCTTCGCGGTTCAAAACCTCGCAGGCAGCGGCTGGGCCCGCCAGACCGAGTACATCGACCAACTACGCGATTTCCAGCAGCAATTCAGGAATTACGTTTTCGAAGAGATGAAGAATATTGACGATTCCGATCCGCAAAAGTTCTTTGAGAGCTTCATGGGCGATAAGGAATTGGAGGTCCAGCAAAGCAGGATCCATTTCCTGTTCAAGGAAGAGGATTTCGCTACGACCATCTCCCGCTCGATCTGGGATATTGGCCTGCTGATACTATTGGCTTTAGTCTTCTTCGCGGCGTCGTTCGTCGCCTTTCTACGCTATGACGTCCGTTGACGGGTGTCGAAAGAGGGTGGTGCAATGATTTGGGATGTCGTAAGAAAAGAAATCAGGGCTAACATCAGCACACCAAAAGTGGTTATCACGTATGTCGTCTGCACGGTGCTGATTCTCTCTGCCCTTATGACAGGAGCCGTTACCTACACCCAGTTGGTCGATGAAGCCCGGCAGCAGACGGCTGCGGAGAAGGAAAGGCTCAAGAATGTTTTCAACTACCAGCAGGACTTTCTCCAAAAAGGGCAGTATGTTTATCGCGTCCCGAGCGTCCTTTCAGTGCTCGTTAACGGCGTGGAGGGCGATGCCGCCAGGCGGGGGAATGTAAATACTATCGCCGGCGCCAGCTTCGATGTCAGCAAGTACAACTCTACGCCGATACTCGCCGTCTTCGGCCTGCTCGACCTCGATTTCATCGTCAAGATCATCCTCAGCCTCTTCGCCATTCTCTTTACCTTCGATGCGATCAGCGGAGAGAAAGAGCTGGGCACGCTGAAGCTGAATTTCTCCAACCCGATGAAAAGGAGTTCCTTCATCATCGGCAAGCTGATAGGCAACTTCGTCCTGCTGATCATCCCCTTTATGATCCCCTTGATCATGGGTATGCTGATCCTGGAGTTTTTCTTCCCCGCGGTGCAGCTCAGCGGCGAGGACTGGATTAGGCTGGGGCTCATCTTCCTCGCTTTCATACTCTACTTGCTAGTCTTTTACAGCCTGGGAATGATGGTCTCCGCGCTCACAAAACGCTCGAGCGTTTCTTTCCTCGTTCTGCTGATGCTCTGGGTCTTCTTCATCAGCATCGTTCCAAGAGGGGCGGTCCTGGTGGCCCAGTGGTTCCACGAGGTGCCGGCACTGGAAGAAGTGAAGAAGGATTTTGCGCGGAGTATAGGACCCAACACAGGGGAGTTGATGAAGAAACTCCGGAACAAAGTCCAGGAGTTGCAGCAGCAGTTGATCGCCAGCAGGCCGAAAACGCCCGTGGTCGTAACCGATGAGTACCGCGAAAGAATGCGGGCTTGGGAACAGCAGAGAGATCAGGCTTCCGCAGAATTCCAAAGTTGGCTTGCTGACCAGTATCAGGAGTTCACCCAAAAGGTCCAACAGGAAGGGATGAAGAAAGTCGCGGAGATGAACATGAAGCAGAATGTCCAGACCCAGCTTGCGGCCAGCATCAGCAGATACACTTCGCCCGCTGCTGCGCTCACGTTCAGCATCCAGAGGCTGGCAAAGAGCGGAGTCTTTTCGTCGGACGATGTGTTCCAGGAGCACGTGAGGGGAACCGTTGCGACCTTTTCGAAGAACGCGACGGGCTTAATCAAGCAGCACCCCGAGTACCTGAATCAGGGCTTCGGCAGCGGGCAGCCGATCGACGTATCGGACCAGTACATCGATACCACATCGTTCAGCCAAGAGTCACTCGATGTGTCCATTGCCAACTCCCTGGTCGATCTGGCCGTTATGGTACTGCTTTCAGTAGTCTTCGTCGCAGCGGCTTTCGTCGCATTCATACGCTACGACGTGAGGTAATTCCGCCGGGCGGGCGGAACTGTGTAGCGGGAATCAGAGCGTTGTCAGGCTTCGATGTTTCCCAGAAGCTCTCCTTCGCCCGGACGATAGCCGTTGGCGAAATCGCTTGCGCTGACGGGCCGCTTGCCGGGCATCTGCATGAGCAGCATCTCGACGGCTGAACCTCCGCCGCAGGCCGTGTATAGCCTGTTCTCCTCCCGTACCAGTGTCCCCGGCTCGCTATCAAAGCTTTTGCCCGCTGCCTGAGTTATCTGAACCAGCTTGATCGTTTCGCCACGAAAGAAGGAGTGAATCCCGGGCCAGGGATCCAACCCCCGCCAGCGGTTGAAGATCTCCGCGGCGTTCTTGTTCCAGTCAACCAAGCCGTGCTTTTTCTTTAGCATCGGGGCCTTGGTGGCCAGAGAATGGTCCTGTTGTTTTGGCTCGATCCTGCCCTCGGCGTATTCGATCAGCGTACTGGTCAGGAGCTGTGCACCCGCATCGGCCAGCCTGCGTGCGAGAAACCCGGCGGTTTCCTCCGCTTCGATCCCGGCTTCCTGCTGCAACAGGATCGGCCCGGTATCCAGCCCCTCGTCCATCAGCATCGTCGTAACGCCGGTGACCGTCTCTCCGCGGACGAGCGCCCAGTTGACCGGAGCCGCACCGCGAAGCCTGGGTAAAAGGGAAAAGTGGAGGTTTACGCAGCCGAGCCGCGGAATCTCTAGCACGTGCGGGGGGAGTATCAGCCCATAGGCCACAACCACGAAGTAATCCGCCTTGAACTCCTTCAAAGCCCATTTCACGTGAGTTGCGCTGATCGACTCAGGCTGCAGCACGTCGAAGCCCGCTGCAAGAGCCTCCTGTTTAATTGGCGGCGGCTTGGGCTTGCGGCCGCGCCCCGCAGGGCGATCGGGCTGGGTGACTGCGCCGAGGAGTGCTATCTCGGGATGCTTTACTATTTCCCTCAGCGCCGGGATCGCCAGCTCGGGGCTGCCGAAGAAAACCACTTTCAGCTTGTCAGCCATCCGCACCGCTCCCGCGGTTTACTCACGACCGGATTCCCACAATCAATCCCACTTCCCCTGGCGCTTGAGACGCTTGATCCTGGTCAGCGTCATCTGTTTCGCCAGGCCGGTCTGAAAATCAATGATCACCTTACCGTTGAGGTGGTCGATTTCGTGGCATATTGCGCGTGTCAGCATGTTGCTCGCTTCGAGGGTGAACTCCTCGCCCTCCAGGTCGAGCGCCTTGACGACAATCCTCTCCGGTCGCGTAATCTCGATCTCGATTTCCGGGAAAGAGAGGCAACCCTCCTCGGTCGCCTGCTCGCCTTCGATTTCGATGATCTCGGGATTGATCAGAACCAACGGGGCGTTGGGGTCCTCTCCGATGCTCAGGTCGACCACGGCCACGCGCTTGAGCACTCCCACCTGATTCGCCGCCAACCCGACTCCGGGCTCTTCGTACATGGTTTCAAACATGTCTTCGACGAGCTTCCTGATCTCGTCGTCTATCTCGTCCACTTCTTCCGCAGGCGTTATCAGGTGCGGATCCCCGTATTTCAGGATCGGCAATATCATTTGTTCTATACCTCGCTGTCCAGCTCGAGAAGCTTTTCCACTGTGTCGCTGGCGCGGAGCTCGAGAGTCGTTTCCAGGGTGTGGCGCATTTGCGGGTAGTTATCGCTGAGACCCAAAAAGTCTTCCTTCTTCATCTCCAGAAGTAAACATTCCTCCATCGAGGTAATCGTCGCGGTGCGCTGCTTGCCGGTCAGCAGAGCCACTTCGCCGAAGAATTCTCCGGCCTTCAGCACGGCCAGCTCGACGATCTTGCCCCGGTGCCTGGTTTCCACTCGAACCCTACCGTTGATGATGATGAACAGGCTGTTGCTGCGCTCGCCCTCCTTGAGCACAACATTGCCCGGCTCGACCGCTTTCTCGTTGAGTATTTCGGTGATCGCTTCGAACTCCTCGCGCGAGAGGCCGGCGAACAACTCGTCGAGGATCCTGAAGGTCGATTCCTCATCCTCGGCTTCCTCCGCCTTCTCCGGCTCTTTCTTCTCCCTCAGGGGAGTGAGCTTAGCGAACTGCTCCTCCTTGCCGTCCTGCGTGTACTGGTAGATGTCGACGTCGGCCGACGGATCGAAGCGCTTTATCTTCTTCACCACCGCCATCGCCTTGGTCACGAAGCCGCGCTTGGCATAATACTCGGCCAACTCCTCCAGAACCGCCTTGGCGCGGGAGGTGCGGCCGTAGAGAAAGTAGGCGTCAGCCAGCTTCATCTTCAGCGATATTTCTTCAGGCGCCTGGCGATGCAGCTTCTCCAGCAGCTCCACGGCGCGGTCATACTGCTTCCGCGCGAAGAACTGGTCGATAGCGAACAGGTCTGAGTCCTTAAGCGCCATGGCTTTCCGCGATCATCGTCCGGGATGTGAAATCCTCGCGTAACACTACCAGCGTAAGCCTTTGCGGTCAATAATTGTGCGTTGCCTCACGCTTTTTTACCACCCTTGACTTCGACGGGCGGCGCAGTTATCCCTGAAACAAATATATCCGAAAAACGGGGGGCTTCGATGAGTCTTTCCGAGCTGTTAAGAGAGGGCGCCGGCGGCCTCTGGGAGGCAAACTTCAACCACCCCTTCGTCCGCGGGATCGGCGACGGCAGCCTCGCCGAGGAGAAATTCCGATTCTACCTAGCGCAGGACTACGTCTATCTCAAGGACTTCGTCAGCTTCTTCTCCCTCGCCGTTGCCAAGGCCGACGGACTGGAGACGATGCGCAAATTCTCATCCTTCGTCGAAACTACGCTCAACTACGAGATGGAGCTGCACCGCTCGATCTGCGCCGACTTCGGCATCTCCGCCGGCGAACTGGAAGCCACCCTGCCGTCACCCGTCTGCCTCGGCTACACAAGTTACTTGTTGAGAACGGCTTACGAGGGCGACCTGGCCGACATCGCCGCCGTCCTGCTGCCCTGCGAGTGGGGCTACTTCGACATCGCCTCGCGCCTGCTCCGCCGGGGCCTGCCCGCGCACCACCACTACGCCAAATGGATCGAGACCTACGCCTCGACAGAGTTCGAAGAGCTCGTCGCCTGGTGCCGCGACCTGCTCGACCGCCTCGTCCCCGGCGACGACGATCCGCGCCTCGCCCGCCGGCAAGCCGCCTTCAACAATGCCCTCGGCTGGGAGTATATGTTCTGGGAGATGAGCTGGCACATGCAAACCTGGCCGGAATCCTGATCACCGCAGAGCCGGACCGATCCGTGTAGGGCGGTCCTTTAGGGCCGCCGCCCCGCCGAAGGCGGGAATAGGGGAGGTTGGGATTGAACGGGGGAGCTGACCCGCCGTGTAGGGAGGTCCTGTCCGCCCACGGCAAAGCGCCCTGCAAGTTCGGCAGGCTCTTGCAAATCCGTGTAGTAGGGCGGTCGTTCACAGCCTGCCCCGCGGAACGCGGGGGCCACCGCCTCTTCTTCTTCTTTCCCTCTGTGTCCTCTGTGGTTTAATTCAATCTTCCCCGGTCAATACGCGTATTCTCTTATGCGCCCTCCACCTCTTGCCTAAACCACCGAGTCCCAGAACATCAACTCGTATTCCTGCAGCAGGCGGCAGGCCTCGGCGATGCCCGCCGGCTCGTCACCGTGCGCCAGCCCCTCGGCGATCACCGCCCGCGCCTTCTCCCCAAACTCCGGGGCGGGGGAGGCGAAGCCGTCGAAGAAGGCTACCCCCTCGTCGCCGAAGCCGTATTCGGCCTTCAACGCGACGCTGATGCGGCCGCAGAGCCGACCCCACGCCGGAAAGTTCACCAGGAACGCAGCGGCCGCCTCGGAGTGGGGGCGCTGCAGCGCGAGCCACGCCATGAACGCCTTGTAGGCCTGGGCGGAGGCCTGCCGCTGGTAGCCGCGCAGGACTGCCTCGTCCATGCCCACGGCGGCGGCGAAGCCCAGCAGGTTGCGCAGCGCGGCCTGCTCGCCGGGCAGCACGAAGGCGAAGAAATTTTGCGTCGTCTTAGTGCTGGCCCGCGCCAGCAGAAAGGCGACACTGCGCAGGTCGCTGGTGATGATGCCGTACTGCTCCCCGGCGAAAACCTTCAGCTTCTCGCGCGGAACCTCGCCCCGCTCGAGCGCGGGTGTGAAGGGGTGGTAGAGGATTTTCTCTTCCACCGGCCGCAACTCGTCGGCGATTTCGCGCAGCAGTCGGTCTACGTTTTCCATGGCCTCACCTCATATTCTCAACGGCGGCAGGCGGCGGAAACGGGCGGGCTGAAAAGGTTCAGCGGACGATGTGCAGCAGGCGGCCCCAGCGGGTGTTGAACGGGAAGGTGATCACGCCGCGGATGAAGCCGGCGGCTTGCTCGCCGAAGTTGTCGGCGCGGTAGTCAGCGCGCGTCGCATTCTGCGACCAGTAGATGAGCATCGCGCGCCCGATGATGTTGCCGCGCGGCACGAACTTGTTCTCCCAGGCGCGGCTGTCCTGCGAGATGAAGCGGTGATCGCCCATCATGAAGTAGTGGCCCTCGGGCACGTTGTAGTAGACCGGCTTGTAGCGCGAGAAGTCGTCGGAGTCGAAGACGTCGGGATCGTAGACGTTGGGGTCGTAACCGATGGCCGCGGCGCGCTCGCTGTCGGCATTGCGCCAGCGCAGCGTGTAGGAGTCCTCGTCCAGGCCGAGCTCCTCGATCGGCGTGCCGTCGATCCAGATCTGGTGGCGGAAAATCTTGACCTCCTCGCCCGGCAGGCCGATCACCCGCTTGACGTAATCGAGCTTGGGATCGTCGGGATACTTGAAGATGACGACATCCCCACGCCGCACGTCGCGCATCGGCATGATCTGTTTGACCAGCGGTAGCTCGGGGCCGAAGATCAGCTTGTTGACGATGATGTGGTCGCCGATCAGCAGGCCGTCCTCCATCGAGCCGGTCGGGATCTGGAAGGTCTGGACGACGAACGTCTTGACGACCAGCGCCAGGATGATGGCCACGATCAGGCTCTCGACGATCTCGCGCAGCTTGGATTTATACGTAGTCTCTTCCTTTTTCTGCTCGCGCGTCTCAGCTTCCTTCTTGTCTTTTCGCCGCGCCATTCGAGAATCCCCATGTGCGCTTTCACAAGATCAAACCATGATAACTCCGGGCGATACTCTGTCAAGCTCCGCATTCGGGGAGGGGGGTGCGACACCATCCGGGCGGAATATCCGCCTGCCCGGCAGCATATATTGGTATGCATACTAACGAATCTTCAATATTTTGCGGGTTGCGCGTTTTTGCTGGCGAACCGATAAGTAATATGGAGGTATATGGAGCGGTCTGCACCGGCCTATAATTCCTGGCGGTTGCAGCAACCAAATGTGGAACCTGGGCGCTCGCGGGATACCACATTTGGCGATTTACTCCATTAGCCAAAGGAGCATAGGCAGCCGTAACTTGTTCATATGAAATGAGATATGCTATAATAGTGTTGGAACGCGGAGTGGTATGCCGCGCAAGGGTGTCCTAATGTCCGCAGGAAACAACTTGACTCCCGGCGTGGAGGCGGTTCCCCTACGAGCCGCCCTGGCCAAGTTCGCCCGGCTGCTGGATGAGTTTTCAAACAACCTCCGGGTGTGGCGGGACGCCGTCGGCGGAGGCTACGAGCAGCGCTGGAAAGAGCTCCAGGGAGACCAGTCGGCCTCGCTGATTCGCACGCTCGACGAGTTCCTGCTGGAGGTGTTCCATCGGCATCTGCTCTTCATCAGGTCGCTGAGAGACCTCTATGTTAGCGAGGTCTATCACGCCGCCGAGAGCGACCCCTTCGCCGTGTCCGAACAGGTGAACCAGTTCCGCTCGAAGGCCGATCTGAAGCTGCTCTATCTGGAGGACCAGATCCAGCAGTTGAAGATGAGGCTGGGACAGGCTGTCGCGGGTGCTGATGAAGATCTCTTCGAGATTCCCGGGCGGGCGCAACCTGCCGCGGAGCCCGCGCCGGGTGCAGAGCCGGCCTCCCTCGTCGAGCAGCCGCCGGTTCATGTGTTTGAGGCGGCAAGGGGCTCGCATGCGGCTCCGGAACCGAGCTTTACGGAAGAGAAGTTTGCCGCTGTGGAATACTCGAGTCCGAAGAACAGGGAACGGCAGGTGATGCAGGGCTTGAGCATTGCCGAGCTCAAGAGAATGACTGAACAGCTCCGGCGGGTTCATCATTCCGGCAGCGACCTGCAGATCAAGACCTCAAAGGGCGTGGAAACGATCTCGCTGCAGTACTTTGCGGTGCCCAACGGCGCAGACGGCTCGATAGCGATGCTCGATCTCGAGAAGTTCGTCTCCAGCCAGCGCCTGGCCCTTAACGGCGCTCTGAAGATGACGGAGAACCTCTACCGCGCAGGTGACGAAGCCCGGCGGAAGGCGATTTTCAAGCGAATCAAGGATTTCATCCGCGGCCTCTACAAGAGCGCCCGCACCGTGATCGAGCCCCAGGGCCGGCGGCTGCTTCCCTACACGGGGAGCAGGATCACCCGTGACGTCCTGCTCAATTTTGAAGCTAAGCTGAGGATGAGCGAATGGTTCTCCGCAAACGACGTTGACGAGTTTCGCGGACTTTTCAACGCTCACCTGGAATGGCCGCTGACGGAATTGCTTGACGATCCCGAAGAGCGGCGTAAGTACCTCGAATCCATTGTTTTTGCCGCTGATTACTGATGTTGCCGGCGGCCGATTGGCGCAGAGCAGATGAGCATCAGGAATAAAATAGAGATAGACAAGATTGATCCGTCGCTTGCCGACAGCTTCCCCCAGCACATCGCCAGGTACTACTGCCTCCTGCCGTTGGCGGCATTCGGCGCCGATGTTGTGGTTGCCACGCCCAGCGGTCGCCACGAACGCGAGTGGCTGGCCGAGATCGAAAGCAAGTTGAAGCGCAACTTGATTCCCTTCGACCTCTACAAGTACTCGGAAGATGAAATCAGGGCAGCGATCGATGAGTTCTACGAGGGCCGCAGGTTGCGCATCGGGGAACTGCTGCTCCTCGACGGTGTGATCACTGAGCGCCAGCTGGATGAAGCGCTCGTGCGGCAGGAGAAAATGCCCGAGAAAAAAATCGGCAGCATCCTCCGCGACCTCGGCTACGCCGACGATGACAAATTGCAGGAAGTATATGCTTCTCAAATAGGCTACAGATATTTCTCGTTAAACGCATCGTTGTTCCTCGATCTCAACCTGGTGGACAAGCTTCCCAAAGAATTCATTCTCGAAAACAACGTCCTCCCAATACCCAAAGGTGAAAAAAACGAGGAGGTTTACCTGCTCTCCACCGACAAAGTCGAAGCTTCGTTGATAGAAGAGATCAGGGCGCATCTCGGCGTCCGTTCCGTCGAGCCGGTTCTGACATCCGAAGGCGAATTGGCCGATGCCATCGACGGATTTTTCCGCCGTATAAGCTACAAGCAGGAGCGTGACAAATTCATCGGCGATTTGTTGCTCGAGCAAAAGCTGATCACCAAGAGCCAGCTTGAGGAGGCCATCAGGGAGCAGCGCCAGAAGAACGTGAAGCTGGGCGAACTGCTCATCGAGAACGGGACTGTGCCGGAGAAGACAATGCTGGGGGTGATCGCTCGCAAGCTCGGCATCGAATTTATGATAAAGCTGCCGCTGGCTATCCCTCCAGAGTTCAGAGAGCTGCTGACGGAGAAGTTCACCTCGTTCAACAGGCTGGTGCCGATTGCCAGTGAAGGCGACGCGTTGGTTGTGGCGATGGCCGATCCACAGGACAAGAACCTGCTCAGCATGCTCCACCAGGCGCTCCAGCGGGCTATCAGGCCCGTGCTGACATCCAAACGCGAGATCCGCAATGCGATCAAGCGCCTTTACAGCGGCGGCTACGGCAGTAGCGGAGCAAGGATTGACCTCAAGCGGCCCGTGGAAATCATCCGCGACCGCCCCGACGACAGCCAGCACTCGACTAAGCGGGTGATCAACCTGGTCAACAACATCCTC